>JBMNTQ010000158.1:0-4947 GCA_050945815.1 Christensenellales bacterium
CAAGATAATTCTTAACGCAACAATCAATTTACTTAAAAAATTCATGTAACAATTAAGAACACGTTTCGGGGCAAGATTCCCGTCGTTTATTTAGGCTTTTCTTGCGAAAGCAACTAGCATATCTAAGAAATGGAAGGAGAAAAAACATGAAGAAAAACACGAGCAAGATTCTGGCGTTTATCCTGGCAGCGCTGCTGCTGTTCGCACTGGTAGGTTGCGGCGGTGAGGCGGCTCCGTCTGAGGCTCCCGAGACCAGCGATTCAAACGGGGCACCAGTGGACACTGATGATAATGGCGAAGGCAAAACCTATAACTTTGCTTTTGTCATGAAAACCATGAACAACCCCTACTTCGTAAGCATGGAAGAGGGCGTAAAGGAAGCTATTGAGGCTGCCAAAGCGGAAGGCAAAACTGTGAACGTATCGGTTCAGGGCCCGGAAAAAGAAACAGAATCTGAGAAAATGGTTCAGATGTGCGAAAATGCCATCGCTTCTCAGGTAGACGTTCTGATTATGACTCCCAGTGATTCTCAGGCTGTGGTTCCGGTTATCAAGCAGGCCAACGATGCCAACATCCCGGTTATTACCGTTGACTCCCGCGTGGATATGGACCTGCTGGAGCAGGAAGGCGGCAAAGTGGTTACCTTCATTGGTTCCGACAACTATGCTGGCGGTAAGATTGCCGGCGAAACGATGGTAGAACTTTTTAAAGATGAAGAGGGCGAAGTGGAAGTTGCTGTTCTGGAAGGCATCACCGGCCATGAAACTGCCAACAACCGCAAAGGCGGCTTTGAAGACGGTGTAGAAGGCTCTAACCTGAAGATCGTTGCTTCCCAGCCGGCTGACTGGGACCAGGCAAAAGGCTATGATGTATTCTCTAACATGCTGACTGCCAACCCCGATATCAAAGGTGTATTTGCCAGCAACGACATGATGGGCCTAGGCGCAATGGAAGCGATTGAAAACGCTGGCCGCACCGGCACCATCACCCTGATTGGATTTGACGCTCAGGATCTGGCACTCGAAGCAGTTGAAGCCGGCACAATGTACGGAACCGTTGCCCAGTATCCGGTAGAAATGGGCAAAGTTGCTGTAGAGGTTGCTATTAAAGTGATTGATGATCCTTCTGCTACATTTGATGCAGAGATGCCCACCAAGGTGGAATTGATCACCAAAGAAATGCTGTAAGGTAATGACGATCGCCTGATTGGGCGTAACGTCGAGTCTATTTATTTCAATCGCCACGGCTGCCAGGATGCTCTGGTAGCCTGGCGATTGTCTAGATGGGAAAATGTAAGAGTGAGGTGAGCAGGATTGATTGGAGAAAACTTGGTGGAGATGCGCGATATCACAAAGTCGTTCCCTGGGGTATTGGCTTTGGATAACGTACATTTTGAGTTAAATAGAGGAGAGGTTCATGTTTTGCTGGGCGAGAACGGCGCCGGCAAATCTACACTGATGAAAATCCTGAGTGGTGTATATCACAAAGATTCGGGCACCATCCTATACAAGGGTAAGGAAGTCAATATTGAAAATGTACATCAGGCACAGGAGTTAGGCATTAGTATTATTTATCAGGAATTGAACGTAAGCCCTTATTTAACAGTTGCGGAGAATATTTATATCGGACGGCAGCCTATGAAAGCCGGACGGGTAGACTGGAAAAAAATGTATGCCGATGCGCAGCAGGTTCTCGATGAGCTGCAGGTAAACATCCATCCGAAGACGATTGTTAAAAATCTTACCATTGCCCAGCAGCAGATGGTGGAGGTGGCCCGAGCCATATCCAAAAACGTAGATGTTTTGATTATGGATGAGCCGACTTCCTCGCTGACGGAGCACGAAATAGAGCAACTGTTTCGTACCATCCGTGAATTGACAGCGAAAGGCGTAGGTATCATCTATATCTCTCACAGACTGGAAGAACTGAGGGAAGTGGGCGATCGGGCTACAGTTTTCCGGGATGGAAGATTCGTGGAAACGGTAAACTTTAATCAGGGCGAAGTAGATTTGGACTACCTCATCAAGCTGATGGTGGGCCGTGACCTGAAAGACAAATTCCCCAAAGAAGAAGTGCCGATCGGCGAAGAGGTTTTTCGCGTCGAGAACGTCAGTTGCGACAAAACAAAGGTCAAGGAATGCTCGTTCCATGTGCGCAGCGGGGAGATATTGGGCTTTTCAGGCCTGATGGGGGCTGGACGTACGGAATTGATGCGCGCAGCGATTGGGGCAGACGCTAGAGACGGGGGCGACATTTACCTAAACGGCAAGAAGATTCAAATTAGAAACTTTGGCGATGCTGTAAAGAATCGAATTGGCTTTCTGACGGAAGACCGTAAAGGGCAAGGGCTGGTTTTAATTTTTGATGTAAAATCCAACATAACCCTCGCGGGCTTGGATAAGATCATCAAACGTAAGTTCTTGGATTTGCGGAAAGAGCGAGATGACGCTCAGAAACTGAGTGAGGCGCTAGATATCAAAACACCCAGTTTGAAGCAAAAAGTCAAGTTCCTATCTGGGGGAAACCAGCAAAAAGTTGTATTGGCAAAATGGCTGTTCACTGATTGCGATATTTTGATTTTCGATGAGCCGACCCGTGGCATTGATGTGGGTGCAAAAACGGAAATTTATAAGCTTATGACGGAATTGGCACGTAGAGGCGTTGCGATTATCATGATATCGTCGGAGCTGCCTGAAATTCTGGGCATGAGCGATAGAATCTACGTAATGCATGAGGGGAAAATCACTGGAGAATTGCAACGGAACGAAGCCGATCAGGAGAAAATCCTTAAACTTGCAACAGGGGGGAAATGAGCGTGGAAGGAAGTAACATAAAAAATAGTGGATATAAAAAAGAGCGCAGAATAAAAGTATCAGATTATGTTGTATTTTTTAGCTTAATTGGCCTTTGTGTCATATTGAGCCTGGCCTCAGATGTTTTTCTGTCGGCTGGTAATATCTCCAACATATTCTTGCAGGCTTCGCTCAACGGCGTGATTGCAATTGGCATGACGATGGTTATCCTTACCGGCGGTATTGACCTGTCGGTGGGCTCTATCGTGGCCGTTGCAGGAATATTTATCGGAATTGCTAAAGATACTATGCCGCCGGTGGTGGTCATGATAATTGCTCTGATTGCGGCTACGCTGCTGGGCTTCATCAACGGGATAGGCGTTACCAAAGGTAAATTGCCGCCCTTCATTGCAACCTTGGGTATGATGTCTATTGCTCGCGGATTGGCCTCGGTTCTCAGCAACGGACGCCCGATCGGCAACATTCCTGAACTATTCCGCTTTATTGGCGGCGGTAGAATATTTGGAATATTTTTTCCGATTATTGTGATGGTTGTGGCTTATATAATTGCATACTTCTTGTTGAAGTATACGAAGCTGGGCCGCAACACCTATGCTGTAGGCGGCAACATGGAAGCTGCTAAATTGTCCGGTATTAACGTACACCGTACCCAGCTGAAAGTTTACAGTATATCTGGTCTTTGCAGCGGTATTGCAGCTATCATGCTGGTTGGACGTCTAAACTCCGCATCGCCAACTGCCGGCTTAGAGTATGAGATGAATGCCATCGCGGCTACGGTTATTGGCGGCGCCAGCATGAGCGGCGGTGAGGGGCGTATTCAAGGAACGTTTATTGGCGCCCTGATCATCAGTGTGCTTCGCAACGGGCTCAACCTCCTCAACGTTTCCTCCTACTGGCAGCAGATTGCCATTGGTTTGGTTATCGTGGTGTCTGTACTGGCGGATACGCTACGGCGCAACAGATAGTAGACAGTTGCCGGGATTATGGATTCCGGCGCCTGCTTAAACATTTTTACAGATGCTTTATGAAATAAGAAAGAGGCGAGGGAGATTTCCCGTCGCCTCTTTCTTATTTGAATAAAATGAGAGGATGAACTCCGCCCATGCGCTCATATCTTTCGGCCCAAGCCAAATCACTTAGCATTTTCTCAACGCTGCCCCGCGCTTGTTTCATAAACGCATGCATGATCGCACCTTCGCTTAATGGTAGGGCTGTCCTTGGATAGATGGATGGCCTTACTTTGTGTGAATGGTTCTGCAAAGCTACTCTAATTAGTCAGGCCTTTAGAGTTCCTTTTTTGTTTGGCCCTTTATATCGGATTGGAATACGCAGCCTTGCCCTGGAGAGCGGGGGATTATGCAGATATGGAAAAACAAACTGAGCTAAGGCGCACGAATGCGCGTAGGGAGATTTAGGGCAGATAGCGAGCTTGCTGCGGCTGATAGGAGAAGCGATAGTGAGAGCCTTACCAGCTTTAAGCCTAAGTTTTATATTGGGTGCTAGCTCGGCATTTGCGCGCACGTTCCCCCTCAAAAAAAGAAACCCCGCGGCCGCTGTATCTGATGCGGCGGGGGTCAGTGATGATACGACATAGGGGGATGCTATGCGGCAGGTTTCTGCGCTGAGATCTTGTTGGTGCGACGGGAATCCAGGGTTACAAATAACCCGCAGATGACAATATTGGAATAGTAGGTAATCAAACGCCAAATCAGAATTGCAGAGAGAATGCCGGCGCTGGAGAAGAAGATGCTGAAAAACAAGTAAAAGCTTCCTTCTGCGCCTCCGGAGCCGCCGGGCAAGGGTATGACGACCGAGACCATGACAACAAAGGCCTGAGCGGCAACCATGCTTAAGACGGGCGCACCCTGCAGGCCAAAGCTTCGGTAGATACAATAGGGAATTAAGAAGAAGAAGGACAACTGGAAAACCGACAGGATAAACGTCTTGATGACCACGCCCGGATTTTTCATTGCGATTTTGGAGCTGTCGTTAAACATTCCTACTTGGGTAGTGACCCAGTTTAAGGATTTATCCAGAGATTTTATAATGCGGATTTTATGCAGGAACGTGAAAATGCCCCGGATGATTTTGAGGGCTAGCTGCTTGTTGATGGCAATCACGAGAAGCAGCAGCA
>JBMNTQ010000159.1:0-4946 GCA_050945815.1 Christensenellales bacterium
GTGATACCCATAACGACGGGCTCTTCCACCACGACATCCTGGTGCTGTTCGGCATAACGCTTCGCCCCGCGCAGCATGGCCTCTTTGACATGCTGTATGTCGCTTTCATAGCTGACGTCGATGTCTACCACTGCCAGCATGTTGCTGCGGCTGTAATTCGTCACGTTTACTATATTCCCATTGGGGATGAGGGTCAACTCTCCGGTCCAGACGCGTACGGTTGTACTGCGAATGGAAAGGGACTCAACCGTGCCTGATACATCGCCTATTTTAACATAGTCTCCGACGGAATATTCATTTTCAAACAGGATGAGAAAGCCGCTGACAATATCCTTGATTGCCGCCTGCGCGCCCAGACTGATGGCCAATGCGCCGATACCGGCGGTGGCCAGCAGAGAATTGGCAGCTGCGCCCAACCCGACTGCGTCCAAAGATGCAATGATCGCTACGAAATACAAAATATATTTAATCGCACTGCCCAAAACGGTATAGATGGTGCCGCGCTTTTTATTCCTGATTTCATCCTCCCGAAACTGTTTGCGAAATAGGATTACCTTGAGGATTCTTCTGCACAGGGGAATCAGGATTTTAACCGCAATAAAAATAATGATTATTTTTAAGAGTGCCGTCAAAAGATTAGGCGCCTGCTGGACAAGGCTAGACAGCCAAAGTTGGATGTTGTTGCTCAGCTCAGAAAAAAAGTTCAAGAGCGTCCTCCTGTTTTTTGTTGTTATAAAAATGATAGCAATCCGCAAGACAAAATACAAGCTTTTTAAGCAAAAACCGGATTTCAAGGGGCAGGCGGTTTCTTTTCCCTGGAATTGATTGTATAATAGAGCAGGAAGTGACTTTTTATTGTACAGGAGGCAGCTTGAAATGAAAGGGATCATTCTTGCCGGTGGTTCCGGCACGAGGCTCTATCCTCTGACGATGGTTACCAGCAAGCAACTTTTGCCGGTTTACGACAAGCCGATGATATTCTACCCGCTGAGTGTATTGATGATGGCGGATATTAAAGATATCCTGATTATCTCCACGCCTACCGATACCCCCCGGTTTGAACATCTTCTGGGTGACGGAAGCGAGCTGGGTATTCGCTTGCAATACAAAGTACAGCCTTCGCCGGATGGCCTGGCCCAGGCCTTTCTTCTAGGGGAGGAATTCATCGACGGTGATTCCTGTGCCATGATTTTAGGAGACAATATTTTTTATGGCAACGGCCTGGGAGAGCTTTTGCGCACGGCGGCGTCCAACTCCGGGCGGGCGACAGTCTTTGGCTACTATGTAGACGATCCGGAGCGTTTCGGCATTGTAGAGTTCGACCAATGTGGAAGGGCTATTTCCCTGGAAGAAAAGCCGCAGCAGCCCAAATCCAATTATGCCGTGACAGGCTTATATTTCTACGATAATCGAGTGGTTGAATTTGCTAAAGCTCTCAAGCCTAGCGCCCGGGGGGAGCTGGAAATCACCGATCTGAACCGAATCTACCTTGAGAACGGCGAACTGGATGTAAAGCTGATGGGCCGTGGCTTTGCCTGGCTGGATACGGGAACAGTGGACCACTTGGTGGATGCGGCCAACTTCGTACGCACCATTGAAAAACGGCAGGGCATCAAGATTTCCGCTCCGGAGGAGATTGCATATCGCCGCGGCTGGATCGGCAAGGACAAGCTTCTAGCTGCTGCCGAACGTTACGGTAAATCCCCCTACGGCGAGCATCTGCGTAAAGTTGTGGAGAATCGTATTTTTGAATTGATTTAAAACGCTAAAAAGCCGCTGATTTGAAGTGCGATCGATTAGTGCGCTCACTTCATAGCGGCTCTTTTTTCACCATAATGCATCGAATAACAATAAATATAAAGCTATAATCGCTATCTAAGCTTGTCCAATATGCCTTCCAGCTCGTCGGTGCTGTAATATTCAATCATAATACGGCCCCGGCGTTGGTTGCCGCTTAATCGCACCTTGGTACCCAGCAGTTCGCGCAGCAAAGCTTCGGCTTCTGCAATTTCCGGGTCGGCTGCTTTTTCTGACCGAACCTTCATGTTGCCATGCTTAACCAACTCCTCTACTTGACGCACGGAAAGCTGGCGCTCCACAATTAGTTTGGCAACTCGAAGCTGTTGTTCCTCGGGCAGGGTGATCAGGCAACGGGCATGGCCGGCGCTGATTAAATTAGTACGCAGCTTATTCAAAATTTCAGGGTGCAAAACCAAAAGCCGCAGGGAATTCGCGATATAAGATCGGCTCTTGCCCAAGCGCCGCGCTGCTTCTTCTTGGGTTAACTCATATTCGTTGATTAAGGTTTGCAGGCCCTCAGCCTCCTCCACAGGATTCAGGTTTTCCCGCTGGAGATTCTCAATCAACGAGATTTCCATCAGCTCCCGCTCTTCTATATCCTTGATCAGGGCGGGAATAGTCTTTAGGCCGGCCTTATGTGCGGCCCGCCAACGCCGTTCTCCTGCGATAATTGAATAGCGCCCATTCTCCGGACGCAGCAAAATCGGCTGAATCACGCCATGCTGCCGGATGGATGCGGCCAATTCCTCGATACCCGCTTCATCGAATGTCTGGCGGGCCTGAGAGCGGTTTGGATCGATTAGGGTCATCTCGATTTCATGCTGCGGCGTGCCTGCTGCGGCCTCTCCCAACAAGGCCTCCAGTCCCTTACCTAATCCCTTGGCTTTCATGTTCTTCCTCCTCCCATGCATCAATCAGTTCCTCTGCCAAATCCGTATAGGCTTCGGCGCCTGTACAGCTTTTATCATACTTTATAATCGGCAGCCCATGGCTGGGCGCCTCTCCCAAACGAACATTACGCGGGATAATCGTAGAGTAAACTTTATTTTTAAAATATTTTTTCACTTCATCGACCACCTGCACAGACAAATTGGTGCGCCCGTCAAACATTGTTAGCACCACGCCCTCCACATCCAGCTGGGGATTCAGGCGCTTGCGAACGATTTGCACGGTGTTTAGCAGCTGCGAAAGCCCCTCAAGGGCATAATATTCGCATTGTATGGGCACCAACAGCCTGTCCGCCGCTGTCAGTGCATTGATGGTCAAAAGCCCCAACGATGGAGGGCAATCAATAAATATAAAATCATAAGCCTCTCTGACGGGCTGCAAAGCATTTTTCAGGATATGTTCCCGGGCAAGCATAGACACCAGTTCGATTTCAGCGCCGGCCAAGGATATGCTGGAAGGCACCAGAGACAAATTCTCCTGAGAGGTGGGCACAATGGTGTCCTGGATGGCACAATCATTGATCAGCACATCATAAATCGACAGTTCGACCCGGCTCTTATCAACCCCTAGCCCGCTGGTTGTATTACCCTGGGGATCGATATCGATGGCCAGAACCTTCTTCCCCGCTTCTGCGACGCAGGCGCTCAAGTTTACATTGGTGGTGGTCTTTCCCACTCCGCCTTTCTGATTGGCGATGGCAATCACTCTGGACATATACCTTTCCCCTTGCGATGTATATTTCCGGGCCGGTTTTTAGGCGGCCAGATGATACAATTATAGAGGAAGCGGCAGAGAAAGAAAAGGGCTGGGGGGAATTTACCCAAAAAACAAATGTTTCACGTGAAACAAAAAGCGTTTGCACAGCACAAAGTCGGAAAACCGCATAGAATACCCCTCCTCCGTTGGCGATGCCTGGCAGAGAAGGGGCTCGGCTTGTTGAGGTTTTTGGAAGATGTTTCACGTGAAACATCCAGACCGCTGCTATTTGTCCAACAGAACGGCTTTTATGCGCCGTACCCCAGCAGAAGAACTTTCCTCCTTCTGGATTTTAAACCTCCCCAGCTCCCCGGTGTTGCTGGCGTGAGGACCGCCGCATATTTCCTTGGAAAAATTTCCCATGCTATAAACCTTGACTTTTTCTCCATATTTTGAGTCGAACACCCCAATGGCCCCTTGCTCCTTTGCCTGATCTACAGACAACTCCTCTATGGTGATGTCGGCATCAGTCTGGATTGCCTCGTTTACCAGACGTTCAACTTCCGCAAGCTCATCTTTGGTTACCTTGCGACCAAAGGAAAAGTCAAACCGAAGCCGCTGCGCTGTGATGTTGCTGCCCTTCTGTGCCACTTCGTCGCCTAAAACCCGGCGCAAGGCCGAATGCATGAGATGGGTAGCCGTGTGCAGCTGGGCGGTTTGTTCGCTGTTATCAGCCAGGCCGCCCTTAAAGCGCTGCTGGGCGCCGGCCTGAGAGGCCTTCTGATGGGCTTTAAAATGCTGCTCAAAACCTGCCGTATCCACTGTAAAGCCGTTTTCCTCGGCCAGCTCCAGGGTAAATTCCAAGGGGAAACCAAAGGTATCGTATAGGTGGAAGGCGGACTTCCCGTCAATCTCTTTATGCTCGAGCTTACCAGTCAGCTTTTCAAACTCCCGGATTCCCTGCCGCAGCGTACGCTGGAAGCGAGTCTCCTCCATTTGCAGCTCACTGATCACTTTATCCCGGTTATTCCCCAGCTCAGGATACACGCCTTCGTACTGGCTGATAACGCATTGGGCTATTTTAGTCAGCTGGTTTTCCGCGATGCCCAGCTGCATAGCATAACGCACAGCCCGGCGGATGAGCCGGCGCAATACATAGCCCTGGTCAACGTTTGAAGGCGTGATGCCTTTCTCATCACCCAGCATAAACGTTGCGCAGCGGATATGATCTGCTATAATACGAAACGCCCGGGTAATTTCCTGGCTTTGTCCGTAGCTTTTACCGCTCAACTCAGCAATGGCAGCCAAGCTGCTTTCAAAGACGTCCGTCTCATAGACCGAGCTTTTCCCCTGTAAAATGGCTACCGTCCGGTCTAGGCCCATGCCGGTATCTACGTTTTTTTGCGCCAGAGGCTCGTAATTTCCCTCCGCTGTTTTAAAATATTGCATAAAAACATCGTTCCAAATTTCCATGTATTTACCGCAGGAACAGGAAGGATTGC
>JBMNTQ010000160.1:0-4877 GCA_050945815.1 Christensenellales bacterium
AGGGCCTTCCGACAGCGGAGCCGGGCTGTGCTGAGAAGCATGCCTTTATGAACACCCTCGGCATAGGCCTCGTCGCTCATGTCTGCAACCACAGCCCGGGGCGAGGGATGGGCAATGATCAGGGCCTTGCCTTTGAGGCTGGTATCGAGGAGGCGCTCCACCGCCACACTGAAGTCGGCAATGTTGAGGTGGATAATCCGACGTTCCATGAGCGGCCACAACAGGCTGTCAGGGAATCAGCTTGGCCATGGCCTGGGCGTTTCGCACAGCCTGACCAGCCACATGGTTATTGAAAAGAATGACTCCAGCCTTGCAGGCAGAACGCATCTGCGGGATACGCTCCCGGCTCCACTGCTGCAGTTCTTCCTTTGAATAGTTGTAATTGAACTGTTGCTGCTTGGAGCCCGAACCCCAACCCTGTGCATTGCGGCCGTGCAGACGCAAGTAGAAGAGGTCGGGGTTGGTGATTACCGCAAGCGGCGGAAACAGATCCGACAACGGGGGCGCATCAACACTCACCAGGGTGATCTGGCGCTCTTCCAGCCCCTTGAACACAGAGTCCTGGGCCCAGGATCTGTGCCGGAACTCCACGGACAGGGGCAAGGCCTTGAGCGCATCGAAGAGGCGGGCCAGGTAGAGACGGTTTTCCCTGGTACGGTGAAAGGATGGAGGAAACTGCACCAGCACGCTCAGGAGGCGGCCGCTTTGCAGCAAGGGCTGAATGCCCTGGCAGTAGAGCGCGGTCTGCGCCTGCCAATCTTCATCGATCTCATGGGTCATGCTGCGGGTGAGTTTGGCGCAGTAGAGCAGTTGGCCGCTTGCAGCGAGCATCCGTGCCACACTCTCTTGCCGCACCATCTGGTACCAGGTGTAGTTGAGTTCCACTACCGGGAAGAGGTGGCAGTACAGACCTAGCATTTGGGCAGATTTTGTGCCTGGCGGATAGATGCCAGCCTCAATCCATTCGGGATAGGAGAAGCCGCTGGTGCCGGTAAAGACAGGTGCGTTCGCAGCCATGGCAATGCGCTCACAGGGAGGCCATCTGGTCCGGGCCGCGTTGAATGCCGACGACCTTGCCCTGGATCAAAACCTCGTCCAAACCATAGCGTATAGCCGTATAGTCCTGGTTCTCGGGTTTGAGTTCGATATGATCACCCCGGTAAAAGAAGCGTTTGACGGTTGCCTCTTCGTTATTGATCAGAGCAACCACTATTTCGCCGTCTGTGGCAAACTGACGGGCCTCGCAGATGGCCAGATCACCGTCGAGGATGCCGACCTTCTTCATGGAGTCGCCTTGTACCCGCAGGGCAAAAAGTTGTGCGCCACGAAAGATCGCACCATCAACGAGCACAGTCCCTGCCCATTCCTGTTGGGCATAGAGCGGCAGGCCTGCAGCGACCCGACCAATGATTGGCACCTCGCGGCTCGGTAAAAAAGGCTCTGCACTGTTTTTATTGCGGAGCACGATGCTACGGCTGTAGCGACCTTCTCGTCGGAGAACGCCTTTGTCCTCCAGGGCCCGGAACAGGCTGGCAACGGCGGTATGGCTTATGCCCTGTTCCTTGCCAGCCTCGCGCAGGCTTGGCATGTCCTTGCCTTGCTGCACCCGGTTGTGGAGATAGTTCAGGAACTCCTGCTGGCGCGGTGTCAAATCGTCTGGGTCGTGCATTTTGTCACCTTACATTCTCAAGTTTCGTTAAATGTAATAGTACATTAAGCGAAATGTCAAGATGACAATATTTAACCTGAAAAAAATGGTAAAGCAGGTGAAGGAAATGAATAGCTAAATTAGGTATTCATTGACGCTATGGGGGGACAATGGCCAGGTGTGCTTGCACACACCAAAGCGATTATGCAGTATATATTGAGCAGAAACGCTAACCCTCACCAGACATTGGACAAAATATACCATTCTGTCCAATGTTGACGTTCTGCTAAAACTTCCGACATGAAAAATCAACGAGTTATCCTTTTCAATGAAGGCAAACTTTGGACAAAAAGATGAACAGTCGAAAACACCTGACCACAACTGAAGTAGAAAAATTGATTGCTGCGGTAAAGGGTAGCCGCAACGAAGCCCGTGACCGCTGCCTGCTCTTGCTCATGTTCCGGCACGGCCTGCGGGTCTCCGAGGCCTGCGGCATGACTTTAAGCCACGTAAATCTGGAAAACCGCATTCTGCATGTGGGCAGATTAAAGAACGGGCTCTCAACTACTCATCCCCTCCGGTCGGAGGAATTGCGTGCCATAAGATCCTGGCTGAAGCGTCGTGAAGCAATGGTAGCTGATAGCAATGCCTTGTTTTTGAGCGAACGTCGCCAACCACTTAACCGTCGAACCGTTTGGTCACTGGTACGTTTTTATGGAAAGTTGGCGGGGCTTGGAGTTGAGGTGCATCCGCATATGCTGCGCCATGCCTGTGGCTTTGCTTTGGCAGATCAAGGGGCCGACACGCGGCTGATTCAGGATTATCTGGGACACAGAAATATTCAGCATACGGTGCTGTATACGGCCACCAACCCGGCCCGGTTTGAAAAGCTGTGGTAGTTTGAAAAGCTGTGGTAATTTGCGTATAAATAATCCTAGACCAGTAAATAAGTGGACCCCGGTGCATTTCTAGATCGGACCAGGGCACAAAAAAGCATATCTACCCTATTAAATCCAAGAGCCTGACTGAGGGTTGTACTGAGTTGATTTTTGCCCGAATCGGCCCCCCTGCTCATATTGGACAGCGAGGCATTCACCACGGCGCTGAAGCAGTGGAATCAGAATCTGCATAGGTGGTAAAGATCGTTTTAAAGACGACCGAGCGAGCAGGCCCACGAAAAACAGGTACAGTTCAGTAGTTGCTCACTGACCCACGGCCGTTTTGGTGTTGCCACCATGCTGCGTGATGCGAGGGCGGCACTTGATCTTCATCGTACCCCGGGTGATCGAGTCGTCCGAGGCCTTGCTCGACCACACATAGGCTTCACCGGTACCGAGATGGCTCATTTTGTCGGAGGTCAGCTCGCCGAGGGCGGCATTCGCCTTCTGGATGTGTTTCAGCCAGGCGGGCGAGTTGAATTTATGCATAATGATCTGTGAAGACAGCTCGATCAGCGAGACCGGGACCGATGGAGGATCCTGAGAGGCGACCATGATGCTGGTCCCCTTGTGTCGCATCTCACGGACAACTTCGACCAGACCGGAAACCAGGTCATCGTTCTCAATGTACTTGTGGGCTTCATCGAAAACTACCAGCTTGTTGAAGGCGCTTCCCTGATAGGTTGCTTCCGAGAAAATCTGCAGCATCACCACGAACAGACCGAGGGCCTCGTCCTTTTCGATGTATTCATCTCGTAGATCCACGATGATCAACCGGCCTGGGCGAATCAGATCCTGGAGTCGCTGGTTATCATCGATATATTCACTGGCGAACAGCAGACGCGTCTGGGCCAGCTCTTTCAGGTGATCGGACAGACCAGAGTTATCGATGCCTGCTCGCAGGGCATCGAAAGTCAGGTTATCCCGCAGCCCCCTCATGATGAGATTGATTTGCCGCATATACATGCTCTGGCTGCCAATCGCTCCCATCAGAAATTTCCAGTGCGCCGCCTTGAGTTCGGAGGCAGAAAAAGCAATCGGCTTAACCTCGATATCCGGGTACTCGGCCCGGCGATCATCCACCTTGTTTGCCGGGGTAAGAATCAGAACATCCTTCAGGGCTTCCGGGCAGGCCTTGTAACGCTCACGAAGGATGCGGATCTCCTCATCCACCGAGTTGGCATTGATCATTGAGGTAAACTCCGGCGCATAATCCTGCGTCGGGCTGTAATGAAAAATGACCGTAGCGAGCGGGCTTGGCAGTACATTGATGTGTTGGAGAGGCATGGAGGCCATCTCAATGACGGTTCCAAGGGTGTAGCTCTTGCCGCCGCCTTGAACCCCAAAGAGACTTATCGTGTGGGTGTGGTTGAGGTCCAGGGCGATCTTTCTCCCGGAAACCTCTCCGAGCAAACCGTACTGTGGCGAGTCACCGTTAACACCCAGCATGATGTCATAGCTGACCTCGGTTTGGGCCTCGGGATCGGGTGTCGGATGCTCAGGCGCTTCATGCTCGGGTTGAACAGATGCTCCCGGTTCAACAGCAACGACAGCGGGCTGTTCGGCTTCTTTTTCTTCTTCAGGCTCGATGGTGGAGGAGCGAGGTGCTTGCTTGACAGGTTCCGCCTGTCCTTCTTTTTCCTCTTGCGCAGGTGCGTGTGTTTCCTCTGTGGCAGAAGGTGTTTCCTGGATGATTGGTGCCTCTGGCTCTTCGTCCCAGAGTTCATCCACTGTCCAGGACGTTGACCGGACTCTCTTGGGCGCGATGAAAGCGGCTGTCTCGAGTTTCGGCACGTTCGGAAAGAACTGCTCGCACAGGAGATGGGCGGTCGGCTCTTCCTCAATTTTGACGGACACAGGCTTACGGCAATTTTCCAGCAAGGCGTGAATGAGATCCTTGCCAATGCGGTGGAATTCAATGCCCACTTCGTTGTCAGGGGCTTCGGTTCCGGCCTTGTCAAAGTCGAAGATCAGGGCGCAACGCCTGAACTGAAGCGAGTAACCCTGTTCGATGGATTCAAGTAGCCCTCGCGCTTCCTGCGCGGCAGTCACATCAAAGATCCCGTAACGCAGTGAGCGTTCCAGATAAAACCGAAGGATCTGAGCCAACTCCCGGCTCTTGAGCAACCTATCCGGCCGGTCCGGTTTTTTCAGGGCCGGGTCGAAGTGGCGCTGGAGGATGCGCTCACTCTGATTGATCTGGGCGGAGATCCGCTCCTTCAGTTGGTTGAAGGCCGCAAAGTCGCCGACCTGCGAATAACACTTCACCTCGACCAGGTTGCAGGTGATCG
>JBMNTQ010000161.1:0-4863 GCA_050945815.1 Christensenellales bacterium
CCAGGCCCGCTTCCAGGGTATCCTCAATAAAATAGGAATGGCGCGCTTTCTTATTTTGCGCAATAATTTTCACATTCTCCCCCGCCATTCCAGCCCCTCCCCTGTGCCTGCGTCATATTCAGCAAACATAAAATATTCAGCCTACGTATTTATTTTAACACAGTTTCCTCATCCTTTTCAACCGGCGCCAACACGAAGTCAATCCGCCTCATCGTGGGGTTTGCGGCTGCTACCAATATTTTCACTTTCTGCCCCAACGCATAACTATGCCCTGCGGCATCACTCAGCCGATAATTCCGCTCGTCAAATTTCAAACCTACTGGCAAAGCGTTTAAGGGCACAAACCCCTCAACTGTGTTGGGCAGCTCAACAAAAATGCCCATCGCCGTGACGCCGGCAACCACGCCGTCAAACACATCGCCCAAATGTTTCTCCATATAACGCGCCTTCATATATGCTTCCACATCTCGCTCCGCTTCCATTGCCTTCACTTCGCAATCGCTGGCTTGCCCCGCCACACTATCCATGCGCGCATTCAAGCGTCTTGCGGTTCTCTCGTCCAACGCGCCCTTTTTATCTCGTTTCAGCATCCGGTGAACCTCCAAATCCGGATAACGTCGAATAGGAGAGGTAAAGTGGCAGTAGTTCTTGGCAGCCAAGCCAAAATGGCCCAAATTCTCCCGGTCATAGCGCGCTTTTTTTAGCGACCGCAACACCACAGTATTAACAACCTTCTCTTCCGGTTTCCCAGCCGATGCAGCCAGCGCTTTCTGTATTTGCCCCGGACGAGCATTTTCCGTATCAACACCCTCAAGCCCCATGGCCCCCAAGAATTCATTCAAAGCCGCCAGCTTATCCGCATCCGGCTTCTCATGCACACGGTAAACAAAGGGCATCTTCTTTTCCATCATATGCCGAGCCACAGTCTCATTGGCACACAACATAAATTCCTCAATCAATCGATGGGAAAGCCCGCGCTCCCGCCGCCGGATTTCCACAGGCGCGCCATCCTCGTCCAGTTCGATATAAGCTTCCGATAAATCAAAGTCTATGCCGCCGCGCTGCTGGCGCATCTTGGTCAAGCCGGCTGCCAGCTCTTGCATGTTCAGCAGGTCCGGCGTAATATCCGCATACTTTTCCTGCATAGCAGCATCACCCTGAATAATCAACTCCACATCATCATACGTCATACGGTAACAACTGTTGATGATCGTCTCTGCAATACGATAGTCTGCCACCTTCCCCGCCCCATCAATATCCATAAAGCAGGAAAGAGTCAGCCGATCTTCGCCGCTGGACAGAGAACAGATTCCATTCGACAGCGCCACCGGCAGCATCGGTACCACCCGGTCCACAGGGTAAACGCTATTTCCCCGCTTTAGCGCCTCTTTATCGATGACGCTGCCTTCCCGCACATAAAAGCTCACATCAGCAATATGCACCCCCAGCCGCATCAGCCCTCCCGGCAGCTCTTGAATGGAAACCGCATCGTCCAAGTCCTTCGCATCCGCTCCGTCTATGGTGAATATCTTCAAGCCGCGCAAATCCTCGCGCCTGCGCGCCTGCTCCGCAGAAACAGTTTGAGCAATGGCGGAAGCAGCCTCCAGAACCGGTGCAGGAAACTCCCGAGGAATCCCATGCTCGTACAGAATAGACATAACGCCTACGCCCTTCTCATCAGCATAGCCCAATACCTGCTTCACAACACCGTCCGCTTTACGTCGGCCGATCCCGGTTAGTTCCACAACAACCTTCTGCTTATTTTTAGCGCCCCGAACATGTTGCGGCAAAATATCAATTTCCTTTGAAATATGGTCATCATCCGGGGTAACCACCCCGCCCCTACCGTCCTTTTTAAACGTCCCTACAATCATATCATTCTTCCGTTGCCGCACGTCCACAACTTCGCCTTCAATGCTATTCCCCCGTTGCGGATTACGGCGTAGACGAACAGAAATCATATCCCCATGCAAGGCCGTTCCCATTCTAGGCGCAGGAATAAAGACATCGTCGCCCCCATCCTCACGCACCAAGAAACCATAGCCCATGCGGTTGCCAATCAACCGTCCGGTCACAATTTCCCCCGCCGGAATCATGTAATGCCCCGACGCATTCAGCTGCAGCGAGCCGTCAGCCAACAGAGAAAGCAAAGCTTTCTTAAATTGCGGATACTTCTTTTTTCGTATCTGCAAATGTTGCCTCAGCTCCTCCTCGGTATAGCTGCTCTGTTTTTCAAATTGTATTAAAATCTGTTTCTTCAGTCCCAAAATAATCTCCTTACTCTTATTATGAGCAATCATTCATAATATAATCAAGGAGCACGCCTTTTCAGGTAGTGCTCCTCGTTAAAACATCAATAGCAGGTTTTTCAAGAAATCACCGAAAGTATCACAGCAATCGCCATAAAAACAATCGCGGACACCTTTGTGATCGAAGCCAGCTTACCCTGGCGGCCTTTCGACTTACCTTTTCCAAAGTAAGTTTCCGATCCCCCCATCACGCTGCTCAAGCCTTCGCTCGAACCTTCTTGCATAACGACTACCGCGATTAGCACAACACTAACCAGAGCAACCAAAATATTCAATATAATCTGAATCGTGGTCATTTCAAACCTCCACATTTGTCAACATCAGAACAATTATAGCACACCTGATTGTCTATAGCAAGCGAAAGTATTAGCGGTTCCTATGCAAGTCTAGCCTTTGCTTCGGCCCACTGCAAGATACCTTTCTATCAGATCAGCCGAGCAAACCCATCCTGCCTAAACGTTTATTCCCGAACCAACAAACTGCGGCCGGTCATCTCTTTCGGCGGCTCCAGGCCCATCATGTCCAGCATCGTCGGCGCAACATCACACAAGCGCCCGCCCGGCAAAAGCCGCGCGCCTATCTGGTCAGGGTCCACCAAAATAAACGGCACTTGGTTGGTGGAATGGGCAGTAACCGGGTTGCCGTCCTCCGTCAGCATATGGTCGGAGTTTCCATGGTCAGCGGTAACAATCGCCTGGCCGCCAGCCTTTAAAACGGCTTCCACCACGCGATGGGTACACCAATCCACAGCCTCAATCGCCTTGACAGCAGCATCCATCATACCGGTATGCCCCACCATATCCGCATTGGCAAAGTTGAGTATAATCACATCATACTGGTCCGACTCAATGCGCCGAACCGCCTCCTCCGCTACCTCATACGCGCTCATCTCAGGCTTAAGGTCATAAGTCGCCACCTTAGGAGAAGGAATCAAAACCCGAACCTCCCCTGGATTAGGCGTTTCATCACCGCCATTGAAAAACGACGTAACATGGGCATATTTCTCCGTCTCCGCAATACGCAACTGGATTAAGTCCAGAGTGCTCAAATATTCGCCCAGCGTATTTTTCAAGGTTTGCGGCTTGAAAGCAACCTGCAAATTCGTGAAGCATTCGTCATACTGGGTAAGGGTAACGAATGTTACAGGGAAATAGCCACGGCCCCGCTCAAATTCTTGGAAGTTCTTCTGAATAAAGGTACGGGTTATTTCCCGCGCGCGGTCCGGTCGGAAGTTAAAAAATATTACAGAATCCTCCGGCTGTATGTTGCCTACAGGGCCTTTCCCGTCACAAATAACAGTAGGCAGCACAAATTCGTCGGTAATCCCCGCATCATAGGATTGCTGCATAGCCAAAACGGCGTCATAAGCCTTATTGCCTTGCCCTAGCACCATCGCGTCATAGGCTTTCTGAACCCTGTCCCAACGGTTATCCCGGTCCATAGCATAATAGCGGCCCATTACGCTGGCAATTGTACCCACGCCAATAGCCTCTATTTTCCCCTGCAGCTCTTCAATGAAGCCTTTGCCGCTATAGGGTGAAACATCGCGCCCGTCCATAAAGCAATGCAGATAAACCTTCTTCGCCCCTACGCGCTTGGCCATTTCCAAAAGCGCATAGAGATGGGAATTATGGCTATGCACACCGCCGTCGGATAAAAGGCCCATCAGATGCACGGCCTTCCCTGCCTCCTTGGCGTTATCCATGGCCCACAAAAGCTCCGGGTTGTGGAAGAATTCACCTTCTTCAATTTCGTTGCTGATGCGGGTCAACTCCTGGAACACCACCCGTCCGGCGCCCATATTTAAATGGCCCACCTCAGAATTGCCCATCTGTCCGTCCGGCAACCCCACAGCCTTGCCGCTGGCGGAAATCAACGTGCTGGGGTATTTCTCACGGTACGCCGCAATATAAGGAGAACCCGACAAAGCAATCGCGTTGCCCGTTTTGTTCGGACTCTCCCCATAACCGTCCAGTATTAATAAAGCTGTCAGCTTACTCATCCTGCCTCCTAGTAGTTTACCACCTTAGAAAAATCTTCTGCTTTCAAGCTGGCACCGCCAATCAGGCCGCCGTCAATGTGCTCCTGCGCCATCAGTTCTGTAGCATTCTTGGGGTTCATGCTGCCGCCATACTGAATCCGCACCACATCCGCAACATCCTTGCCATAGAGCTGCTCAATCGTCGCACGGCAAAGTCCGTTCACTTTGTTAGCATCTTCAGGGGTTGCCGTACGACCGGTGCCAATCGCCCAAATCGGCTCATAAGCGACCACGACTTTTTTAACATCCTCAGCGGAAATACCCTCAAAAGCAGCCTTCACCTGTCCGCTCACCCAAGATTCGGTAACGCCGGCTTCCCGCTGTTCCAGAGTTTCCCCAACGCATACGATGGGTGTCAGGCCATGGGCCAGTGCGGATTTAACCTTCTTATTGACCGTCTCATCCGTCTCAGCAAAATATTGGCGGCGTTCACTGTGGCCAATGATCACAAACTCGATGCCCATCTCAGTCAGCATACCCGGAGAAATCTCGCCGGTGAAAGCGCCCTTCTCT
>JBMNTQ010000162.1:0-4840 GCA_050945815.1 Christensenellales bacterium
CAATGGCTCATACACTCACCTCGTCAGTTTATGCGCGCAGGTGCTGCCTGCAAAGGGTAGCACCTGCATAACATTCGTTTCTTATTTCAACCATGGATCGAACATCACGGCGCCACCTCTCTTTTCGCGGCAAACATTAAACGCCTCTTCAAAGTCTTCCAGCCGGAACGTATGCGTTATCAGCCCGCCCAGGTCAAGGTTGGAGTTGGCTGCAATCTGTAGCGCTCTTTGGTAGGAAAGCGCGCCGCCTACCGTGCGGGTAACCTCTTCCGGGTAGCCTATCCAACCCCAGCTTCCTACAACCGTAAGGCATTTGAGCGTAATCTGGCTTAAATCTGCCTGTACCAGCTTGTTATCGTAAACCGCAAAATTGCTGATATAGCCGCCCTTTTTGACGGCCTGCAACGCCTGATTGATGCCCTCATCCGAACCTGAGCATTCTATCACCACATCTGCGCCCTTTCCGTCTGTCAATTCCAACACCCGTTCCACCACACCCTCGTCGTTGTACATCATGTAAGTCGGCTCATACCGTTTAGCGATTTCCATACGCACCTGATCCCTCCGAGTACCGGTCATCAACGTAGCTCTGGGGGTAAACATTTTTGCCGTCTGCAACATCATAGTACCGATGGGACCGCAGCCGATGATCACAATAAAATCCCCTGGCCGCACCTTGATGGTTTCCAGTAACCCGTGCTGAGTGGATACAAACACCTCAATCAGCACGCCGTCCTTCAGAGACAGATTCTCAGGGAGAATATGCACCTGATTAGAAGGCATAACGATATACTCAGCATGGCTTCCATCCACCACGTCGTTACCCATCGTGCCTTCTCTGCCCTGCACATCGCTGACCACCCGATCGCCAATCTTGCAGTTCTTCACATCCTCCCCTATTTCAACGACAGTCGCCGAAAACTCATGCCCCAGAATCAACCCCTCTTTGTATTTGGTGTATTCGTCACGGTATATATGCACATCCGTACCACATATCGCAGACCCCCACACCTTCATCAGTACGTCGTCCGGCCCAACTTTAGGAATAGGCCGCTCCTGTACCTCCATATTCCCAAAACCTCGTTTCGCTTTGACCAGCGCTCTCATTGTTCCCTCCATTGTGCATCCTCCTTGTTCTTTATATTTGTTACAATTGTTTTTAAATAGAATAATAAACACCGTTTTCCTGATTTATCACAGGAAAATATAGGAGCATAGGTACCCTTCTTCCCTTGTCCAAAAAATCGGCAAAAAAATGGGTTTCTACAGACACGCTTCCTGAACTGCCGTCCTGCCGGGATATCCTCTTTATTTTGTTACTCACGGTAGTCTTACAATTGACAAATCATTGCTACAAAGATATAATGTTGATTAATGATATTAATATTAGATTTGTGCTCTCGAATGTAAACGTTTACTTGGCATGCGTTCATTATATACACTCTCCATTGTGATGTCAATATAAAAATTAATTTTTTTGTATTCAAAATTATGGTAAACTATTCAACGAATGGAATACGATTAAATTCAATCGTTTGGGAATAATCATGAAAAGGAAAAAATCATCCATTGGAATCCGCGAAATAGCGCACATTGCCGGTGTCTCAACCGCCACTGTTTCCCGTGTCATTAATAAAGAAAGCAATACATCCCCTGAAATGCGGGAGAGGGTGCAGAAGGTCATCGAAGAATACGGGTATGTCCCCAACCTGAACGCGAAAAATATGAAACATCAGTCTTCGCGTTCCATCGCCATATTCATCTATGATATGAACAACCCGTTTTATATCAGCGTCATGCAGTATTTAAACAAGCTTGCGTTCGAAAACGACTACACGCTGATCATATGCGAAGCGGGCAATCACTTCGAGCGGCAGCGCAAGTATTACCAATATTGTAAAGGCATTCAGGTTTCCGGCATCATCTTCACCGAAAGCCGGATTAACGATCCCTTTGCCTTGGACGGCCACGACGAAATTCCTGTGGCTCTGCTGGATCGAGTCTCTTTCCCCGGAAAAGACTGCTACGAAGTACAATTTGATGCAAGACAGGGAATGCAGTTGCTCATTGAGCACCTCATCAACCTAAACCATAAAAAAATCGGTTTCATCTGCGGACCGGACTATATGCTTTCTGCAAACAAACGAAAGAAGTTCTTCTTGTCCCTGATGAAAGAAAAAGGGCTCGAGGTGCCGGAGAGCTATCTGTTTAAGACAGACGCCTTTTCTGAAATCAACGGCCTTCATGCCTATGACTATTTTTCACAAATAGAACCCCTCCCTACGGCGATCATCGCCGGCAACGACCAACTTGCACGGGGCTTTATCATGCGCGCACATATGCGGGGCGCAAATATCCCTGAACAATTTTCTGTCTGCGGTGTCGACGCGATAGAAAACTCTATTTTCTTTCCCAAAATAACCTCCTACAAGCAGGACACAGAAATGGTCGCCCGCGAGATGATGAGCTTCCTGCTAAACGCGAAGAACGTCCCGCCCCCTCAAACCAAAATATTGGACGTCACCCTGTCGCCCGGCCAGACCTGCCGGCGTATATAACAGCGCATATCCCCCACTTTTTTTAGAATCCCTGCAACCGGCTCCCCGCCTAATCAGATTCTAACGGGCAAAAGTGCAAAAAATACATGAAGGAGGGCTTCCCTTTCATGACCCCTATCCAAAAAGACAGCACCTATTCTCTCCATAACGGCGTAGATGTGCCGATCATTGCGTTAGGCACTTCAAAAACCAGCAACAACAAAGCTGCCAGCTGCGTAATGGAAGCGGTAGAAGCTGGATATACTAGCATCGATACCGCCGCAGCATACCAGAACCAAAGGGGCGTTGGGCAAGGCATTGCGCAATGCGCTCTCCCCAGAGAAAAACTGTATATTACATCCAAGGTATGGAATGCAAGCCACGGCTATGAGAAAACGCTAAAAGAGTTTAACAGCACGCTGGACGAGCTTGGACTTGACTATATCGACCAGTTCCTCATCCACTGGCCAGGGCCAAACAAAACCTTCATCCCTACCTGGAAGGCGCTGGAGAAACTCTATGCCGACGGGCTGGTACGGGTCATCGGCGTATGTAATTTCAATGTACACCACATCGAGGAACTGATGCAACATGCCGAGGTTATGCCAATGGTCAACCAGATCGAGCTGCACCCGCTCTATATCTCAGAAGATGTGGTCCGCTATTGCAAAGAACAACAGATACAAATCGAAGCATGGCGCCCCATCTGCCACGGAGCGATCGACTCCTACCCCCTAATTGCGGAAATTGCCGCCCGATACGGCAAATCCTCTGCCCAGATAACCCTTCGGTGGCACCTACAGCGCGGGTTTCGGCCGCTTCCCAAGACAGTCAACAGATCGCGGATGGAAGAAAACTTGGGCCTGTTCGACTTTGATCTGACCGACGAAGAAATCCGCTCAATCAACAGCTTGAATCAAGGAATAACACAAGCCGGGGAGGACCGGAATACTTTCTTCAGAATCGCGTTGCCGGAAATCTGATGGTAGTTCTTTATTGTTGCACGGAAACTCACAAAATGGCAGCAGAACCATTTGTGCTTCATCGACCATACCCCAAAAGTCTGCCCATCCCCTCAAGCGGTAAAAAACAACGCCCTTCATGGGCCCTGCTTTCAGTGCAGAACAAAAGTGATAATCGTTCGTTTTACACCAGCGCGCCTACTCCCGCTTCCAAACTTCTCGCCAGTTCTTCTGGGCTCAACGCTTACACTCTGGATGCATATCCAAGGAATGCGCCTGCTGTTGCCCATCGCGCAAAAACAAAATATTCACCCAATAAAACCAAACCGAATTATTTTATTTTTTTGGATGTTCATTGCCTCCTTAAAGCTAATAGAAGGTTTACAGATGACGGATTCTTTACAGTGCTTTCATGAAACAAAGCAAGCTGGTTGCGGATGCCGATCCATAAATAAAGTCATCAAGCAGACCTTCGCGCTTGACCTGCTGTACTTTTCTCGCCGTTTCGGGGGTTGGTGCATTGGGCGATTTGTCAAGTCGAACCTTCGCTTGGCTCTATCATGTACACCTATGCAGCGGGTCAGGCCAGATAGTGCATTGAGAACGGCAAAGACATAGGCCAAAGCGAGCTTCAGCCGGGAGATCTGGTGTTTTGGCAAAACTGTGGTTGTTCAGGCTACGGCAGATGGGATGAGATTCACCACGTTGGCATTTATATCGGATATGGCAAGGTTGTTGAAGCCAGCAGCGGGAAAGGACGCATTGCGGTGCGCGAACTGTGGTCAACCCCCCGAGTATCCGCTCTATGCTTTCGCGCGTCCATATGTATAGTGGAGGCGGGAATAATGAGAAGAATCTGAGGGCAGTCAAGTACAACTGCCCTCTAGCTATTAAATATTTAAAATCCCTTAAAATGTTATCGGCGTATATCCGTAATTTCGGTATGATAGTTTCAGTCATATGTCAATAACTTTTTTGTCATTTTCGGCGTCTTCTGCCCTGCCGATGCCACCGCTTGCGGTATGCTGCGCGTTAGCTTTCGCACCAGCTCCGGCCGCCAAGTTCCCAGTATTGCGGATAGCCACATACTCCGGCGTCATAATACGGCCCGAATGGTTATAGATGCCCTCTTTTGGGCGGCCTTTGAATAGTTTCCATAGTTTTTTCCCTTTCTTGGTATAAAAATAAGATCTCATATCCTTTTTATAATTTGAAACACTGCCCCCGCCCGCATAATATAATTGGTTGTCGTACTGGGCTGAATGCTGCCGTCTTCATCCGTCCGGTCGGTTGCTGTTGAAGCCAGCAGCGGGAAAGGACGCGTTGTCCTGCACGATTTGT
>JBMNTQ010000163.1:0-4774 GCA_050945815.1 Christensenellales bacterium
CGAACAGTGTTCCTCCGAAATACGGGATGCATCCTGCATTCTTATAAATTTTCAGCTTCTCTTCCAGTCCCGGCGTGATAAGAGATGTTCCGAAACCAAGCTTTACGTAATCTGTGTATTCACTGCCAACCGACATAAAATCCTCAGCTTCTCGCGCGCTGAGACCTTTATCCATTACCATGGTCAGACCTGTGTTTCGTGGTTTCGCAGGACGGTCAGGTAAAAAAGGAATTGCTTTTTTCATATTCTATATGTTTATACCGGAGACTGTAATCCAATCCGGTTCCAGACATCTATCACGATGCATCAGATCCGGCCGCGGGCAAAACATCCCGACAATCACCGAAGGTTATATTCCTGAAGGAGTTTCTTTATCTTTCTGGTAAATAATCTCTCGGGGAATATTTCGTAAAAATACTCGAAAATCTCATCATCGGCGTCAAGTGCCAGTGAAAGATGCCTGAAAGCATTTTCAGCATGGCCTATATGAAGATAGAATGAAGCCAGTAAATAATTTATACCCGGGACATCGCCCAGTTTTTTGTAAGCTTTTTCAAAGAATGGAAGCGCACGCGGGACCAATCCGTCATTCAGGATTATTTTCCCCAGTTCAATCCATATCAATGTAAAGTATGCTTCCAGTTTAAGAGCCTCACAATAGCACCTGATGGTATCCTTGATCTCTTTTCTGGCATAATGGGCCTTACCGAGCATATACCATATTTCAGGATCTTCGTCATCGAGGCGCACAGCCTTCCTTAAATAAATAATGCTTTCATCGGGATTTCCCGACGAAAGTGAAATCACTCCCAGTCCATACCAGGGATACGGACTGTCGGGAGCAAGTTCAATGGTATCATTGAGATATTTCCTGGCAAGGACCAGATTGCCGGTTCTCGTGTAGCATTCCGCCAGGTTGTTCATTGCCTCGTAATTGTCGGGTTCATTTTCGAGATACTCTAGGTAAACCGGGATGGCTTCTTCATATTTATCCTGGAGGCAGAGAATATTTCCCTTATTGAAGAGTGCAAAGGTATTCTGGCTATTTATTGCAAGCGCGTAATCGTAGGCTTCAATGGCTTTATCGTATTCCTCCCTCCTGTTGTAAATAATAGCCAGGTTGTACCAGGCGCTGTCGGAGAAAGGCTCCAGTTCAAGGTATTTGAGATACAGGGAGATGCTGTTGTCGTAGTCCTCAATCTTTTCGTAGGCATAAGCCAGGTCGTACAGGTGGTCATCGTCATCTGATTCAAGCTCTACCAGCCTCTTCATGTATGGGATCAGGTACTCGTAGTAATTCAGGTTCTGAAGAACTGAAGTAATGGAGTAAAGAATAATGACCGTATCATCGGAATCGAGACTAAGGGCAAAATCAAACATCTTTTTCGCCCCCTGTATGTCTCCGAGCATAGCCATGGCAGTCCCTTTGGCCACGTATATTTCGTGGTTACCCGGTTCGATGTTTTCAAGGGTTTTGAGTATCCTCAGGGCTTCAACCGCTCTTCCCTTGTCGAGAAGAACCCTTGCCTTGCGAATCTGTAAGGAAACCGAGTTTGGATGCTGTTCCGATGCAAGAAGGGCGGCTTCAAAAGCTCTCGAAGAATTGTTCGATTCAATATAGTAATCGATAATACCCTCAAATTCGAAAACATCAAAGAAATAATTCTCATTATCCTTTTTCATCCGCTCAAACTTACGGATGGCATTATCCAAATCATCCTCATAGAGGAAATTGTACATAGAGTCTTCCATCAGCTCTAAAATATTGAGCACAAAATTAATAACATTTTAAATAATACATTTGTGGTCCGGATCATATTATCAACTTTTTTATAATTTTACAAACAACTACAAATCAATATAATACATAAATATCTGCCGGGATTCGCGATTTTTTTCACTTTCAACGCAACCTTCCGGCCATTTTTTTCATCTATTCGTTGTAAGCATACTCTAACCCTATATATATTATTTACCCTGGAATTAACCTAAATTCTACCTTCGAAAAACCGGGCAAAAACCCGGTTTTTTATTTATAGCCATGAGCTATAATTTTATTTTCCATAATTCGTTTTAATTCAATACAGACCAAAACCTTAATCAATCCCGAAATGAAAAACATTTACATTGTTTCAACAATTGCCGTGCTGACACTTATGCTCGCGCCATCCTGTAAAAAATCCGGAAATGATTTGATAGAAAGAGGCACATTTCCCGATTCCCTGATAATACTGTCTGAACTAAACTCGCCATATGACGATTACAATATTGATATTCATCAGTTGACAGGTATCCATCCCATTATATTCTCAAGCAACAGGGAAAGCGAGGGCGGCCAGTTTGATCTGGTTCACGGAATGTTTGTCTACAATTTCGCGCAGAAGAACGGAGATTTTTTCTTAAAGACGGAAATGGCACCTGATCCCTTTCTTTCGCAACTGGTATCGAAAGTCAATACTACAGGTGACGACCTTGGCCCTTACAGGCTTTACAGTCCGCTCGACGGTTACGAGTATCTTGTGGTATCGTCGGAGAATACTGAAGGGGATCTGGATTTCAGATATACAATGAATCTTCCCTGGTTCGGCTCCGATCTTCCCGAAATATCAGATGTAAAGCCTCTTACCTTGCTTAATACAGCTGCCAATGAAGCCTATTTTTGTTTCAACACCTATCAGGACACTGCTTATTTTTGCAGTGACGCTGACGGCGGCTATGATATCTGGATGTATCCGAAGCTGACGATGCAGAGTGTAGACGAATGGTTTTCCCAGGAAGGATTGGCTCCGGTAAAGGTGGAATCGCTGAGCAGCGCGGGAGAAGACAAATGTCCCTTTATATACAGGAAGATAATGGTCTTTGCCTCTGACCGTGAAGGAGGATTTGGAGGATTTGATCTGTATTATTCCAGATTTGAGAATGGAGTATGGTCAGCTCCGGTAAACTTCGGACCGGAAATAAACAGTTCATGGGATGAATACCGGCCTATACTTGGCGGAGACGAGAATTTCACCAATATGTTTCTTCTGTTTTCCTCGAACAGGCCGGGGGGAAAAGGCGGGTTTGACCTTTATTTCCGCGGCATGAATCTATTTTAATTCAACCGCCATCAGTGTATTGCGAAGCAGGGCAACCCTTGTCATCGGTCCCACTCCTCCCGGAACAGGAGTGATCCAGGAGCACAACGGGGCCACATTATCAAAATCAACATCACCGACAAGCTTCCAACCCGATGTGGCAGATGGTGAAGGAACACGTGTTGTTCCAACGTCAATCACCACTGCCCCTTGTTTAATCATATCGGCTGTCACGAATCCCGGCGATCCGAGGGCGGCAACTATGATGTCGGCTCTCCTGAGATGTGAAGCAATATCCCTGGTTCTGCTGTGAACAAGTGTTACCGTTGCATCCGTGCCTTTCCGGGAAAGCAGTATGCTGAGAGGGCGCCCGACAATATTGCTTCGGCCGATCACAACGCATTCCCTGCCGGAGGTTTCGATGTCATAGCGCTTCAGAAGCTCCACTATACCAAAGGGAGTAGCAGGCAGGTAGCCTTCAAGACCTACAACCATCCTGC
The DNA here is from genome assembly GCA_050945815.1 of Christensenellales bacterium. GTDB lineage: Bacteria > Bacillota > Clostridia > Christensenellales > JBMNTQ01 > JBMNTQ01. The sequence continues at coordinate 3,578 of JBMNTQ010000163.1, forward strand.
CAATGTTGACCGGGTGAAAGCCGTCGGCATCCTTCTCAGGATCAATGGCTTCTATAATACGGTTCTCGGAAATATGTTCCGGCAGAGGCAACTGGACAATGAAAGCGTCGATATCCGGATCGTTGTTAAGTTTCCGGATTGCTTCAAGAAGCTCTTCTTCAGGAACATCGTAATTCATCCTTACCAGGGTGGACCGGAATCCAACCTCTCCGCAGTCTTTAATTTTATTCGCGACATAAGTTTCGCTTGAAGCGTTTGACCCGACCAGGATAGCGGCCAGGTGGGGAATTTTCTTCCCCGATTTGGCTCTTTCAGCCACTTTCAGGGTAATCTCATTCTTGATGAGACCTGCTGTCAGCTTTCCGTCGATAATTTTATACATGGCGATGTGGTTTTAACGTCTGCCTATCATTCGTGCGGCGTTTTTGTTGCTTGTCATCATTTTCATCATCCGTCTGGTTTCGTCGAACTGTTTGAGAAGCCTGTTGACTTCCTGAACCGTGGTACCGCTTCCCATGGCAATCCGTTTTCTCCTGCTTCCGTTAAGAATGCCCGGGTTGGCCCTTTCCCGGGGTGTCATGCTCCGGATTATGGCTTCTATGCCCTTGAACGCGTTATCGTCAATGTCAAGGTTCTTGACTGCCTTGCCCACACCCGGGATCATCGACATAAGGTCCTTCACGTTACCCATCTTTTTTATTTGCTGTATCTGGGAGATGAAGTCGTTGAAATCGAACTGATCCCTGGCTATTTTCTTTTGCAGTTTCCTGGCTTCCTCGGCATCGAACTGTTCCTGGGCTTTTTCCACCAGTGATACTATGTCTCCCATTCCAAGGATTCTGTCGGCCATACGAGAAGGGTAGAATATATCGATGGCATCCATTTTCTCGCCTGTGCTGACAAACTTTATGGGTTTGTTCACCACCGACTTGATTGAAAGGGCTGCTCCTCCCCTGGTGTCGCCGTCGAGCTTGGTAAGCACCACCCCGTCGAAGTCGAGCCGGTTATTGAATTCCTTCGCGGTATTCACGGCATCCTGGCCTGTCATGGAATCGACCACAAAGAGTATTTCATGCGGGTTGACGGCATTCTTTATGGAAGCTATCTCGTTCATCATCTCCTCGTCGATGGCAAGGCGCCCTGCCGTATCTATGATTACCACATCCCTGCCTGTCAGTTTCGCTTCCTTCACGGCGT
>JBMNTQ010000164.1:0-4634 GCA_050945815.1 Christensenellales bacterium
TCCCTTTGGTGAACACTGCTATATATTGAATATATCGTCTTATTTTCCACTGCAGCGAATAGACATAACCCCTGCCAAAGAATAATTGTGACATATATTACCACTCCTATAAAATATGATATTATGTGCATAAGATAAAGTCAACCATTTGAAGTGTTTGAGGGGCTATTGGTACGACATATGCGTCACTTACTCACGACTGAAGTCACGAGAATATGTGACAAGGTCTTTCAACGATTGTTTATTCTACTATTTACAAGATTTTGTAAGAATGGGAAATTTGATTTTTGTGGACAAATTACAAAAAAGCATATGTTTTTAGCAAATTACACATAATATGTCCATCATTGCAGGAATGACTATCTGAAAGTAATTCGCAAAGGGGGTGATCGTCATAACAGATGAGAAATCATTATATCTTAAAAAGAATATTGGCTCGGTAGATCAAGCTATCCGTTTGATGCTAGGAGCTGCACTGGTAATAATCCCCGCTCTTTTCCAGTGGCCAACATGGATTATTGCACTTCTTGCGGCATTCGGTGGGGCTCAGATTATTGAGGGTATTATTAGTTATTGAGTTGTATTAGACATACTAGGGTGGTCTACCCTTAAAATATGATAGATAATGATCCACTTACTATTTTATTTGCTCCATAACCAATATACTGAATTCCTGATCTGGTCAAGCCTAAACGGACAGTAAGAAGCTGGACTGATTAATTCTTTCAAAATCACAAGGCAAGAGATATCCATTATTAGAATGCAGTCTCTGCCGATTGTAAAACACCTCGATGTATTCCCCCTCCCCCCGACTTCCTTTTTCATCCTATATCTGGATTTTAACGGTTCTCCATATATCTATTCAACCTTCAAACTATGAAAAAAGGTCTCCGCGCAGGCATTGTCCTGACACTCACCTTTGCGGCTCATGCTACATGGGAAACCATGTTTCTGCAGTAAATCCCGGTAGGCATGGCTACAGTATTTACTGCCGCGATCCGAGTGGCAAATAAGCCCAGGAGCGGGGTTGCGCCTCTTAATAGCGATCTCAAGTGCATCAATAGCCAGCTCTTTTGTCATACGCTTACCGATGCTCCAGCCGACAACGATCCTGCTATACAAGTCAAGAACAATCGCCAAATACAGCCAGCCTTCGCTTGTTGCGAGATACGTGATATCCATGACCCAAACCTTATTGGGATGTTGGACAGCAAACTGTCTGTATAGTAAATTCGATGCTACAGGATAATCGTGGTTTGAGTTGGTGGTGGCACGAGTCTTCCGATGGGCCTTCGCTACAAGACCTTGTTCAGTCATTTTGCGCCTGATTCTCTGACGACTAACCGTTATCCCCTCAGTCTCTAACTGCTTCTTAATCCGACGTGTGCCATATGTTTTACGGCTCTTTTTAAAGATCCGTTTAATTCTTTGACCTGGGACATCTACGTCTCTTTTTACAGGCCTTTTGAGCCATTCGTAATACCCGCTACGCGATACCTTGCACTATTCACAGGCTCGCTGAATACTGACCAGATTCTTGTGTTCCTGCTTAATCATCGCGTACCTTTCCTCTGGTCTCCGGCAAAGTACGCTGCTGCTTTTTTTAAAAATTCAATCTCATTCTTTAATTGTCTGTTTTCTTTTTCAAGCTGTCTTTGGTATTCCATATCCGGCTTCATATGCCCGCTGCCCGGAAGCCCGTTTTCTCCGTCTTCGGATAACTTCTTCATCCATGAGTAAATAGCTGATCTGGAACAACCCAACTCATTGACTGCTTTTGTGACCGTCAGCTTCCCAGAATTGATCTGTTCTACATAAGCTACCTTTGTATCCCTGTCAAAATACTTTCCCATGTCGACACCTCCTGATGGCTTCTCTTTATTATTATCCATCTTCTCAGTGTCCGCTAGTAGGTTACCACATCAACCGCACAGGATTTTTCGTACTGTGCGGTTGCTTTTCCGTACTTGTTTGCCGTGGGTTCACATCATATCCCTATGAACGTGTTCCCTTGGAGTCTCGGGAACTTCTTGCCTCACCTTTTGGGAGATTCTAAAACTTAAAAAAGGGAAAGCAAAATATTTATAAAAAATGCTAATAAAGAAATCTGTATTATTAATAAACAATATTTGTGACAATATTTTGTCTGTTATATAGTAAAGATGTTAATCGCTCAAATAAGAAGCAGGCATATGCTTATAGAAAAACAGTTCGCTATTTCATATAAAAAGGAGAGATTGCAACGTGAGCAGAAAACAGGTTAACGCATTAGGGGACGCATGTCCCATGCCGGTAGTAAAGACCAAAAAAGCTCTTGACGAAATGGAAACAGGCCAATTGGAGGTGTTGGTTGACAACGAAACTGCAGTTCAAAATATCCGAAGATATGTAGAATCTACGGGCTGCGATTTCCAATACAGCAAGCAGGGCGAACATTTTATCATTCTAATTGAAAAAACCAAAGTTTCGCAAGGAGAACGTACTGAGGATTCTGACGTCCCCGGTTTAAATATGGACTGCGCGCTTCCCGGCGGAAAAACGATTGTTGTTCTCTCATCCGAAGAGATGGGAAACGGGGATAAAGAGTTGGGGGCAATTCTGATGAAAAGCTTTGTATTTGCTCTTACACAGCTTGATACGTTGCCGGATACCGTTTTGCTATATAATTCCGGTGCAAAACTTTCCATACAGGGGGCCGCGACTTTGAAAGACCTGATTACACTAGAAAAATCCGGTGTAAAAATTATGACTTGTGGCACCTGCCTAAATCATTTTGGCATTGCGGAACAGTTGAGCGTGGGAGAAGTCACCAACATGTACAATATTGTTGAGGAGATGCGGCAGGCAAGCCGTATTCTCCGCCCGTAGCGCTGTGATTTATTTTGATAATGCTGCCACCAGCTTACCCAAGCCTCCCACAGTTGGACAAGCGATATTAAAAGCAATGGAAACTTTTGGCGGCGCGGGACGAGGAGGTCATCCCGCCTCTTTACACGCATCCCGTTGTATTTTCAAGGCGCGAAAAGCGGTAGCAGATTTGCTGGGATCCGCCCCGGAACGAACGGTGTTTACCTGTAACGCCACAGAAAGCCTCAATATCGCCATTGGCGGGCTGCTTAAAGCGGATGACCATGTTATTACCACAGCACTGGAGCATAATTCCGTTTTGCGGCCTCTTTACCGTCTGCGCGCCAAAGGAATGCCGCTTTCTATCGTTCCCGCAGATACGAAAGGAAACCTTGATTATGACCAGTTCCGAAAGTGTTTGCGTCCCAACACAAAAGCAGTAGTTTGCACCCATGCATCCAACGTGACAGGGACGATTTTGGATTTGGAGTTTATCGCCTCCTTCTGTAAAGATAATCACCTGCTTTTTATTGTGGATGCCTCACAAACAGCGGGCGTGTTTCCTATCAATGCGGACGGTCTGGGAATTGATGTCCTTTGTTTTACTGGGCACAAGGGATTGCTAGGGCCACAGGGAACAGGCGGGCTTTGTGTCCGGCAGGGTTTGTCCATCCCTTCGATGAAAGTAGGCGGCAGCGGTATACACAGTTATTCCGAAATCCATCCGGTTGAATTGCCGGAGGCGTTGGAAGCGGGAACGCCAAATGCTCACGGCATTGCAGGTTTGTTTGCGGGTATCGAGTATATCAGGGAAACCGGCATGGAAACGATCCGTAATCAGGAACTGGCCTTGTGCCGCCAGTTTGTGGAAGGCGTGCAATCCATACAAGGGGTTCGTGTTTACGGTGACCACAAACGCTCTCATGCGCCGATTGTGTCGCTTAATATAAACAATTTGGATTCCGGCGATGTGGGAGACCGGTTGGCCAATCAATATGGAATTTGCGTGCGTTCGGGTGCCCACTGTGCTCCGCTGATTCACATGACCTTGGGTACGCAAAATCAAGGGGCAGTGCGGTTTAGTTTTTCTTCATTTAACACAGATGAGGAAATACAAGCCGGGATTGATGCGCTTGTTGAAATTGCCGGCGGGAAGAGGTGAGGCGGATGGAACGGGTAAAAAAGCCCAAGCTGGTAATCACATTCTTTACAACTACCGCTGCAATGGCGATGGAATCTGTCTGCGATCCAGCGCTTGGCCGATTAATTCCGGTTCCGGGGGAAATTCACGCCGGATGCGGACTTGCGTGGTGTGCGGAGCCGGAACATGAAAGCACGTTACTGGAACTGATGAAAGAAAACAAAATTTTCTATGAGGGAAAGCGGATTATTAAATTATATTGATTGGGGGAAACAAGATGATTAAGATGAAAACAGAACTGCCGCAGGTATTTGACAGCTTTGCGGAAGCTAGAAAAAATGGGTTTCTTGCGATGAAAAAAATTAAAGACAGCGGAAAAGGGGTAGTTGGCCAGTTTTGTACCTACACTCCGTTGGAAATCTTTATGGCGGCAGATTTGGTGAATGTTGGGCTTTGTTCCACCAGCGATGAAACGATTGCTGATGCGGAAAAAGTACTGCCAGGTAATCTGTGCCCTTTGATTAAATCCAGCTATGGTTTTGCCATTACAGACAAGTGCCCTTATATGTATTTCTCTGATTTGGTAGTGGGAGAAACGACTTGTGACGGTAAGGTGAAAATGTATGAGCTTTTAGGGCAGCAAAAA
>JBMNTQ010000165.1:0-4604 GCA_050945815.1 Christensenellales bacterium
ATAGGCGGGGGGATGGGTTTGAACTATGTTTATATCGTTCGATGCGCGGATGGCACATATTATACTGGTTGGACAAATGATTTGAAAAAGCGCCTTATGGCTCACAACAGTGGAAAGGGAGGGAAATATACCCATACCCGTTTTCCGGTGGAGCTGGTGCATTGCGAGGAGTTTCCAACAAAGCAGGAAGCACAAAGCCGGGAATACGCTATTAAGCGGCTTACACGGCAAGAGAAGGAGATGCTGATTGCACAAGGGAAACGAGCAAAGTAAAGGTTAGTTTTCGCTCAAACCAGATATAAGGGGTTGACAACGGTGCGGGAAAGAGGTATTCTTAATACACCCCACCGGGGGTATAGTAATTAGGGGGGCGAGAGCATGAAACAAAAATTTAGCGTAACCGGCATGACCTGCTCGGCTTGTTCTGCCAATGTGGAACGCAGCGTGAAAAAGCTGGAAGGCGTTTTTGGTGTCAATGTGAACCTGCTGGGCAACAGTATGACGGTGGAATATGACGAAAATCTGCTGGATAGCAGCAAAATTATCGATAAGGTAGCAGATGCGGGATATGGCGCCGCTGTGTTCCAAAAGAGTACAACGGATTCACCTGTTAATAAAGCCGTAGATTCCGTACAGGACGAGATCAACGAGATGAAAAAAAGGGTGATCATATCCTTTATATTTTTGATTCCGCTGATGTATCTGGCGATGTATCATATGATCGGCTTACCAGTACCCGGCTTTATGATGGCGGCGTTTCATGGGGCGGAGAATGGAGTTGTGTTCGCATTCACACAATTTTTACTGGTGCTGCCTATTATCTATGTTAACCGCAAGTATTTTCAGGTGGGGTTCAAAACCCTTTTTAAGGGCGCTCCTAATATGGATTCCTTGATTGCCATTGGCTCGGCTGCGGCAATTGTTTATGGAATTTTCGCCATCTATAAGATCGGCTACGGCTTAGGCCAGGGAGATTTGGCAACGGTAGACCATTATATGATGGATATCTACTTTGAATCCGCCGGTACCATACTCACGTTGATTACCTTGGGTAAATATCTGGAAACTCGCTCCAAGGGTAAAACCTCGGAGGCCATTTCCAAGCTGATGGATCTGGCGCCTAAAATTGCAACAGTTATGCGGGATGGAAGCGAAATAGAGATTCCGGTGGACGCAGTCGTTGTGGGGGATGTGGTGGTGATTCGGCCAGGGCAGAGCATCCCGGTGGACGGCGTGATAGTGGAAGGGAATTCTGCTGTGGATCAATCGGCCCTAACCGGCGAGAGCATTCCAGTGGAGAAAACGGTGGGCGACCAGGTTATAGCGGCCACCATCAATAAAACGGGGTTTTTCAAGTTTCGGGCAGAAAAAGTGGGTGATGAGACCACCCTTTCCCAAATTATTGAACTGGTGGCAGAAGCCAGCGCATCCAAGGCGCCTATTTCCAAGATGGCAGATAAAATCAGCGGCGTGTTTGTGCCCATTGTTATCAGTATTGCGATTGTGGCCACAATCGTATGGCTTATCTTAGGCCAGTCCTTTGAATTTGCCATGTCTATCGGTATTGCCGTGTTGGTAATTTCCTGTCCCTGTGCATTGGGGCTGGCCACACCGGTGGCGATTATGGTAGGTACGGGCAAGGGCGCGTCTAATGGTATTTTGATTAAATCTGGAGAAGCGCTGGAGACTGCCCAAGAAATAAAAACCGTTGTGTTGGATAAAACCGGGACCATCACGGAAGGCAAGCCTAAGGTTACGGACATCCTTACAGCGGATGGCGTTAGCCAGCAAGAGCTTTTAATCATTGCTGCATCAATGGAACAGCCCTCCGAGCATCCGTTGGCGGAGGCGATTGTTGAACGGGCGAAGGAGCAGAACCTGTCTCTCTCGGCAGTGGAGACGTTTGCAGCGATTCCCGGACGCGGTATTACCGGGGAAATGAATGGGGAGGCCTATGCTGCAGGCAACTTGGCGCTGATGGCGGAGCAGAGTGTTGATGTCGGCGTATGGCAACAGACCTCGGATGAATTGGCGGAACAGGGAAAGACACCGTTGTATTTTTCTCGGGGAAAGGCGCTTTTAGGGATAATCGCTGTAGCGGATGTTGTCAAGCCTACCAGCGCTCAGGCAGTGGCACGGTTCAAGGAAATGGGTATAGATGTGGTGATGCTGACCGGCGATAATGAGCGCACGGCAGAAGCGATCCGCAGACAGCTGGACATCGACCGGGTGGTGGCAGAGGTTTTGCCCCAGGATAAGGAGCGGGAAGTGCGCGCCATCCAAGAGAGCGGCAAAGTGGCTATGATCGGCGATGGGATCAACGATGCGCCGGCGCTGGCCCGGGCAGATGTGGGCATCGCTATTGGTGCGGGAACGGACATTGCTATAGAATCTGCAGATATCGTGCTGATGAAAAGCGATTTGCTGGATGCGGTAACTGCAATCCAATTGAGTAAAGCTACCCTGCGCAACATCAAGGAAAATCTGTTCTGGGCGTTTTTCTACAATATAATCGGCATTCCGCTGGCAGCAGGGGTATTCTACTTCCTGATGGACGGATGGAAATTGAATCCCATGTTCGCCGCGGCAGCCATGAGCCTAAGCTCGGTATTTGTGGTGACTAATGCGCTGCGGCTCAAGTTCTTCAAACCAAAACATACAGGTAAGTAGGGCTGAGAACCAAGAAACAAGGAAAGGAGCGGTATATTATGAAAAAGATTATCAAGATAAGCGGTATGACCTGTGCCCACTGTCAGGACCGGGCACAGAAAGCGCTCAACGGTATCTCCGGCGTCAGAGCGAAGGTAGACCTTAAAAAAGCGCAGGCGATTGTGGTGTTGGAGCAGGATGTTCCCGACCAGATATTCAAGGATGCTTTAAGCGAAGCGGGCTATGAGGCGGTGTCTATACAGGACAAAAAGGGAGTATTTGGCTGAGGCGTGCATACACACTTGATTCGGCAGGGAAGGAGGAGATGTTGGTGCGCGCGGATAAAGCGAAAACGACCCGGCTTTTGAAGACAGCTCGTGGGCAGTTGGACGGCCTTTTGAAGATGGTGGAGGAGGATCGGTATTGCATTGATATATCCAACCAATTGATGGCAACTCAGGCCATTTTAAAAAAGATAAACCGCCAAATCCTGCATACCCACTTGGAAGGCTGCGTACAGGAGGCTATACCGACACAAGACGGTCAGGATAAAATTCAGGAAATTATGGACATTATGGATAAGCTGTCCAAATAAAAAAAGGGACACGTTCTATATGCAATGGAACGTGTCCCTTTTTTATATAAAATACTAGTTCATTTCCTGATAGCGATAGCCCTTCGGATCGATTTTTTGCAGGATAGACAGTTCTTTTCTGGTAGGCTCCGGCGTAACGGTTGCTCGGGAGCAGTCCAAAACAAACCCCGTTTGCTCCTGTACCTCGTGAACACGGACGCCGGGATGTACGCTGAGCAGCGAATAAGCGCCGTTTTCGAAAGTCAGGATGCCCAGGTTGGTGACGACCTTGTCGATGTTGCCCCGGGTGGTAACAAAATCCACCTTTTCTACAAACGTACGCCGGTCGTGCTTGGGACGCCACAAAATTGCCCGTTTTGCCGTAGGCAACAGCACGGCACTGCCGGCACCGCCGGGGAAACGTACTTTGGGGCGATGATAGTCGCCTATAACGGAGGTATTGACTGCACCGGTCCGGTCGAATTGGGCGCCGCTTAGAAAAGCCACGTCCAAGCCGCCGCGCATAGACAGATCGAACACCTCGGGCAGACCAAAGTCGGTGGTGGTTCCGTTTTGCAGGCTGCGTCCGATGCTGGTGTGACTTTGCCAAGGTGCATCCGGCGAATTGACACCGCCGGCAGTGTTTAGTTGCCAGGCGTTTGGCGCATGCAGCGCTCGGGCCAGTTGGATAGCCGCCACAGGCATATGGGAAGCCAAGCCGGAGAACACCGTCTCGCCATCTTGAATCATGCGGGCCATGGCACAGACCATGGTGTCGGCTATGAAGTTAGAGTTAGGCACTGTGTTCATCAAGACCACCTCCCCACAGCGAAAGAATGGGCGCTTGACTGATCGACCCAATCCATCAGCTCGTTTTTATCCTGTATGGAGAGGAAGGCATGCAAACGCTTTTTGTCTAAGTCGTAGGCGGGAGAGAATGCACCAGGAGCAGCCCCCTTGGGCATATGAACCACCGCGCTGACCATAAACCCAGGAATTTGAGCCTTTTGTTGAGAAAATTTAAACTTAGAAGAAGGGACGATACGCTCCGCCGATACAATCAGTTGCTTTGAGGCACGGGAAAGCAGAATATCGTCATAGAGCGCGCCTTCTATGCGGGCATTGCCCGTCTCATCCGCTTCGTCTACATGTAAAATAGAGACATCCGGCCGATATGCGCGCACGACGGTGACCATTTCCCCGGAGAAAGGATCGGGGATGCGTTTGAAATAGTCGCATACTTCCAATAATTGCCCTTCTTTCAGGCCAAATACCGGCATAAAAGGAAGGCCGGCAGCAGCAGCTCGCAAACCACTGATCAGCGTATAGCAGGAATGTTCGTTGGCCTTCACCAGGCCGGACTGAACGGCCTTTCGATAGT
>JBMNTQ010000166.1:0-4575 GCA_050945815.1 Christensenellales bacterium
AAAGGGGCTAGTTTAGATAGCCTTTGAAGCGACCGACCGTCTTTTATTTAGTTCGTGATGCCGGCAATATTCTTGGCCAGCGCCTTTTTGTTTTCGATGTTGCCTTGACGGGCAATCATGATGCGTTGTGCCTGTGGGGAACCTGCGCCATGCATGGATTCTGTGCGATATCCTACCGCCGCTGTGCCCAGGCTGATGTTTTCGATTAGACGCAGGATGCGCATACGGCTTTCCACCGGAACATCCTGGACGCCTACCAGATATTTGTCGATGTATTTTCGCAGCTCGGGATTGCGATAGTCCGCCTCGGAGGGCATGGTGACCATCAGGCCGCCGGCAATGTCTTCCGCTAACCGTACGATTTCGTAGGGGAAGCGGGTTACATTCTGTTTGCAGATGTTGGCCAGCAGCATATCCATTTGATAGTTACCGGCTTCTGTGGGCACGCCTTCTGCGGAGCAAGCGATGCCGCAGCAGTACAAAGTTTCGTTTAAGTGAGTCATCTCAATCAGCTTATCCTTGATGTGGGAAGCTTTTTGCGCACCGTTGTATTCAGCAGCCAATGCCGCCGCACCAATCAGTACGTCGCCTACGCCCACCTTGCAGCCGCCGTAGCTCTGCCTGTGGTAGCCTGCGAAGCGTTCGACCAGCATGCCGGCGCAATCGGTCTCGCCGTTTAGGAAAATCCGGTCGTTGGGTACGAATACATCGTTGAAGATGACCAGCGCTTCATGACCGCCGAATTGTTTGTTTCCGAGGTCGATGTCTGCATCTTCTTCCAGCTTGCGGGTGTCGCAGCTTTGGCGGCCGTAAATCATGATGATGCCTTCGGCGTCGGCAGGCACTGCGAAAGCAATCGCATAGTCCTCATCGCCGGGGCGCATGCTGATGGTGGGCATCACCAGAATCTCGTGGGAATTCACGACGCCGGTTTGGTGGGCCTTCGCACCGCGTACGACGACACCGTCTGCCCGACGCTCGACCACTCGCAGATACAGATCCGGATCCGCCTGCGCCGTAGGGGAAAGCCCCCGGTCGCCTTTGGGGTCGGTCATTGCGCCGTCAACAGCCAGGTCGTTTTCCTGAATGAAGCTCCAATATTTCTTGAAACGTTCATGGTAGGGAGTGGCCTTGGCTTTATCGGTATCGTAGGTGGTGGAAAACATGGCGTTTGCCGCGTCCATTCCTACACAGCGCTGGAAACAGGCCGCCGTTTTCTGGCCCAGCAGACGCTGCATCTTAACTTTGTTCATCAAATCATGAGTACCCTGATGTAAGTGGGTGAAGCGGTTGACCCGCTTGCCGGTCAGATGGGATTCTGCGGTCATCAGATCTTGGTACTCTTCCTTTTCGGCCAGATAATAGGTCATGGCCATGGAGTTCATGGATGGAATGATGATGGGATGCTCGGTAGGCACATCCACTTTCTTTCCAAACATATAAAGGTTTAGGTTTAATTTTTTGAGGCTTTCCAGATACTGATCTCTCGTCATCATTTTTTGTGCACTTCCCCTTTTAATTTTTTTACAGAAGCTCTTTGTAGAGCCTGAAGATCGTTTCCTCGTCGAACGGTACGCAGTTGTTGACCAGCAGACGCTGCTGCCGTTCGATAACACTTTTGGCCCATTCTTCAGCCTGCTGCTCGGTTGCACCGTAGGAGCTCAGCGGATTGCGCTTGATCAGGGCGGACAAAGCGTCCTCTAGCGCATCGTAAACTTCGGCGCCGTCTCCACAGCCCAAGATAGAGGCCAACAGTTTGTTCAAATCCATGATGCGGCCGGTAGGGTCTAAGCGGTAGTATTCTTTGAATACCGCAGTAAAAACTTGGTAGTTGGCTTCGCCATGAGGCACGTGGTAAACACCGCCTAAGGGATAGCTCATGGCATGCACTGCCGCACAGCCGGCGTTGCCGAACGCAATACCTGCGTAGGTTGCAGCAATCACAAAATCTTCCATCATTTCAAAGCGGGCATCCGGCCCCTCTTTGCCTAGGCGCAAAAAACCGCCCAGAATCATTTCGATGGCTTTTCCACCAAACATGCGGGTAAAGCGGTTGGCCTTCGGAGAAACATAACTCTCCACAGCATGGATCAGCGCGTCAATGGCGCTGTAGACGAAAAATTTATAGGGCAGGCTGTTGACAAGCTCCGGAATGAGGACTGCATGGTCTGCGTAGAGCTGATCGTTGGCAACGCCCTGCTTGGTTTGCTTTTCCGTTAGGAACAGCATGGAAATATTGGTCACCTCGCTGCCGGTTCCACAAGTGGTGGGTACGATGATCAGCTCGGTGGTCTTTTCAGGGGCTACGGCGCCTTCGTATACGTCTACGATGTCGCTGGGGGGAGTAATGGCCAAAAGTTTGGCGATATCCACGACAGAGCCGCCGCCGATAGCGATGATGCGCTTGTATTCTTTGTTGCCCTTATCGCGTAAAATTTGATTCACCATAATATCGGAGGGTTCTCCGGTGCCATACTTCTCCTGGAACATGACATCGCATTCTAACTCGAAAGATTTCATGTAAGGCTCATAAATAAACTCATGAGTAAAGAGTAAATCGTGTTTATCAATCTTGAACTCTTTTGCGAAATCACCAAACGTGTTAAACATGTGAATTTTAGGAACGATACTAAGTTGTAACATATCTACCTCTCCTGCACTAAAAAGTATTGAATAAATCAGTAAATTAAGCGAGCCGTCAAGAGTTTGTTAATTTACTAACAATCCTAGTAACTGCATTATAGCACATAGTTAATAAAATAACAATACATCTATTTTGCCCTTCTGGAAACTCTTTAGGCGAGCATCGGGAAGGAAATTGGCTTGGGAGCGGGAACAATGTATGGGTCACCATAAAGGCTATATAAATTAGGAAAGAAAAAGCCAAGTATACATGGTTCCAGATTTCCAACCATTTATTTGCATTATAATTAAGTGTACATCCCGTAGTATGAAAAAGCAAGATCTAATGGCGGATATTTTATGGAAAAATATAAGCTAACGGCTTTTTGAAACAAAACTACGCGCATATGTTCCACAAAAAGCATAATAATTGCTATTCAGATTACGCGCAGATTAAGCGCAATATAATTAAGTTTCGGGAATACAGGCTGTGTAGTTAAAAGAGAACCCTGTCTAGAATAGGATTTGGCAGGAACATTTAGAATTGTTCTGGCTGCATAGAGAAGGAATAAAACGCCCCGGAGCCACGGGAAAAAAACAGATAGATATTAAATTGCGATTATCGTTAGAAAAATGAAAAAATGTATTGCTTTTCAAACCTTCTGTTGATAATATAATAGCGTCGAAACTTTGTGGCTTTTTTAACAGGATCAAAAATCATACCCCATTTACAAAAACAAAGCTAAATTTTATCATTCACAAACCAGGAGGGACAGAGCGTTATGAATTTCAACCTTACCAAGCAACAGGAAATGGTTCGCACGCTGATGGGGAACTTCGCTAAAAATGAAGTAGAACCCATTGCCGCGGAAGTGGACGAACAGGAGCGGTTTCCCCGTGAAACGGTAGACAAGATGGTTCGCTATGAGATGCTGGGCATTCCGTTTCCCAAGGAATATGGCGGAGCAGGCGGTGATTATATCAGCTATATCATGGCAGTAGAAGAGCTGTCCAAGGTATGTGCCACCACCGGCATTATCCTAGCGACACATGTCAGCTTGGGAGCCTACCCGATCTATATGTTTGGCAACGAGCAGCAGAAACAGAAATACCTCACGCCGATGGCTCAGGGCAAGCTTCTGGGTGCTTTCGGGCTGACCGAGCCCAACGCCGGCACCGATGCTTCCGCCCAGCAGACTACGGCGGTGCTCAACGGCGACCATTACGTATTAAATGGCTCTAAGGTTTTTATCACCAATGGCGGCGAGGCGGATGTGTACATTATATTTGCCATGACCGATAAATCCTTAGGTACCAGAGGGATCAGCGCTTTCATTGTGGAAAAAGATTTTCCGGGTTTTTCCATTGGCAAAATTGAACATAAACTGGGCATTCGGGGCAGCTCGACTGCTGAGCTTATTTTCGAAGACTGTATTGTACCGAAAGAAAACCTTTTAGGCGCCCCTAACCGCGGCTTCTCCATCGCGATGCAGACGCTGGACGGCGGCCGGATTGGCGTTGGGGCTCAGGCACTGGGTATTGCTCAAGGCGCTTTGGACGAGACTATCCGCTATATGAAGGAACGGATACAGTTTGGCAAACCGCTCTCCAGCTTTCAGGGCCTTCAGTGGATGGTTGCGGACTTGGAGGTCAGCATTCAGGCGGCCCGCCATCTAGTGTATAATGCCGCATTTATCAAGGGCAACGGCCAGCGCGTAAGCAAAGAAGCAGCGATGGCGAAGCTCTTCGCTTCCGAAGTGGCTATGGATGTTACGACCAAGTGCGTACAGCTGCACGGCGGTTACGGCTACATCCGTGAATATCCGTTGGAGCGCATGATGCGCGATGCCAAGATCACAGAAATATATGAAGGTACGTCCCAGGTGCAGCGTATGGTCATCGCGGGCAGCCTTTTGAAGTAAGACGGAGGTTTAAAATTCACTATGAAAATAA
>JBMNTQ010000167.1:0-4480 GCA_050945815.1 Christensenellales bacterium
CTTTCTGTAAGTACCTATGGCCCTATGACCCTTCGCACGCAAAACCAAGCATTGCTTCAGGCAATTACGCTAAACATTGAGGAGTTAAAGGCAGTAGAGAGAGGCGAGCCGATTAACCTTATAATAGAGGGAACCGTCATGAATCGTGTTCCAAGCGGGGAAGTGTTCTTCGTTGATGCTGCACTTCAGAAAAACAACCTTCGTTCGACAGGATATATGTTAGATATTAAGTTTTACAAACAGGTTGGAGATGGCCCCAAGGTTTCTGTGGAGGCGTTGTATGGGGGACATGAGGTAAAGCTCGACATTCCAATTCCTGCTGAATATCGTGAAGCGGGGCGCTCATATTATATGCTCAATATTCACTATGGAGGAGCGTATATTCTCAAAGACCAAGACGTGCTTAATGGAGCCAAAGTCGTTATTAACAGCGGAAGATTTTCTACATATGTTTTAACCTATGCATGGCTTCCAACCGACCCAGGCGGCAAGACTCCAAACCCAACAGACCCGGACGACGGGATAATAGCCCCTCCAGGCCCAGTTGTTGATAACGACAAAGGCTTAGACTTGACAACCACGACTGTTTCCCATGGCCGTACGGGCACAGAAGAGGGGAACGGGGAAGGGGAAGACATCTCTGCCGTAACTGGAATGGACGGAGAGGAAGAGGCTGCACTGTTAACGCCCGAAGACCTTCTTGAAGACTCGGCTACGATCGAGATTCAACCGGAAGCGGATCAGGGCGATGCTGACAGCCAAAAGGCAATTGCAGATGGCGATGGGCATGAAGAGGGACAAAAGGGAAGCGCAGGAGATAACCTGCACATCATCCTTTGGATAACAGGCATCATTGTGGTGGTGGTCGCTGTGGGCGCTGTACTCTACAATAAAATGCGCAGGAAAAAAACGTAAGTAACGGATGACGTGGCGATGTTGTCAGCGCTTTTGATCAAGCTTTTTTGAGTGCTGAGGGAGCATCATAGAAAAAGCAGTAAAGCCATAGACTGCTTTTCTATGATGCTGCTGAGTGAGGTTACCTATAAGGCTGCTTGTTATGAGGAGAATTCATTTGATGAAAAAATCAGTGCGTGTAATTTTAGGAAAAGTGTTGGCGGTTATTCTTGCTGTTTGCGTTTTTGCCGGCTGTTTGGTTTTTATGCAATCGCAAGAGACAGTCTCGCCCGAGAACCCAATTACCGAAGGAATGGACATCCCGCACGTTCCTCTCGCTGGAGCAGCTGTTACGACACAAGTAGACGAGGAGCTACTGGACCTCGAATCTGAGGTTGAGAATGCAGCATATGAAGAAAACGACGGACAGGATTTGAATTTTGATGATTATGTAAACAACAATGAGAATTCGGGAAAAGGTATGGAAGCCGGGGGCGGCGCAGAACCTGAAACGGAAACGACCGGCACTTCGGGCCCAGGCTCTGGAAGCTTTGACCTTCCCACGGATTTAAACTACTTCTTTGTAGATATTGTTGATTTGCAAGACCCCTATAGCCCCGATGACCCAAGGTGTTACTACAAATTCACCCACATCTACTCGGAACTTAAGGTTGATAAGGTCGTATTTCTTGATAACGGCAAACCTGTGTCGCATTACGGAGGAACCTCGGCAGAAGGATGGTTTAATCTTACTACAGCGGGTGAGAACTGGCTGAAAGCCCGAGTCACCTATCAGTTGCCCAATGGAGAAACGAGAACATTTGAGAGAGCAACAAACCCGCCTATGGTGCACTTACATGATCCATCCAAGGTGAACCTTGATGACCATAATTTGCAAGCGGTGTATGATAATCCTAAAATTAGTTTTTATGTAAACCCAAACCCAGTGGACGCGCATGTACAGGTTTTTTTAGATGGGCGCATTATCCCTCAAAACGAGGATGGGCGATATTATGCAACGCTCAAAGAAGGGGGCAATACATTCACGATCCGCGGCAAAGCGAGGGGCTGGAAAGACAACGAGATAGAACGGGAGGTTTTTTATCGAAAGACCGAAATAAAAGTATATAGCCCCGAGCTTGAGCAACGCGACTTTCGGTATAACGACTACACACATTATGAGAAGGATATAACTTTTACAGTTAAAGTTGAGCATCGTGCTTCAGGAAAAGAAGTTTCGGGAACGAATCTGGATATTTACTTGCGTGGTGTGTTAGTAAAGTCGCTGAGAGGTGGCAATCATACGGTCACCCTTCCTATGCCCACGGGACAAAACCAAATTGCATTTATGGCACGTGGTGCAAATGAGAACAACAACGAAACAGCTTCGGATTTTGCAGAGTATCGGATTCAGTGCAGACCCCATCCGGACGAAGAACTCCCGGCTGATATAAAGGTCAATCCGGGCACAAGCTTACCGTTTGAGGGGATTACCAATGATCCAATCTTCGTATTTAAAATAACGCCTACCGTTGTGAATGAGTCGACTGGACAGCAGTACATCATCACAGAGCATAAGCAGCATGTTTCCCACACCTATACTGTAGGAGGCAGGACGGCAACCACTCCTGTAATTTGCAACAAGAACATCATGGAGGTGTATTGCTACAGAATATATTTGCGTGAGGGGCTTAATATCATTAACCTTCGTCTGGTGACAGATGATATACATGAGGTTACTTATGAATACAAGCTATATTATGTTCCTGCGGATATTCCAGACGAGCCAATTGGGAAAATATATATCTCAGTAGATGCCTCGGTAATAGGGCTACCCAACCTTGCGGGAGGGTATGTGGATATTTATCCAGACCAACCACTCTCCTACGCAGTGTTGGAATTTCTAAAGCAGTATGGGTATCAGGCGGCTTACAAGGGGCAGTCGAACTACTCTATGTATCTTGAGGCTATTATAAAAAATGGTATGCTTGCGGGATGGGACGATAGCAAAATCAGTGAGGCTGAACGGCAGCTGATTGAGGAAGCTGGGGGCGCGGACATCTGGCACGGTACGTATGACATAAATAGCCTTGGCGAGAGAGACTTTACCACGATTTCAGGCTGGATGTTTTCGCTTAATGGCAAGGCCATTAGCGGGCTATCCAATGAATACCCTAAAGACGGGGATCGGTGCAGGGCAATGTTCACGTTGACAGGGGGCAGTGATGTTGGGCTTTAATGATGTGTTTAGAGGAGTAATCAATGCTTAAATCGCGAATTGTATGGGCGCTATGCATAGTGGGTATGTTAGCCTTTATGGTTTTCTCAGACGAGCCTGTGGCACTGGTTCTTTTTATTGTGACGGTAGCAGTACCCATTGCATTGATCGGTATAAATCAAATTGCTGCGCGAAAGCTAAGTGTGGTAGTAGAACTTCCACAAACAGGAGAGAAAAACAGGCAGTTTGTAGGCCGAATTAGGGCTGAAAACAGACAAGCGTTGCCGCTTGCGCCAATCCGTTGCCAGCTTTCATGTAAGAATATTTTAACGAACGAGAAAATGACCCCAGAGGTGATGTTTTCGCTTGGGTCAAAAGCGAAGGATGATGTTCTGTTTGGCCTCGAAAGCCGCTATTGCGGATGTGTGTGCGTGAGCGTAGCTACGCTTAGCGTATATGATATCTTTGGCCTGGTTGCTTGCAACGTTCCCTGTGAGAGTATGGAAGAAACGGCTATTCTCCCTACCACATTTTCGCCCCATCTTACCGTTATGACACACGTAGCTAAGGATGTGGAGGCAGATGAGTATTCCCAAGAAAAGGCGGGATTTGATCCAAGCGAAACATTTGCGATACGGGAATATAGGGCAGGGGACAGCCTTCATCGAATACACTGGAAGCTATCCGGAAAATTTGATGAAATCGTAATCCGAGAACCCAGTTTGCCGGTGCGCCATTCATTTTTAATATTGCTGGAAACCAGCTTCTTGCAAGAAACGCCTCCAAAAGCGGAGGTTTGCGATGCGTTAACTGAAATCATGATGTCGCTGTGCCAGAAAATGATAGAAGAACAAATTACATACGAAGTGGGATGGCAGGACAACGAAAACGGCGGTTTTTTCCGCTCGCGTATTGTGAATATGCAAGACCTTACAGGCGTGGCAGGCAAGCTGCTGCGTGTTGGTTATCAAAGCGGCGGGACAGATGTTCTAAGCAGCTTTGAGGAAGCCTATGGCGAGAATAAATTTGAACATGTAGTATATGTTTCGTCATTTGTCCCTGCATACTTTGAGGAGTTTTCAGGTGAATCGCAAGCGACTGGAATCATTTGCACGCAGGATGCTGAAGCTGCTGAGGGAATGAGCGATTCTTCCAACCGAAGCTTATATTTTTGTTCGCCTGAAAATTATGAAAAAGATCTATTTGCTTTGACGATTTAAAAAAGAGGGAATTATGAAAGAAAGTATGACATCATTACGATTTTCCTTGCATTCGCCTCAGGAGACATCCAATAAATATCCAGCGTCGATTATGTTAGGCAAAGGCATACTCGCAGTTTTGCTCTTTATAGGTATCGGAGGAATGCTG
>JBMNTQ010000168.1:0-4447 GCA_050945815.1 Christensenellales bacterium
ATACGAGCATACATCTTTCAAAGACCAAAGGGCACACCCGCCTGCATAATTTCATTATTCCATACTGCAAAAAGAATGAAAGCTGTGCTTTACATAAAATAAACAGCTTTCATAATTAATTTCCCACAATATTGGCATTTTCAGATTCTACATCATATAATCATTATAGGCGTGCCTACGAATCGTGCGCGCGCTGAACAGCTCTTAGGCGAGCTATAGCCTCGGACAGGCTCTTTTGCGGCATTCTAAAGGAGCTTGAACGGTCCCAGTTCGCGCTGCCCCACCGCATGCAGCCCTTGCGCGCCGGTGCGAATTGGTAAAAGGCCGAAAGGAAGGCAGCTGGACCGATTCTTCGCTGCATACAACCGCCATCCAAAAAGCAACCCGAGTTTTTAGCGCGATTCCATCTGCTGCGAAGAAGTATCGTTGCAAGGAAAGCCCGAATCGCTACAACAAAGGAGACATATTATGCGGATTATAGTCATAGGTGCGGTAGCCGCAGGAACCTCCGCTGCTGCCAAAGCCAGAAGAAACGATGAACATGCCGAGATCGTTGTTTATGAACAGGACAGCTTCATATCGTATTCCGGCTGCGGTATGCCGTATTATCTTGGCGGCGAAGTCCAAGACGCAAACGAGCTGACCCCGCGCGATCCTGCATTTTTTAAAAGCAAATACAACGTCGACGTTAACATTCTACACGAAGTGCTGGCCGTCTGCCCAGATGAAAAATCGGTCCGAGTCCGGAATATGACGACAGACGAAGTATTTTCCGATACCTATGACAAACTGGTCCTTGCAACCGGAGCCACGGCGATCGTTCCTCCGATAAAGGGCGCAAACTTGGCGCATGTTTTTACGCTGCGCAACATAGGCGACATGAACCGGATCAAAGCCTACATCGATACAGCCGTTCCCAAAACAGCTGCCATTATCGGAACAGGGTTTGTCGGGCTGGAGGTCTGTGAAAATCTCAAACGCCTCGGCATGGATCTAACCCTGATCGAAAAACGACCGCAGGTCACACCGGGGCTGGACAGCGACATGGCCGCATCGGTCCAGGAGCATATCGAAAAGAACGGCGTTTTGGTGTACACCGGCGCTTCCGTAACAGAAATTACCCCAAATGCCGTTACCCTTGCAGACGGCACAGACATCCAGGCAGACATGGTCTTGCTGTCCACAGGGGTTCGCCCAAATACCGGCCTGGCCAAAGCGGCAGGGATTCAACTCGGCGTTGCCGATTCAATCCGCGTGAATAGGATGATGCAAACCAACCTGCCGGACATATACGCTTGCGGCGATTGTATTGAACACTTCCATGTGGTAACAGGAAAGCCCATCTACCGGCCCCTAGGCACCACCGCCAACAAAACCGGAAGAATCGCGGGTGATTGCGTAACAGGCGGCAACCTTCCTTTTCAGGGCGTTCTCGGCACCGGCATTTTCAGAATCTTCGATAGAACCGTTGCCCAGACTGGGCTGTCTGAACGGGAAGCTAAAGAACTCGGCTATGATGTCGTAATTTGCCACAATATCAAGCCCAACAAGCCCGAGTATATGCGCGGCCAAGAGATGATCATCAAGGGAGTCGCAGACCAATCCGACGGCAGGCTTTTGGGGGTACAGATTGTGGGGGGCGAAGGCGTGGATAAAAGGCTGGATGTGTTTGTAACCGCCATCACCTACCAAGCCAAAGCAGAAGATTTGTTCCACCTTGATCTGGGCTATGCGCCGCCTTTCTCCACAACTAAAGACCCTGTGATGTACACCGGGATGATTCTGGATAACGCTATTAACAAAGGCAGGCCGCTGATAACCAACAAAGACACTTGACGAATTGATGGAATCCGGCGAAACATACAATCTGATTGACGCAAGAGTTCCCGCCCAATACGAAAAGGATCATATTGATACGGCCCAAAGTATCTCCCATGAAAACTTCCGAAAAGATGCCCAGTCCCTTGATAAAGATGTGATTACTATCGCCTATTGCAATAAAGGAACAACCGGCAATGCAGCTCAAAACATCCTGCTTGGCAAGGGGTTTAAGCGGGTGTATAACCTTTCCGGCGGACAGAAGTAATATAAATCAACGCATACAAAATAACCGTGTGCGTGTAAAATCAAACAAAACAATGCAACGCCAAGGCACATGCCAAAAACGGCAGAGGAATGAATGAGAATGCAGAACTGGAAACGTACCTTTATCGCTATATGGACGGGTCAGGCCCTATCTATTTTGACCTCTTCTGTTCTTCAAATGGCGATTGTCTGGTATGTCACACAAAAAACCGGTTCCGCCGCTCTTCTTTCTCTTGCAACGCTTATCGGGTTTCTGCCGCAGGCTTTTCTGGGCCTGTTTATCGGCGTCTATATTGACCGGTATAATCGTAAAAACGTGATGATTTTATCGGATATCCTCATCGCAATGGCTGGCATGGTACTGGTTGTTGCCGGGCTGTTTGGAGAAATCCCCCTTTGGCTGATTTATGTAGTCCTGTTCTTTCGTTCCGTTGGAGCCGCTTTTCACACACCGGCTCTCCAAGCTACAACTCCCTCCATCGTGCCTACAGATAAATTGACGCAATATGCCGGTTTTGCTCACGGGTTTAAGTCTCTATCCATGGTGATTAGCCCGGCTCTTGCCGCGCTTCTGTTCAGCATTTGGGAGCTGCACGTCATCATTCTGCTAGACGTAATAGGAGCCATGCTGGCAGTTGGAATTCTCTCCTTTGTCAATCTCCCAAATACGGTAAAACAAAAGAATGGTCGCCGTTCTCAGGTATTTCAAGAAGCCATGGAAGGCTTTGGGGCCCTTCGCAGGGAGCCGGGGCTGCTGCAACTGTTGATCATTAGCTGTCTATACGCCTTTATCTTCTTCCCCATCGGCACCTTGTATCCGCTGATTACCATGACTTGGTTCGGAGGCGGAGTTGCCGAAAGCGGAATCGTAGAGACGGTATTTTCTGTAGGAATGCTTGCCGGCTCCTTTTTGTTGGGAATCATAGGCGGAAGGATCAGGCAAGTAAAAGCTATTCTTTTTTCGATTGGTACGTATGGAGCCTGCGTCTTGATTACCGGCCTGCTGCCTGCCACCGGGCTTCCCATTTTTATTGGCTTATCTCTTATCATGGGGGTGGCAAATCCCTTTTTCCACGGCGTACAAACAGCTATTTACCAAACTCGTATCGAGCAAAAATATCTGGGCAGAGTCCTTTCCTTAACTTCAAGCATAGGGCTGATTGCCATGCCCATGGGGCTGATACTCTCCGGTTCATTTGCCGATGTTATAGGAGTCAATAAATGGTTCGCCGTATCCGGCGGACTAACCCTACTGCTTTTTATTGTCAGCACCCGCATACTTCCCAAACGTATAACATGAGCATCAGATTCTGTTGCTGCTGCTTGTGCGTCTGCCGCAGTAGCCGGAGGAGCAGCTCCTTCAAGGGAAGCCATGTTTTGCTCATCATTCAGCGGGCTAAAGTATTCTTTGGTTATCTGCTCCGCTGCTTGAACAGGAGGAATCGTCGGTTCTTTCCCTAAGTTTTTATAGATATTTTGGACTTTTTGCAATATACTAATAATAGAAGGGTTCGATGCGTCGCCGGGGCTATCGCCGCTTACGGGGATCCCGGTCTTGAACGGCGTATCACCCTCCTTTTCTAGTAATACTTCGTGCAAATAATACCGCCGGCTCTTTCCCTAAATCTTCATTGGTTTTTGGTCAGAATCAGATATACTATTAATATAAGGAGTATCTCGGTCGCTTTGGGCGTTGGTTGTCGGGGCTTTTGCATCGACATGTCGAGACTCCTTGTTTTTTACACCACGGATATACATAGTCAGTTCCCGTATTCTGTCCCTTCTTTTTTGTTTTCCAAAAACAGCTTGTTCAACTGCAACTATATGCCCACCCACGGCCTTTTCAAGTTTTGTGTGGTAGTTGAAGGCATAGAAAAAGCGCCTTGCGGCGCTTCATTGGTTACTTCTGTTGTTTCGCTTCCGACATTAGTTCCGTTGCCCACTTGTTCATATAATAGTTGTCCACTTCCTCCTCGTCGAAGTAAGGCCGCCCCGTCAGGGGTGACACCTTCAAGCCGGACGGGGGCTTCTCCTCTGGCAACGTTGTTTGAGTAGGCTTCGTATCCATCGAATAATTCACTCTCCTTTAAATCCAGAGGCGCTTCAAGGTTGCCTGCTATTTTGTTTTCTTACCCCAAACTCTGGCCGCGAAAGCGTGTGCTTCTTTTCTTTGCTGCCTTAGATAGTCTACTTCGGATTGCGTCAGGTATCCCGGTGTCCCTATTTTTGGATTCTCGTAGGAGGACGCCGGCTTCTGCGTCTGTGAGGTCTTCAAGCCGGTTTGCGATTCCGTATTCCTGTAAGATTGATTCAATTTCTCCACGTCCGTAACCCTCCAAGGTCGATAATCTTTC
Organism: Christensenellales bacterium; assembly: GCA_050945815.1. Classification (GTDB taxonomy): domain Bacteria; phylum Bacillota; class Clostridia; order Christensenellales; family JBMNTQ01; genus JBMNTQ01. Next base: position 4,440 of record JBMNTQ010000168.1, read on the forward strand.
TTTGCTGA
>JBMNTQ010000169.1:0-4446 GCA_050945815.1 Christensenellales bacterium
AGCTGGCGGCCACTTCAGTGCGCATTGAAGCGCCCATCCCCGGGAAGGCTGCCATCGGCATTGAAGTGCCTAATAAAAATGTTTCCAGCGTAAACCTGCGAGATGTTTTAGATACGTCGGATTTCAAAAATGCCCAGGGGCGCTGCTGCTTTGCTGTAGGCAAGGATATTACAGGCGAAAATATCGTTGCTGATCTGTCCAAAATGCCCCATCTGTTGGTGGCCGGGACAACAGGCTCTGGGAAGAGCGTGTGCATTAACAGTATGATTATTAGCCTTGTATACAAGTATTCGCCAGAGGAAGTTCGTTTTATTATGGTGGACCCGAAAGTGGTGGAGCTAAATGTTTATAACGGATTGCCCCATCTGCTGCTGCCGGTGGTGACCGAGCCTAAAAAAGCGTCGGGTGTCTTGAAGTGGGCAGTCAATGAGATGACGGATCGCTATAATGTGTTTGCGAAGATGGGTGTTCGCGATTTGGGCGGCTACAACAACCTGGCAGAACAGACCGGCGAGCCGACCTCGCCGCAGATTGTTGTAATTGTCGACGAATTGGCTGACCTGATGATGACGGCTCCCCATGATGTGGAGGACGCGATTTGCCGTTTGGCACAGATGGGACGGGCGGCAGGAATACATCTTGTGTTGGCTACACAGAGGCCGGATGCCAACGTAATTACCGGCTTGATTAAGGCCAATATTCCGTCACGCATTGCTTTTTCCGTACCCAACCTAATTAACTCTCGCATTATATTGGACATGGGCGGCGCAGAAAAACTGTTGGGGAAGGGTGATATGCTTTATTTCCCCGGCGGCGCGCCAAAACCTGTGCGGGTACAGGGTTGTTTTATTTCCGATGCCGAGGTGCGGAAAGTTGTGAACTCTTTGAAAGAGGAAGCCGAACCGGATTATAAGATGGAAATCCTGGAGGAGTTGGAGGAAGAGCCGGAGGTTGTATCCGGATCGGACCAGGATAAGGACGAACTTTTTCCGGATGCGGTGGAGATTGTGCTGGACAGCGGACAGGCTTCTATCTCTATGATCCAGCGGCGGCTGCGGGTGGGCTATGCCCGGGCGGCACGGCTGATCGATGAGATGGAGCTGATGGGCATTGTGAGCGGCTTTGAGGGCAGCAAGGCGCGGCGGGTGCTGATTGAACGGGAGGACTACGAGCGTATGTTTTCCGGACAGGGGAAATAGGCGCTTTTTTAAGGGGAGTCGGATTTGGCAAAGATTGGAATTGTTTCGTTGGGGTGCAGTAAAAACCGGGTGGATTCTGAATTGATATCTGGAAAACTGCTGGAGGCTGGCCATGAGATCGTGATGGCGGAGCAAGATGCGGATGTTATCATTGTTAACACCTGTGGCTTTATTGGCCCGGCTAAAGAGGAAGCCATTGATACCATTCTTGAGATGGCTCAATATAAAAAGACAGGCAGTCTGAAGAAGCTGGTTGTGGCCGGCTGTTTGGCTCAGCGCTACAGCCAGGATATTTATCGGGAGATGCCGGAAGTAGATGTGGTTGTGGGGATGGGGCAATATGGTGAGATTGCTACGCTGCTGGAGCAGGACGGACGCAGCTTGCTTGCCGGGCCGGGCAAAGGCTTGTCCGGCTATGGAAAAAGGCCGCTGACTACGCCGCCCTACACTGCCTATATAAGAGTGGCGGATGGCTGTGACAATCGGTGTAGCTATTGTGCGATTCCGTTGATTAGGGGGCCGTTTAGAAGCCGTGGAATGGAGAGTATTCTGTCGGAGGTGGAGACGCTGGCCAAGCGGGGCGTTCGAGAGTTTAATTTCATTGCCCAGGATACCACCCGCTATGGGATGGACCTTTATGGCAGGAAAATGCTGGCGCCGCTTTTAGAACAAGCGTCGGAGATAGACGGGGTTCATTGGATTCGGCTTCTTTATTTATATCCTGAAATGATTGATGAGGCTTTGTTGGATGTGGTTGCCGGGAGGGAGAATATCTTGAATTATATCGAGATGCCCATCCAGCATGCCAGTGCGTCGGTTTTGCGCAGGATGAATCGCCGGGGCCATCCAGAGATGATTCGGCGATTGATGGGAGACTTGCGTACCTTAGGAGATTTCATTATTCGGACATCTTTGATTACAGGATTTCCTGGGGAATCAAAGCAGGAGTTTGAGGAGCTTGTTCGTTTTATTCAAGAAAACGAATTCGACCGGCTGGGGGTTTTCGTCTATTCCCGCGAGGAGGATACACCGGCTTATGAGATGCCGCAGGTGGCGAAAGCGGTGGCGGTTTCTCGGCGAGATAGGCTCATGCGCTTGCAGCAGGGGATCAGTGCATGCCGGGCAAAGGCCCGGGTGGGGCAGACCTGTGAGGTTTTGGTAGAGGGAACGAAGGACGGCATATACTTTGGCCGCTCGTTCGGCGAGGCGCCGGAAATTGATCCGCTGGTTTATTTCAGCGGCCCTGCAGGGAAAAGGCCCGGAGATTTTGTGCAAGTCTTGTTAACGGATAGTGGCGAGTATGATTTGATGGGAGAATTGTTGATATGAAGTGGCCAAACCGGCTTACCCTTTTGCGCATAATATTTATTCCTTTCTTTATTTTGTTGTTCTATTTGGACATACCGGGTTGGAACTATTATGCAGCTGCACTGTTTGTTATAGCGTTCATTACGGATATATTAGATGGCTTGATTGCCCGGCGCCATGACTATATATCAAATTTCGGGAAATTGATGGATCCGCTGGCCGATAAGATGCTGGTGACTGCGGCGCTGATTATGTTGGTGTCGAAGGGAATGTTTTCTGCGGTGATTGCGGTGGTTATGATCAGCCGCGAGTTTGTAATCAGCGGAATTAGGGCCTTTGCGGCGGCGGAAGGCGTGGTTATTCCTGCGGGAAATCTGGGCAAGCTAAAGACGGTATTTCAGGCAGTGGCCATTGTGGCTGTTCTGCTGGAAAATGTGCTTTTTCGAGACATCGGTATACCCTTCGACCAGATCATGGTGTATGCTTCGCTGGGGCTGACTGTTTGGTCGGGTGCGGACTATATTATAAAACATAGAAAATTTCTTAAATTTTAAACACAGAAGGATGTGCATGAAAAATATGATTGCTGAGCTTGTGGGAATCGGGACAGAGCTTTTGATGGGGCAGATATCCAATACGGATGCCCAGTATCTATCCCGGCAGTTGTCGGCATTGGGCATAGACCAATATTATCAGGTGGTTGTGGGGGATAATGCGCAACGGCTGAAATCCGTGGTGGAGCAGGCGTTATCCCGCTCGGATATCGTGATTACCACCGGGGGGCTGGGGCCTACGGAGGACGATTTGACCAAGGAGACCATCGCGGAGTTGCTGGGGTTGTCGATGGAGCGGGACGAGTATACTGTGGAAAAGCTGAAGGGCTTCTTCACGAAGCTGGGTTCTCCTTTGACGGAGAATAATCTTCGTCAGGCCAACTTTCCCAAAGGCTCGATTATTCTTGAAAATTTCCGGGGGACTGCGCCGGGATGTATCATTGAACATGAGGGGAAGATTATTATAATTTTGCCCGGCCCGCCGGTGGAGTTGAAGGGAATGTTTGAGACATCCGTTTTGCCCTACCTGCAGGAGAAGGTGGATTCCCTTATTTATTCCAAAATTTTGCGTATTTTCGGGCGGGGAGAATCGATGGTGGAGGATATCATTAAGGATTTAATTGACAGCCAAACCAACCCCACCATTGCGCCCTACGCAGGATTATCGGAGGTTTCCCTGCGTTTGAGTGCAAAATGCCGCCGGGGCGAGGACCCTGAGGCCATTATTGCGCCGGTTGAGCGGGAAATCTATGCCCGGCTGGGCGAGTTCATTTATGCGACCGGCGAAACCACCATGGATGCGGTGGTGGCTCAGCTTTTATTCGAAACCGGAAAGAAGATTGCGGTTGCCGAGTCGTGTACGGGCGGTGCTTTGAGTGCGATGTTGATTGACAATGCCGGCATTTCCGCTTCTTTGGTGGAGGGAATTGTGGCGTATAGCAACGAATCCAAGATTCACCGCTTGGGGGTTTCGAGGAAAACCTTGGAGGAGTTTGGTGCGGTCAGTGAGCAGACGGCTGCGGAGATGGCCCAAGGGTTGCTTCGGCCCGGCGTGGACATTGCCGTATCGACTACCGGTGTGGCAGGGCCCAATGGCGGCACGGAGGAGAAACCTGTGGGGCTTGTTTATATCGGTGTAGCGATGCCGGATAGAACGTTGACAAAACGGATGCATATCAACGGCGACCGTGCAAAGATTCGAACCACTGCTTGTATGCATGCCTTGGATATGGTGCGTCGGCAGCTTTTGGGACAATGAGGCGAAGATTTGTTTGCCAAGCCTTGGAAAGCGATATATAATGAAATCAATAAGAAAAAAAGCGGATTTTGTCGGTAAAGGAGCAGCGCTATGGTAGAAAAAATGAAAGCATTGGATATGGCGATTA
>JBMNTQ010000170.1:0-4397 GCA_050945815.1 Christensenellales bacterium
CGCAGTAGATGCATTTCATGATGATACCTCCCCGGTTGGGTTTTCTATTATTATAGCAAATTTAGGCGCATTAATCCACGGATTTGCGGGTAAGGTTTTCGTCGGCGTCTACCAAGATGACATCGCGGCCGATTTTGCAGATTTTGTTCCAGGGGATGTGGATATCTCGCTCGGGACGCAGCAGGCCGAAGAAACGGCTTGGGCCAGGAATGACGATGGCTTTTATTTGACCGCAGGAAAGATCGATTTCCAGATCGCAGATAAAGCCTAGAAAGGCGCCGTCGCAGCTGTTGATGACTTGTTTATCCTGCAGAGTGCTGTAGCTTGTAATCATGGGAGGACCTCCTTTTCGCTATACTTAATTTATATTCCGCAGACAGGAAAAATTGCATGCCGTAGGGCATGCAATCGGGGAAAGACTGATTTTATGCAAGGTTTTACAGGATTTCGCAGCGCTGAATCGGAAACGGGCCGACTTATTGGAAAATTTGGGGAAGCACGCCCAGTTAGATATATTTTCGCATGTGTCGCAGGGCGCTTTTCTCCAGACGGGAGACCTGGGCTTGGGAGATGCCGATTTCGGATGCCACCTCCATTTGGGTCCGGCCTTCGAAAAAGCGCAGCTTCAGGATATGCTTTTCCCGGGAATTGAGTTTGGACAGGGCATCTTGCAGGGCGATTTCGTCGGTCCAGTTGTCGTCGGTGATACGGGAATCGCTCACTTGATCGATGACGTAGAGGGCATCGCCGCTGTCTTGGTAGATGGGGTCGAACAGGGAGATGGGATCTTGGATGGCATCCATGGCAAAGACCACTTCCTCCACCGGCATATCCAACTCTTTGGCGATATCGTTGATGCTAGGCTCGTTGGAATTCTTCTCCATGAGATAGTTGCGCGCTTGCAGCGCTCGATACGCGATATCCCGGAGGGAGCGGCTGACCCGGATTGGGTTGTTGTCGCGCAGGTGACGCCGAATCTCGCCAATGATCATTGGCACTGCGTAGGTACTGAACTTAACGTTTAGCGTTACATCGAAATTGTCGATGGCTTTGATTAGCCCGATACAGCCTATTTGAAACAGGTCGTCCGCGTTTTCGCCGCGATTGTTGAAACGCTGGATGATGCTGAGGACAAGACGCAGATTGCCGCCGATAAACTCTTCCCGGGCAGACTTGTCTCCTTGTTGGATCCGCGTGAACAGTTCGGTCATCTTTTCTGCGGATAAAACCGGAAGCTTTGAGGTGTCTACCCCACATATTTCCACTTTGCCGGAAATCATCAAACCACCCCTTTGCGCACTTTCGTTATGGTGTTATCTTTGCCATAGAAAAATGATTTTATACTTCGCGCAACGATGTGGGAGGAGAAGTTTGATGAAGGGGAGGGATGAATTACACCATCTTGCTCATTTCTTTTTGCAGCCGTTTGATGATGCGTTTTTCCAGCCGTGAAATATACGACTGGGAGATGCCCAGCATATCCGCTACCTGCTTTTGCGTTTTTTCGTTGCCGTTTTTTAGGCCAAAACGCAGTTCCATGATGGTTTTTTCCCGCTCGCTTAGCTTCATCAGCGCCCGTTCCAGCAGGTCTTTTTCGACTTTGTCTTCAATGTGGCGAAACACCAAGTCGCTTTCTGTGCCCATGATGTCTGAAAGCAGCAGCTCGTTTCCGTCCCAGTCGGTATTGAGGGGCTCGTCAAAGGAAATTTCACTTTTCTGGCGGCAGTTCCTGCGCAGATACATCAGGATTTCGTTTTCAATGCATCGGGAAGCGTAGGTGGCAAGCTTGATGTTTTTGTGTACGTCGAAGGTGTTGACTGCTTTGATGAGGCCGATGGTACCGATGGAGATTAAATCCTCCACGCAAATGCCTGTGTTTTCGAATTTGCGGGCAATGTAGACCACCAGCCGCAGATTGCGCTCGATCAGGGTGCTCTGTACGCTGTAATCGCCTTGTGCCAGCGCCTGGATCAGCGTGCTTTCCTCGGCCTTGGTGAGAGGCGGAGGCAGGGATTCGCTGCCGCCTATGTAGTAGACGCGGCCCAAGCGGCGGGAGATGGATTGGAACAGGCGTGAGAATAGGGTTGTTAGTTGATGAAAAAAGTGCATAGTACCCCCCTTGGAATCATAGAGAATATATAGGATAAAGTATAAAAAACCGGGCACGGCCCGGTGGGTTTTTCGGGTGTGGCTGCTACTTTTGGGCGATGCAGGCGGGGACCAATATGGAAAAATCATGCTTGGGCAGATGGCCGGGGCTGATGCCTACATAGGCATCCGGCACAGTTCGCCAATGGCTGCCGTCGTAGACCGTCAGTTTTTTTGGACGCAGAGCCAGCATGAGGCCCTTTTGCTTTTCCAGTGTCGCGTAGGGGATGAGGCAGGCTTGGCTGGCCCAGGGGCTGCCGGCGAGACAGGCGAGCATTTCGTGAGCGGCGGGCGGCGTTATTCGGGTGGTCAGCTGGGGCGGGAGAATTTCGCGGATGCTGGAGAAATCTGCCACAAAGACCGGTGAGCCGCTATGAGGGTCCTTTAGGCTGTGGCCGGAGTCTAGCAGGGCGTTTAGGGTTTTGCTGCCTTCTATGTCGATACAGACCAGCATTTCAAAGCGGATGCGGGAGGATAACCTCTTTTTATAGGCGGTTAGGCCCAACATGCAGGCTATGGCGGCGACGATGGCGATGCGCAGGGGAAACCCATTTAACAGAATGATGCCGCCGTCTATGGAGCCGATGCCGGTAAAATAAAAAAGTCCCAGCATGGCGCCCCCCAGCACAAAGGTTGTGATATAGAAAATTCCCAGATGGCGCAAAAAACGCTTCTTTACCCCGAAGGCAAGGGCGACCATGGCCAGCGACAGCAGCAGCTTGCACCAGACAGGGCGCAGGGCGGAGAGTTGGGGCAGAAGATACAGCGCTGAATAGACTGCCCCAAGCAGGCAGGAGAGCAGTATGCGCCAAGTTTTGGGGGAAGAGGCGGCCAGCTTGGATACGAGGTAGAGCAGGATATAATTAATGGCAAGATTGTCTGCCAGTACCAATTCGATGTATAGCTTCATAGTTTGCCTCCTTCTCCTCATTTGCAGGTATTATATAATACGATGTGTAGGAATAATGTAGAACGGTGGGTATGGGAAAGAAAAAACTGTTGACAAAAAACGCGCGGGGAAAAGCAAGCCATTTTGGAAAGGGGCTATCGAGACGAATTGGACTTGTTGTCTAGTCTGCGCTTTTTATATTCTTAAACAGCCTGGGGAATAATAGTATAATGAATGAAAGGAGCGTTTTTAGATGACACGACAGAAAGTGAAGCATGTGGTGCTGATTGGCGTTGTAGTTTTGGCTGTGGCTGTATTGGGCAGCGTTTTTACGGATACGGACAGCGCGTGGTATGCGGGCCTTACAAAAGCGGACATCCAGCCGCCGGATTGGGTGTTCCCCGTTGTGTGGAGCGCGATTTACATTTGTGGCGGGCTGTCGGCTTATTTTTTGACGCAGGCCCGGGGAGAGAGAAAAAAGCTTGTATTGTTGTTGTATGGACTCAGCGCGGCGCTGAACCCCCTTTGGAACTATGTGTTTTTTCAGCTGCGGGAAACCGCAACGGCTCTTTTGTTGCTGGCAATTATTTGGATAACGGCAGGTATTATGATTTTGGGTGCGCGCAGGGTTTCAAGCAAGGCCTCTTGGCTGGTTTTTCCGTATTTCCTTTGGACTGGGTTTGCTCTTGTCCTGAACTATACAATTGTGATGTTGAATTGAAGGGGTTTGCCGACGCTATAAAATATTGAAATAATATTCAGATGCTGGTATAATGACCGTAATTCTAAAGGACAAGCAAAAGGAGGCGCTGCTATGAACCGAAAGACCCGAATGATGACATTCAATGCGTTGCTGATGGGGTTGATGTTCATTATGACATTCACACCCATCGGCTATATTACGGTGGGCGCGATTCAGATTACGCTGATGTGTTTGCCGGTTATCATAGGAACGCTGGTTTTAGGGCTTAAAAGCGGTGTCTTTTTAGGGTTTATATTCGGCGTGACCAGCTTGATTACGGCGATTATTACGCCTGTTGGGCTGACCGGGTTTTTGTTTGCCCATTGGCCGTACCTGACCATCATTCCTATTTTTATTCCCCGCTTGCTGATTCCGGTTGTTACACATTTTGTTTATCGGGCGATTTCTGGCGGCAGAGAAAAACGGCAGGTGTTGTCTATGAGCACGGCGGCGATTGCAGGCTCGCTGACCAATACCGTGTTGTTTATTGGTTTGCTGATCGTTATGTTTACCCAGCCGCTGACGGAATTTCTAGGCAGCAGCCCCCAGGGCGTATTCGTTCTGTTGAGTACGGTGGCGGTGACCAACGGCTTGCCGGAGGCAGCTGCAGCGGCTATT
>JBMNTQ010000171.1:0-4313 GCA_050945815.1 Christensenellales bacterium
ATAATAAACCATATATCAGTAGATACTAATGTTCCAGGATCTTGTTTTGACATCGTTCCTCAAAATATTATATTAAGCGATCACGGAAAATTTTATATTATTGATCAAGAGTGGACATTAAATAAAGATATAAAAATAGGATGGTTAATATTTAGAACTCTATTTTTATTAATTAACAGTATAAGCAGATTTTCATCTCAAAAGAATGGTGTTATATATTCAAGGATGGAATTTATTGTATCCGCATTTCATAATGCTGGATTGACTACCAATAAAAAACAAATTAAAAAATTTTGGTTTCGGGAAATCAACGTGCAGGCAGAAATCCATGGATACGAATCAACGGATCCATTTGAATGGGACTTAGAATTACCATTAAATTACCACATACAACATGAATCATTAAAAGAGAAAGAGGAAAAATTAAAAAATATACAACTAGATTTAAACAATACTAAAATAGATTTAAACAATACTTATATACATATTAATAATTTAGAAAAAACCGTAAACTATTATAAAGTAAAAAACTTACAAACACCTTACGAATTGCAAATAAATAAAAAAAGATTAATCACTAATGTGCTCAAACACCAAAGAGACGGAGCGGTTTCATGGTTAGAAAAAGGATTCTTAAAGCAAGACAATACTCAAAGGATGTTAAATCGGATTGGAAATTTTCTAAGGAGAAACAATAAGAACAATAGACAACAGCTTAAGCAATTAAAAAAATTAAACGAAAGATTAGGACTTGTTGATTATTCATTCTACGTAAATAGTGATACTGCGCTAAAAGAATCAAAAATAGATCCTGTCTGGCATTATTTTTATTTTGGGGCAGCTGAAGGTAGAAATCCAAGCCCATATTTTTATACGAAGTGGTATTTGGCTGAATATCCAGATGTAGTTGAGAGTGGAATCAATCCATTGCTTCATTACCTTATGTATGGCCTCAAGGAAGCAAGAAACCCTAATCCATATTTTTATACGAAATGGTATTATGAAACCTATTTGAAAGCAGAATATTCAGAAGAGCATCCTTTACGGCATTATCTTGATAACTATAGAGAGGGGATAGTAAAACCTAACCCGTATTTTGACACTTTGTGGTATTCCAATACATATCTCACATCAGTAGATACACCCTCTGAGCCTTTCGCTCACTTTTTACAACAAACATCAGAAATTCAAACTAATCCCAATCCATATTTTGATGCGGAATTTTACCAGTCGACATATCCTTGGGTCAAAAAAATGGATATGCATCCATTGCAGCATTATATTTATTTTAGCACTGTGGAAAAAACAGAACCAAATGCGTATTTCGATTCCAATTGGTATAAAAACCAATATGCTGAAATATTAGACGAAGAATCGGATCCATTTGCTCATTATTTAACTCATATTAAGACTGGAGATTATAATCCTAATCCATACTTTGATGCTGATTGGTATCGTACAACATACCCTGATGTGATAGAGACAGGAGTGGACCCTCTCCTTCATTATATATTGCACGGAGCGGATGAGCATCGAAACCCCGGACCGTATTTTGATACTTCTTATTATTTGAATAAATATCCCGATGTTAAAGAAAGCGGCATGAATCCGCTTTTGCACTTCCTTGAATTTGGTTCTTTTGAATGTCGAGACCCATATCCAGAATTTGACACTAACTGGTACCTAACCCAATATCCAGAGACTCTTGAAACCGGTTTGCCTCCTCTCCTTCACTATATTCAGAAAGGAAGGGAAGAAGGTAAACTAACTCGTGATCCGGACGGGATTATTGATAATAAAAATTTTGAATATGCGCTCTGGCGTGAACGTTTTTTTGCACTGACGGATGTGGATAAAATTGTCATGCAAGATCATATCGAAGATTTCGCATATACTCCACTTTTGTCTGTGCTTATGCCTGTTTATAATCCTCCCGCTAACTTCTTAATCGAAGCTATTGAGTCGGTGAGAAACCAAATATATTCCAATTGGGAACTCTGTATTGCAGATGACGCGTCAACCGATCCACAGATACATGAAATTTTAATAGAATACAGTAAGCTAGATTCACGTATTAAAGTCATTTTCAGAGAAGAAAACGGTCATATTTCAAAAGCCTCAAACTCTGCTCTTGAACTTGTTTCGGGCGATTTTGTCGCCTTACTAGATCATGATGATTTACTGACGGAAGATGCTTTATTCTGGGTAACAGAATGCCTCCAAAAACATACAGAAGCTGATCTCATTTATTCTGATGAAGACAAAATTGATGAGGCCGGAATCCTCCAAGAGCCATATTTCAAGCCCGATTGGGATCCTTTTTTATTTTTAGGCCAGAATTTTTTTAGTCATTTAGGAGTGTACCGAACGTCCTTATTAAAGCAGGTCGGGGGATTTCGTGTTGGTTTCGAAGGCTCTCAGGATTACGACCTCGTTGCACGTTGCATTGAAAAAGCTTCATCGAAGAACATCATACATATTCCACGCATCCTATATCATTGGAGGATTCTTGAAGGAAGTGCAGCATTAGATCCATCTGAAAAACCATATGCTCAAATAGCGGCTGAAAAAACTGTACGTGAACATTTAAAAAGGAGAAATATTGACGCAGAAGTTGTTGCTAACCCTATCACTGGCCAAGAAATTGTTTTCCATTCTAAAGACTCTCTCCCCTTCGTCAGCATCATCATTCCAACACGAAATAATATACATTTAATAAAAAATTGTATTGATAGCATAATAAATAATACTATAAATATTTTCTATGAAATTATCATAATCGATAATGGATCTGACGATGCAGAGACTCTCGCCTATCTTGAAACCCTAACTTCAGATGAAAGAATTCAGATTTTAGAGGACACTGCTCCTTTCAACTTCTCACGTTTGAATAACCGGGCTGCAGAGAGAGCTCGTGGAGATATATTGATATTACTCAATAACGATACCGAAGTTATTAACCCTGAATGGTTGGAGGAATTGGTTCAACTTGCTTTACTTCCAGGTGTCGGAGCAGTAGGCGCTAAGCTTTACTATAGTAATAATTCAATTCAACATGCTGGAGTTATTTTAGGATTGGGTGGATGCGCTGGTCATATATACCAAGGAGAACCTGCACACTCAAACGGATATTTTGCAAATCTCTACCTACTTCGAGGCTACACTGCGGTAACCGCTGCGTGCCTTGCAATTAAAACTTCAATATATAAAGAAGTTGCAGGACTAGATGAAGTTTCACTAGCTGTTGGGTATAACGACGTCGACTTTTGCCTTAAACTAAGGGCACATGGATACAGAAATCTTTGGACGCCAAAAGCCATGCTTTTCCATCATGAATCCGTATCACGTGGAAAAGAGGATACGCCTGAAAAGAAAAAACGTTTCTGGAATGAAATTTCATTATTAAAAAAACGTTGGCCTAATTCCTTCTATCATGATCCTGCCTATAATCCTAACTTGACATTGAATAGGGCTAACTACTCTCTCTCCGAAATTCCACGCACAGTACTCAATGCACGAAATTGGCCCCTTCCTTTCAAGCCTAGCTATAGTGCACCCAAAGCATCAGGTCTTCGCCTACTCGTGATCATTAATGGCAATAGCTATATGCAGGAAAATAAATTTTTAAAACTAGTTAAACAATTGCACAAAATCGGAGAAATTGATTCCTACGCTCTTGCATCGCCGGAAAAATTCTTGGAAATATCCGACAATGCATCTGGATGGTTTGATGTTATTTGTTTAAATAATTTTCCTCTTATTACCTATTGGTTTGAGCATTATATTCTGAAATACATAACATATATATTGAGTATTTCTGATAGTAACACATTATTAACGTTGTCAGAAAAAAATGAAAACAAAACATACCAAACGATTATTCATGCAAATAAATTGATCTTTACTGAAGCAATAACAAAAAAAATAATCGAAAATAATTATGGTTTAGATTTGCCGGATCCTTCTGCGATTTTTCTCAATTTATTGGCTCATGATAAGGAACAGATCTTTTTAAATATATTGAAATCTATACAGTTAGAGAAACCAATTCCTGCATGCTGCTTGATACCTCGATAAAACTGGTGACCATAATAGGCTTCCTTGAAAAATAGGTGCAATGAAAGTGCAATAATATTGTCGATTTGCATCGAAATATCAGCATGATATGGTATTGTAGCAGGAAATACGCCTCGTCCGCAGAATTTGTGGGTAGCTCTTTGAAAAATAGCCCCAGAGCCTGAGCCCCGCCGGAGGTGAAGGGGTGGCGCCTGCCGCCCCGTCACCCTTGCCGGTCTCCGGTCAAGCATGGAGGC
>JBMNTQ010000172.1:0-4186 GCA_050945815.1 Christensenellales bacterium
CCCGAAAACCACCAGCAATACGAACGTAACAATCGTCAACGCCGCAGGCAATGCCCGCGAAAGCACATTGCTCATAAAATCCCCCGTCACCCGGCTCTTGTCCGGCTCCAGTGCCAGGAAAAACGCGGGCATACCCACTGCTGCTGTGCTGATGAGGGCAAGCTGAATCGGAATAAAAGGGTATGGCTGCTGTATAAACAGAAAAACCAACGCCAGCAGAAAAGAATATATCGTCTTAACCAGAAAAAGCGAGGCTGTCCGCTGTATATTGTTGATCACTCTGCGCCCCTCCATGACCACATAGGGCATAGAAGCGAAATTGGAATCCATCAAAACCAATTGCGCCACCGAGCGCACCGCATCGCTGCCCGATGCCATCGCCACGCTGCAATCCGCCTCCCGCAAAGCCAATACGTCATTCACGCCGTCGCCGGTCATAGCCACAACATGATCCCGTTTTTTCAAAGCCTGAATGAGCTGCCGTTTCTGTTCCGGCGAAACCCGTCCGAAAATCGTATACGCTTCCACAGCCTGGTCCAATTCCTCCCGGGTTTTCAAAGTGGATGCATCCACCCATTTTTCATAATGCTGCACCCCCGCCTGCCGGGCTACCTCCGCCACCGTAGCCGGATGGTCCCCGGAAATCAGCTTAATCTCCACACCCTGCTCTCGAAAAAAGCGCAGCGTTTCCGGTGCTTCCGGCCGAACACGATCCGCCATCACCACCAGCCCCAAAGGCTTCAGGTCCAAAGGCAGCGTCTCCCCTTCCATCCGCTCAGCCGACTGCGCCACCACCACCACCCGCATTCCCTTGCCGGTCCATTGCCGAGTCTGCTGAGCAATCTCCTCAACGCGTTCCCCCATCACATATTCCGGCGCACCGATTATTACGCTGCCCAGCTCCTCAAAAACCGCAGCGCTCCACTTCCTGCCCGAGGAAAAAGGCACGATGCGCAGCGCCCCATAAGCCTCATCCGAGGAAAAATGCTGTTTCATCGCCATAAAAGTAGCGTTGTTGTCCTCCAACACACGAAGGGCGGCACACATCACAGAATAGATCTCCTCCTCCGTCCCAGAGAGGGGCACAATCTGCTCAACATTCAAATTCCCTTCCGTAATGGTGCCGGTTTTATCCAAACAAAGCACGTCCACCCGCGCCAAAGTCTCAATGGAATAAAGCTCCTGTGCCAAGGTCTTTCGCCGGGCAAGGTTAATGACCCCCACAGCCAGCGCAACACTGGTCAACAGCATCAGCCCCTCAGGAATCATGCCGATCAACGCCGCTACTGTCGTAATCACCACCTCATCCAACGGTGCGCCGGTAAGAAACACACCCTTTACAAACAAAAGCAGCCCCAAAGGCACAATGATAATACTAACAAGGCGTATAATCACTGCCAAAGAAGCCATCAACTGAGAATTAGGTCGCTTGGGCCTGCCCGCATCCATGGTAATAGTAGAAGCATAATTCTTCTCCCCCACATGCTCTACCTGCGCGCTGCAGTTTCCCGATATAACAAAGCTGCCCGAAAGCAGCATATCCCCCATTTTCTTAAAAACAGGCTCGGATTCACCGGTCAAAAGCGATTCATTCACCTCAACACTGCCCAGGCACACAATGCAATCCGCACAAATCTGCGCGCCGGCAGACAGCAACGTAATATCATCCAAAACCAGCTCATCCACAGCCACCTGAACCTTCTCCCCATCCCGCACCACCTGCGCTGTGGGCGCGGATAAGATAGCCATCTTGTCCACTGTCATCTTCGAGCGGATTTCCTGTATAATGGCAATCAGCGTATTTGCCACCACGATCACCATAAAAGACGCATTTAGGATAGACCCGGCGAGAATAACCAGCAAAGCCAAAACAGCATTTAGGCCGTTAAACAGGTTAAATACATTCTCTAAAATAATGCGTCCAACACTCTTAGTCGGCGGCGACATCGTCTTGTTATAGAGTCCCTCACGCCTGCGCTGGGCAACCTGATCTGCGCTCAACCCCACATCTACCTTCGGGTTGTACCGAATCCCTTCTGTGCTGCTCACTTGCATTCACTAAACCCTCAATCCTATTTTAAACCCGCAAACATAAATCTAATAAGTTTTATCATACAGGAAATCCCAGTCCTCTTCAATCACGAACTTGTAAAATTCAAGGATGCAAAACCCCTGCGTCTCAAAAACCTTCCGCCCATTTCCAAAGTAAAACAATCCGCCCAATCTCAAGCCCGCCAAAGCTAACAACCAAATTCCCCAGGCCGCTGCGCTGCAGCCAGTCCGAAAATCCGGGAATCTGCTGCAAATCAACCGACAGCATCGTCTTGGTCAGATGCAGCCCCGGTGCCTTCAGCAACATCTGCAGCCAACTGCGGCGCACCAGCGTACGCACCGCCTTGTTAACCAGCGCAGGCCCGCTCAGCATCTCCTCTTGATAGCGCAGCAAAACTCTGTGCTTACACGGCGAAAAATCCATGGTCTCCACCTGGCAAACATAACGCATCCGGGCCCTCTTCCCTAACATACGCAAGCACAAATCCACCACCAACTCATCCTGCCCCAATTGCACCGATACTTCCCGTATGATCTGGGGCAACCAAGGCGCTGCCGCAGGCAGAACTAGGTCCAACAGCCGCTGGCTTACACAAAGCCTGCCCCGCTCCACCTCCGAAGGGTCCAACTCCTGTAACACAGGAATCAGATATTGTTTGTTGCGCAAAGCGGACAGAAAAATCCCCATCGCATCCACGATCCCCCACCACCGCCTTCCGCAAATAATTTTCATTATACCATTTCCCCATATCCTTTGCAAAATTTGTCGTAAAAAACGGACGCGGAAGCCCACAGCCGTCCGCACCCGTTTTATCGCCCAATCTACCGGCGTTTTTTATTACACACGATCCTCCAAAAGGTTCTTTTCAATCGCCTTTACCAGGCCTCCAGCCTGAATAATCGACTGAATAAATGGCGGAAACGGCGCTGCCTCATAAGTCTCGCCCTTGGTTTTATTCACAATCATACCGCTGTCAAAGTCCACTTCCACAACATCCCCTTCCGAAATCCCCCGAACAGCTTCCGGACATTCGACGATGGGCAACCCGATGTTGATCGCATTGCGGTAGAAAATACGCGCAAAGCTGTTGGCAATCACACAGGCAATCCCCGCTTCCTTGATGGCAATCGGCGCATGCTCCCGGGAGGAACCGCAGCCAAAGTTGTTTCCTGCCACCATAATGTCCCCCGGACGCACCCGCGAGATAAACGTTTTATCCAAATCCTCCATGCAATGCGCCGCCAATTCCGTTGGGTCTGAAGTATTCAGGTAGCGCGCCGGAATAATCACGTCCGTATCTACATTGTCCCCATATTTAATTACCTTACCATACGCATTCATTTAAAAACGCTCCCCTTTCATACTTCCTCCGGCGAAACAATCTTCCCTGCAATCGCCGAAGCCGCGGCAATCGCCGGGCTAGCCAAGTATACTTCCGATTCCGGATGTCCCATCCGTCCCACAAAATTCCGGTTGGTGGTCGCAACCGCCCGCTCACCTTTAGCCAATATCCCCATATGGCCGCCCAGGCAGGGCCCGCAGGTGGGCGTAGACACCGCACAGCCGGAATCTATGAATATTTTCAACAATCCCTGCTCCATAGCATCCAGATAAATCTTTTGCGTCGCGGGGATAATGATGGCGCGCACATGAGGCGCAACCTTCTTACCCTTTATAATATCCGCCGCAATCTGCAAATCCTCCAGCCGCCCGTTGGTGCAGGAGCCAATCACAACCTGGTCGATCATGATCTCCCCCGTCTCGTCGATGGTTCGGGTATTCTCCGGCAAATGCGGGAAAGCTACCGTAGGCCGCAGCGTCGAGAGGTCTATCTCATAAACCGCATCATACTGCGCATCTGCATCAGCCGTGTAGACAACCGGCGGCTTTGCTCCATGAGCCTTCAAATACTCAATTGTTTTGTCGTCCACCTCAAAAATACCATTCTTGCCTCCGGCTTCAATGGCCATATTCGCCATAGACAACCGGTCGTCCATAGAAAGGTGCGAAAGCCCATCGCCAAAAAATTCCATCGAACGATAGAGCGCCCCGTCCACGCCGATCATGCCGATAATGTGCAAAATAATATCCTTACCCGAAATCCATTTGGCAGGCTTATTCTTCAAAATGAAT
>JBMNTQ010000173.1:0-4177 GCA_050945815.1 Christensenellales bacterium
CATTGCTTCCCTAACAAGAGATATTATCTGCTTTGTCCCCCTTGTCATTCTTCTGCCCCATATATTTGAAACAAACAACCCGGGCACGGGAATCAACGGCATTCTATTCGCTGCCCCTGCCGCTGACTTGATTGCCATGATCGTAGTGATAGCCCTGACTGTTCCTTATTTTAAATCGCTGGGCAAGGACTCTTTTATGGTAGCGGAAAAGGACGCCGCAGTTATCAAGCCGTCACATAAGGGCGCAATCATTACGATTTCCAGAGAGCATGGCTCTGCGGGCAAGGAGATTGGAAAAAAGTGGTGGAAAAGCTGGAAATTCCCTTCTACTACAAGGAAATGACTGCGCTTGCCGCGCAGGAAAGCGGGCTGCACAAGGAATTTGTTTCGGAGATCAACGCAAACTTACCCACTGTATTACATGACTTGTACCTGAGTACAAATGTGATTCAACTGGCGGTTGTCGCACAGGATAGAATTATAAGAAAAATTGCCGACAGCGGAACCTGTGTAATCGTTGGACGCGCTGCAGATTATGTTCTGAGTGATTATAAAGATGTCGTAAAAATCTTCATCTATGCCCCAAAGGAGTATCGTATTAGCAAAATCATGGAGATGTATGGAGATACAGTAGCAGAGGCACGGGCCAGCATCAAGCGTTCCGATGAAGCAGAGCGGCTTACTATAAAAACATCTCGGATTTACATGGGGAGATAGACACAATTATCATTTTAGCATTGACAGCTTGGTAGGCCCGACAACTGTGCCGATATCATATGCAGATACTTACAATGTGCACTAAGGCCCGGAATGGGCACAAACCCAACCAGGCCCAAGGATGTTTATAACAAGCTTAAACAAGTATCCCGCATCTCCCATCATGTTTAATATACGGAGTGATAGTTTAAATCCCTATCAAAAAACAGGTGATATCCCGAATTAACATCACTCGCAGCGGCAAGTTGCCGCTCACAATATCGCGAATCATCGAAAGTGGTTCGCGGTATTTTTATGCCCGCACCGGAGCGTTGCATCTTTATTGGCAGCACAGGGCAAATCAGTAACCATCTATTGATAAAAGAGATTTTATCAGCAGGTGGTTTTTGTATTGTCCGAAAGTCCGCTGTTTGTGGGCTTTTCTGCATTTGTGTGATTCGGTTTGTAGAAATAGTTGGTGTTTTTGAACAGCTGTTTTCTGAAAACACTTGATACGAACTATGGTGTTTTTCCGGAAACCCGCAGGGGTAAATCGTTGAAAGAAAGGTAATCGTTAAAAGTTGCACCGAAAATCAGGCTATCTTTTAACGATACACCAAACCGTTGAAAATAAGGGTTGGGAGAACTTACTGGTGAATATGATGCAAAAGCTGTTGTGTATGACGGTGTTCGAAAAGAAGAAAGCGCAGCCCGCGCTATGTATGATGCAATTGGCGAGGGTGTCAGAAATATAAATCAGGTCAACTGTAGCCCTATACTAGAATGGGGTACAGCAGAAGTGTATCTATACTTGATAAAAAACAAAATTTTATTTAATGATGCTTGCCGCCTTGGTTTATTTCGCGTCGGTTGCAAGGTGTGCCCGATGTCTTCGACTTGGTGGAATGGTATTGCTAATGACTCCTATCCCGAAGAACTTGCCCCTTTAGTGGGAAAAGTTGGAAAATACGCTAACAGTACCAAAACTGCAAAAGAACAAAGGAAGTATTATGAAATTGCTTTGCCCAATTCAAAGGCTTCGTGAAGGACAGGAAGCCCCTTAATGTCTCCCGCATCCATCACCCCAATCGCGCGCACAACGCCCTTTAAGCTCGCCTTTCCGAAGCTAGTTGACCCAGCATTGCACGCTGTCCACGGTGCCGTCTACGGCTCTTTCCTCATCATCGGCGGCCGTTGCCAGCAGATAGATGTCTCGGAAAGCATACTCTGCGGGGAAGCAGGGATTGGAGCGATCCAGCATGGTTTTCATCTGCCCGCTCATGGTGTAAAAATAAACCGGCGTAGCAAAGGCGATGACCTCTGCATTCACCATCTTCTGCGCGATGATATCCGCATCATCGCGGATGACGCAGCGCCCCGTCTTTTGACAGGCAAGGCAGCCCATGCAAAAACCGATGGTCTTATCATGTAGAGCAACCATCTCTACGCTGTGCCCCGCTTGCTGCGCGCCGTCGGCAAACGCCTTGGCTAAGAGCTCGGAATTGCCGCGCTTGCGGGGGGGTAGTGGAAAGAACCAAAACTTTTTTACTCACGATGTTTCCTCCTTCATATCATGCATCATCTGGAAAACTACCCCGAAGCCGGCCTCCTGTGCGGACAGTGCACCGAGGCCCGATTCGATCGTTCCCATAGGAATCAGTCCCGCCGTATAAGGCTGATCTCCATAAAAAACAGCGAGGTTGCCCCAAGGGCCATAGCAGGCGATATCTCCCGGCGCCGGGTCATATCCTTTGGGCGCGCCGTCTTGGGATAGGCTCTTCGGGAAGTAGGCAATCTTCTCGGCGTCCGCAAAGTCCTCCATCGTCAAGGTGACGGGCAATTGCTCCAGAAGGCTTTGGGTGGACGGATTATCTATCAAAACGGCCATTGCCTCACCGCCCTCGAAGGTCAGCCGGACGCGGATCTCCCGGCTCATTGGATGGTGGAAAGAACTGTCCGCATCCTCAGGCGAAGCCGTTTCTATTTGGCCGGACTGGCTCTTTGGCGATTCGGAAAGGTTCTGCCCCGCCCCTTGTGAAAGCTCTACCACTGGTGGAGCCCAGCAGCCTATAAGCGCCAGCATCAACAGCAAGGCGGCAAAGATTGCAGGTTTTTTCATAGCTTCTCTCCCTTACCCTTCATAGACGCTTTGCCGGATAACTTTTGCGGGCACGCCGCCAACAACGGTATTTTTGGGGACATCCTTATTGACCACCGCACCGGCAGCAACGATAGCACCTTCTCCGATGGTGATGCCGGGGAGAATGGTGGCGCTTGACCCAATCCACACATTTTTACCAATCACGATGGGCGCCGGGTGCATATTGCCCCGCTTTTCCGGCGCCATATCATGATTGAGGGTGGCCAGCACCACATTGTGGCCGATGAGCGCACCGTCCCCGATGGTGATGCCGCCCTGATCCTGAAACTTGCAACCCGCATTGATAAACACATTTTTGCCGAAGGTGATGTTTTTTTCCGCAGTCGGTGTAAAAGGGCGGGAACATGGCAAATGTTTCATCCACGGGCTTTCCAATCAGCTTGGACATCAAGTCGCGGATTTCCTCAGATGTATGGTAGGCATTGTTCAGCTCCATTGTAATGCGCAGCGCCTCTTGGCTCATTTTGTGCATAAAGAGGTGGACTTTCGAGCCGCTCTCCACGGTCAAACTACGGCTTAAATGATCCAAAAACTTGCTTAAATTCATTTTCCGTACTCCTTTTCCGCTGCCAATCATCGATAGGACTTCCTCAATACTTCCACGCAATCCTCATGTGTTATATCGCAGGGGTTGGCGAGGAACAGCCCGCCCATTGTCTCCCGGGCGTTGGCAGCCATCTTGTCGAACTCGCCGGGGGTGATGCCGTAGTCACTCATTTTCAGATTAGCCACGCCGCAGTCCTCCTGCAGTTTTGGCAGGACGGCGAGAAAATCTTCAGGCTTAGAAGCATCCTTCATACCAAGGGCCTGTGCCATGCGCACAAAGCGGTCATCGCAGGCGTGCTTCTCGATAAAAAAGCCGTGGAACGCCTTTGAAATCATAATCAACCCCGCGCCGTGGGGCAGCTCCGGGTAATAGGCGGACATGGCGTGTTCCAAAGAGTGCTCCGCTGTTGTTACACTGACGGTCATTACGACGCCGGAAAGGGTATTGGCAAAGGCCATGCCCTCGCGGGCTTCCATGTCGGTGCCGTCCTTTACTGCGCGGGCAAGGGATTTGCCCACATTTTCAATCGCTGTCAGAGCGTACATATCGCTCATAGCGCTGGCAAATTTGGAAATATAGCTTTCGGTGGCGTGGAACAGGACGTCAAAGCCCTGGTAAGCGGTAAATTTGGGCGGCACCGACACCATCAGTTCCGGGTCGATGATGGATAGCACGGGAAAGTTGGTATCATACCCGCCGACGCCGATTTTTTCATTGGTGCTCTCGTTGGTCACAACGCCCCACTGATCGGCCTCGCTGCCGGTTCCCGCGGT
>JBMNTQ010000174.1:0-4167 GCA_050945815.1 Christensenellales bacterium
AATTTCCTGCGAGCAGTGTTAAACTAGAGCCGCGCAGTAGAAAACTATGGTTTAATGAGCTGGCCTTTTATGATGAGAACGGCGCTCGGATTCCTGCTTCAATCGGTACTGTGGACGGCGTATCGTCGTATGCCCACTCTTCTCCTGCCCACTTACTTGATGAGCAGGACAGGATTCCGGAAGTAGGCTCTTTTATGACGGATATGTACTTTGATGAGATATACCATGCTCGTACGGCTTTTGAGCATTTAAATGGCCTGGCACCCTATGAGAATTCCCACCCGCCTTTGGGTAAGATTTTTATCATGCTGGGGGTGGCGGTGTTTGGCATGAACCCGCTGGGCTGGCGCATTGTGGGCACGCTTTTTGGCATAGGGATGGTGCCGCTGATGTATATCTTTGGCAAGCGGCTGTTTAAAAAGCCGGGCTATGCTTTCCTAGGCGCATTTTTATTCACCTTTGATTTTATGCATTTCGCTCAGACGCGAATCGCTACGATCGATTCCTATAGTGTGTTTTTTATTATTGCGATGTTGTATTTTATGTATCGCTTCTATACGACTACGAACTACAATACCCAGTCGTTGAAGAGCTGTTTGCCGCCGCTTTTCCTGAGCGGGCTGATGTTGGGACTGGGAATTGCCAGCAAGTGGATTTGCGTGTATGCGGGGTTGGGCGTGGCTGTGATGCTGCTGATTTATCTCTATAAGCGTTATCGGGAGTACCTCTATGCGCTGGAGGAGTATTCCACGGCCCAAGGCGCAGAGAGGATGCGCCTGGTGGGTATTTTGACGGGCTATAAGAAGAAGACACTGGGACTGTTTTTCCTTTGTCTGCTGTTCTTTATCATTATACCGCTGGCTATCTACCTGGCATCGTATTTGCCGTATAGGCTGGTTGTGGAAGGACAGGCCTATGATCTGTCCGGCGTTTGGGGTGTGCAGGAGTTTATGCTGACCTACCACAGCGGGCTGACTGCCGGACATCCGTTTTCCTCCCAGTGGTGGGAATGGCCCTTGATGTTTAAGCCGATTTGGTATTATAAAGGCGCGGTGGAGGCCGGGAAAGTGGCCGCAATTTCGTCGTTTGGCAACCCTGCTGTTTGGTGGGCGGGCTTTGTCGCAATGTTGGCCGTGGGCTATTGGGCGATTAAGGGGCGCTATAAAGGCGATTCGGGGATATTGCTGGTGTTTGTGGGCATAGCGGCTAATTTTCTGCCTTGGATTGCAGTGACAAGGGCGACCTTCATCTACCACTATTTTGCTACGGTGCCGTTTATGGTCTTTGCTTTGGTCTATTTTTTCAAATACATTGAGGAGAGAAGGCCCAAGCTTGTAAGATTGCGTTATGCGTATATGGCAGTGGTGTTGATCTTCTTTATTCTGTATTATCCGCTGTTGTCGGGGATGACTGTGGATATCGGCTATGCCAGATTTGTCAGGACCATTCCGGCGTGGACGATCTTTGGTTAGTGCGAAACCTTGATGGCGGGATCGGAAAGGATAGATTATGGGGCGATTTTCGGCAGGAGCGGGGAAATGCCGCCGGCTGATTCAGTTTATAAAATTCAATATTGTGGGCGTCGTTAACACCGGGATTGATTTTGCCGTGTTATGGCTGTTGACTTCGGTGTTTTTCATGAATCCCACGGTTGCCAAGGTGATTTCCTATTCTTGCGGTGTGCTCAACAGCTATATATTGAACCGGTTGTGGACGTTTCGGGCAAAAGACCGATGGAACATGCCTGAGCTGTTGAAGTTTATAGCGGTGAATTTGGTGGCGCTGGGGGTGGCGACCTTGGTGCTGACTCTTTGCCAAAACGTGTGGGGTATGCAGACTATTTTGGCCAATTTGGTAGCAACGCCATTTTCCCTAATCGTTAATTTTTTGGGTAATAAATTATTTATTTTTAAAGAGAGACCTTAAAAATTTGCAAGGTTTTATGCATTAGTGGTATAGTGTTGTTATATTTTACCTGCAGTTAGCAGGTGGGATGGAAGGAACTTGACGTATGCTGGCCAATATTGGTAGTTATGGGCTGCAGGGTATTGACGGCTATCCTGTCAGGGTGGAAGTGGATATTTCCAATGGGCTGCCCGGCTTTGATATTGTGGGTTTGCCGGACGCTTCTATCAAGGAAGCTAAAGACAGAGTGCGCAGCGCCATCAAAAACAGCGGTTATGATTTTCCTGCCCAGCGTATTACCGTCAATTTGGCGCCGGCGGATTTGCGTAAGGAAGGTTCGCTTTATGATTTACCCATTGCCCTAGGGCTTCTGTGTGCCAGCGGCCAGGCGCAGCCTTCGTTGCTGGAGGAAGCGGCGGTGGTGGGAGAATTGGCGCTGGACGGGCAAATCCGGCCTATTGCCGGCGCTCTGCCTATGGTGATCGACGCGCGGGCAAAGGGCTTTTCCAAATTCTTCTTGCCTGCGGATAATGCCCTGGAGGGCGCTTTTGTGGCGGGGATTGATTGTATAGCCGTTTCGTCGTTGTCTGAGGTTTTGCGGTTTCTCAAGGGCGAGATCCAGCTGGCTGCCCAGAAGAGGCTTCGCTGGGAGGATGTGGACAAAACCGGCGGCTGTGTTGGGGAGCTATCTTTGGTGAAAGGGCAGAAGGAAGCGAAACGCGCAGTGGAGATCGCTGCTGCCGGGGGGCATAACCTTTTGTTTATCGGGCCGCCCGGCTCGGGAAAGACGATGCTGGCCCGTAGTATCCCTTCTATTTTGCCGGATTTGACCTTTGAAGAGGCGTTGGACATCACGAAGATACATTCTGTGGGTGTTGCGCTGCCCAAAAGCGGGATGGTGACTATGCGGCCATTTAGGGCGCCACACCATTCGATCTCGTTGGCTGCGCTGACCGGCGGCGGCAGGCCGCCCCAGCCGGGAGAGATTAGCTTGGCGCACCACGGCGTGCTTTTTTTGGATGAGTTGCCGGAATTTAAGCGGGATGCTTTGGAGGCGCTGCGCCAGCCGCTGGAGGATAGGCGCGTGACGATTGCTCGGGTACAGAGCACGGTTACTTATCCTGCGAGCTTTTTGCTGGTAGGGGCGATGAACCCGTGCCCTTGCGGCTATTTCGGCTGTGAGGAGAAGGAATGCCGTTGTACGCCGATGCAGATTCGTCGTTATTTGGGGAAGGTGAGCGGGCCGCTTTTGCAGCGCATGGATTTGCAGGTGGAGATGGGGCCGGTTTCCTATGGACAGCTTAGCGGCGAGGGCTGTGAGGAGGAATCGTCGGGATGTGTTCAATCTCGGGTGCAGAAAGCACGGGAGCGGCAGCTGGCACGCTACAAAGAAAAGGGTATACGCACCAATGCCCAGTTGAGCAATGCGTTGATGAAACAATATTGTCGCCTGGACGGGGAAGCGGATGCCTTGCTTTCTATGGCGTTCTCTAGGCTGCAGCTTAGCGCCCGGGGCTATAACCGTGTTTTAAAGATTGCCCGTACGATAGCGGATTTGGCGGGCGTGGAGCAGATTGACGCTTCCCATATTGCCGAGGCGATACAATATCGCAGCTTGGATAGAAAATATTGGTCGTAGCATCGGCGGGAGGAGGGCATATGGCAAAGCTGACCGAACAGGAAAAATATTGGGTTTGGTTGTCTAGCATCGACAATATAGGACCGCGGCGGTTTTATGCCCTTTTGGAATGGTTTGAAGATGTACGAAATATTTGGGACAGCGCCCGGGTGGATAACGATGCGCTGGATCGTTTTGGAACCAAGATAAAAGCCGCGCTGGTAAGCGCCCGGCGGGATGAATATATGGAAGATGTGCTGCGGCGCATTGAGGCTGCTGATTGCCATGTGTTGACCCGATTGTCTGGGGAGTATCCGGCTATGCTTGGAGAAATTGTTGATCCGCCGCCGGTTTTGTACTGGCGGGGCGAAAGCTTTCTGTGTGATCGGGCGGTTTCGATTGTGGGCACGCGCCGTTGTACGAGGACGGCCCAAGAAGTGGCGGTTAAGCTGGGCAGGGAGCTGTCTGGTGCGGGGGTGACTGTGGTGTCGGGGATGGCTCGGGGCGTGGATTCCTTTGCCCACCAGGGAGCGCTGGAGGGGGATTCGCCTACCATAGCGGTTTTAGGCTGTGGGGTGGATGTGGTATATCCGCCGGAAAACCGGATATTATATGATAGAATTATTCGGCAGGGGGCTGTCGTT
>JBMNTQ010000175.1:0-4105 GCA_050945815.1 Christensenellales bacterium
TGTATCTTTGTGTTTGCAATGTTTTGTAGAATAATGACTCGTTTCCTGCAGAAATCGCAGATAATTATGTTGTCTGTCTCGAATAGATCAAGTTGTTGTTTTATTACGATAAAATCTTTTCGGTTAATTTTGTTACAAAATAATCATATACGATATTTTGGATATTTTCAACCACTTTCTTGCAAGAAAAATATGGTGTCTTGAAAACTTAATACTTGTAAATGGTTTGAGACATTATGTAATTTAGCTGTTACACGATCTTTTGTCAATCCATTATCTTGCTTTCCAGCCACATCATCCAACAGCCAAAGGGAAAGCCTGCCCTCCCTTTGGCTATGCAGAACATGTCTTTAGATGGTGCCATCAAATTTAACCGGCTGGCCCAGATCGTAGGATTTTTTTGCCACAATCGCCATTTGGGAAACACGGATAGCATCCACTACTGTAGCTTCGGGATAGGTGCCGTCGAGAATATGCTGGGCAAACTCCTCCAGCTCGTTTCTATACGCCTTAGCAAACTTCTGGAGGAACCAAGGCCCGGTCTCAGTATATTTTTTCTTATCCTTATAGATTATACAGGTGTTTTTGTCTATGGTGCCTACTTGAATGCAGCCGTCGGTACCAAATACTTCTTCGTGGATATGGCAGCCATAGTTGGCGTTGCGGCTGACGTCCAGCAAAGCCAGCGTTCCGTTTTGCATCTTCATAGAAACCGTCGCACAGTCGATGTCGTCATACTGTTTCATGAAATCATAGACATATACACCGCCGCTGGCATACATCGTATCAGGGTCGGAGCCTAAAAACCAGCGCGCCACATCAAATTCATGAACACAAAGGTCAAAGAAGATACCCGCGCCATTGGCCATATACTCGATGGGCGGCGCTTCCGGATCGCGGTTCGTGCATTTTGCAAGGGTCGGCTCGCCAATCAATCCTTCTTTAATTTTGTCCACAACATACCGGTATTCCTCATCATAGCGCTTATGGTAGCCACACATAAAGACCTGCTGAGGACGGCTGCTGACAGCCTCATAGATGATAGGCAACTCGGAAGCAGAGGTGCTGACGGGCTTTTCCACAAATACGTGCTTTCCCGCTTCCATAGCCATTTTTATATGCTGGCAGTGCATCGAGGAACTGGATACGATGGCAACGCCCTCCACTTCATCGTTGCTCAGCATTTCTTCAAAATCATAGCAAACCTTGGTATCCAGAGCCTTGGCAGCCCTGTCCGCAGATTCCTGATTGGCATCACAGACCATCACCAAGTCGATGTTCGGAATACGATATTGCATATTCTCCCCATGTACAAACCCTAAACGTCCGGTACCCAACAGGCCAATCTTTGCCTTTTTCATCTTTCTTCCTCCTGCTGCAACAAATTATTTTGGAATTTTACTGAAAGAAACTGGTTTCATGAATTTTTATAGAATACTGTAGAAAAGCGTTTCTATATGCCGCCTAGCCAAATGCTGCTTTTCTTTTCGGGATTCATGCTTAATTATGTGGGTATAGAAACACTTGCACGGTCGATTTTACTATTATTTCCTAGGAACCGCCGATTATTAGAATATCGGGGATAAGCATAGCCTTGCTGTCTTCTAACGTTTATATTAGTCAATTTTTTAGAAAACTGCAAGGGTTTTTCCATTTTTGCATATGATTATCTTGCTTTCTTTTGTTTTATGTTGTTTTTCAACCTCTCTTTTCAAGCTTTTCGTGTACCCCTGTACAAAGTTGACAAATCCCTCGATAAGATGGAATAATAGATAGCATAATGATAAAAAGGAACCGATGATCATGTTAATAGACTTTCACACCCATGCTTTTGCCGATAAAATCGCAGCAAAAACCGTTAAACTCCTGCAGAAAAACAGCGGCGGTCTGCCTCCTGTTTTTGACGGCACAGTAAGCGGCCTGCTGTCGGCTATGGACCAATACGGCGTCGACGCTTCTGTTGTCCTCAATATCGCCACAAAGCCAGGGCAGCATCAAAAAATACTGGAACACTGCCTAAGCTTTGCCAGCGACAGGCTCATACCCTTTGCTTCGGTCCACCCACAAGACCCCGATGTTTTCGGCGTCCTAGACGAGATCAAGCGTCTGGGCATTCGGGGTATCAAGCTACACCCCGATTATCAAAATTTCCAGGCAGACGATCCGGCTTTTTTCCCATTCTATGAATATATCGGCCAGCTAGGCCTCATCACCACCATCCACGTGGGCGACGACATCGGCATGCCCCTGCCGCCCCACTGCTCGCCCAAGGCACTGTCCAATATTCTCCCGTTGTTTGGCGGTGCTCCGGTCGTTGCCGCCCATCTCGGGGGGTATTCTGCCTGGGCCGACGTCGAGACATACCTTGTAGGCAAGGACATCTATTTCGACACCGCCCTATGCTCAGGCACTGTACCCATGTATCGGGCCATTGATATCGTTCGCGCCCACGGAGCCGACCGAATTCTGTTCGGGACAGATATGCCCTGGCATAGCCCGGAGCAGGAGCGCATCTTTGTCGCCCACTTGGGGCTGAATGAAGACGAGCAAGAAAAAATATTCAGTGGCAACGCGCGCCATCTTTTAGGCATGAGTTGATTCTATCATACACAACAAAGCGAACCAGAAAGGAGCGTACTTTTATGTATCAACAGGAAGTATATGACTGGCAAGCCGAGCAACTAAGCAGAACGACTGCTGCCAACCTCATCAAAAACGGATTTGAAGCAACATACGTCGCCACCAAAGAAGAAGCGAAAAAACTGATCATGAGCTTTATCCAAACGGATATGGAAGTCGGTTTCGGTGGCTCGATGACGGTAAAAGAACTGGGCATTCAAGATAAATGCCGCGAGATAGGCGCAAAGGTCTACGACCATAGCGAAGCTAAAACCCCGGAGGAAAAACAATTCGTACAATACAAAGAGCAAGTATGTGATGTGTTTTTGTCCGGCTGCAATGCCGTTTCCATGGATGGCGTTATCTACAACATCGATGCAGTAGGCAACCGGGTTGCCGCCATGCTGTTTGGGCCAAAAAAAGTTTTGCTGGTAGTCGGTGCGAATAAAATTTGTTTGAATAAAGATGCAGCCTACGAATACATGCGCCGCTATGCCTGTCCGCTAAACAACAAGCGTCTGGGCAGAGATAACCCTTGCGTTCAAGCAGGTTATTGCGTGGATTGCCGGGTGGAGGGCAGAATCTGCCGCGCCTATGTCGAGTTGCGTCGCAGGCCTCTGGCAGTAGATACAACCGTCATCATCGTGGGCCAGCCCATGGGCTTGTAAGCCTTTTCTTCTATCTTTCAAAAAAAGCCATCCTCACAGGCTAAAAGCCCAAGGGTGGCTTTTTAGGTTGCCTATCAAAATGCTTTGCGGCCAAAGCGTCCGTTCCCTTCTGCGTCAAAAAAACCCTGTAAACCTAAGCTTCCATAGGTTTACAGGGTTGAATCATGCCGCCAAATCACCTTTTTCTTATTGCCCCAGTTTTTTATATAGCATCCTCCCGCCATACGTCCCAGTATAGAAAAACAGGCCCTTTCCCCTGCCTCAATCGGCCAGCAAGCGTCCCTGCTGTACCCGAAAAACCCTACCTTGCCTAGGCAATCGAGCAGCATCCGTACAGCTGATAATCATCTGCACGCCCTCCACCGCCTCAAACAGCTGGGATTGCCGCTCCTGGTCCAGTTCGCTTAGAACATCATCCAGCATCAAAAGCGGCGGCTCGCCCATCTCCTGCTCCATTAGCCGAAGTTGAGCAATCTTGAGCGACAGGGCCGCCGTACGCTGTTGCCCCTGCGACGCATATACCCGGGTATCCTTCCCGTCGATACGCACCAGCAAATCATCCCGGTGCGGCCCGACAGAGGTAGTGCCCAGCCGGATGTCCTGCTCCTGCCTGCTCTGCAGTGCCTCCAGTAAATCCTCAGCGCGGCGAGACGGACAATATTCCGCCTCGAGCAATTCTGCCTGGCCGCAGATATTGCTATGCGCCGCCCAAGCCGCTTGGGCCAGCCCCTCCACAAAGTCCGTACGGTGGCCAACGATCATGCCGCCCAAGCGGGCTAGCTGTTCCTCCCAGGGCTGCAGTAAGTGCCGGCCGGCAC
>JBMNTQ010000176.1:0-4100 GCA_050945815.1 Christensenellales bacterium
CTTTATCCCTGCAACAGGTACAGGCCGTAAAAAGCGTTACAAACCAGAAGCCGTTAACGTGCTGCGGAGTATTGCGGAAATGTCTGCGGAAGGACTAACCGCAAACGATATTGCGGAACGGCTAAGCCTTTCATATCAGCGTGTTATTGATATATCGGACAACAGCAGCAGCGAACCGCAACAGCGCAATGTAGCCCTGGAAGCCTACGGCATACAATCAAACCTGGCTAAGATAACAGCTATGATTGAACAGATGATGCTGCAGCAAGCTGAACGCGAAAAGATGCAGCAGGAAATAGATCAGCTGCACAAGCGTATTGATGAATTAGAAAAGCCCTGGTACAAGCGCAAGCGAGGGAAGCCTTGACCACTACGGCATATAGCCCTGCAAGCCCCGTTATCCTGTATTCAGCCCCGTACTGTACATATTTTCGCGCGGTAGTCCTTTAGTTGACATAAACCATGCCTTATAGCTTCAAGCGCGTATTTACGGCGCTAGCGCTTGTTGGCAGGGTACCAGAGCAACCAGGCAGTTACTTAAATTGCTAAATCAGCGTGAAAAAATATGACGAAATTTAACATTTATTCTTGTGTATTAAGTCAACGGTATTTATCTGTAGGACACTAGTATTTACAGATAATCCCCCAGAGCCGTATATCCTAAAATTTCAAGTGTGAATCTTGAGTGTTAAACTTGTATAAAAAACCACATATAGTGTTTTAATAACTTGCTAACACCTATACTGACGGCTAAAATGGAATAAATACAAAGCAAAAGCCACGTTTGCAGACGTGGCTTCGTGGCACAGATTCTCACAGGGCAGTGGAATCATATTCGTAATAATTCTTATGATAGCACACCGAATGCCCCTGTCAATCTGTAGTCAAAAGTTGTAAGACGGGGCATTTTGGTATGATTCAGGAATTCATGAACCTGCTGCCAGAAGCAGGACTTATTGAAATCAGAGAAATAACAAACGAGGGCGTTGTAAACCGCTTATTTCACGACCAGAACAGCATATATTGTTATGACCCACCGACTGACAAAAATGTTTATGTCGGTATTTTTACGCGTAAATCTAATACTAATGGCAAAGCTGAAAATTGCTTAGTTTCAAACCTTGTATTTGCCGACTATGACAATCTAGAACTTGCAGAAATAGAGAGAAGGCTATCACAGCAAGGAATACCTGCCCCGTCTTTATGGGTTAATTCAGGGCATGGCTTTCATGCCTATTGGACATTAAGCGCACCTGCCAATCCCGCCGAAATAGAGCCTATCTTAAAGGGCATTGCAGAGCGCACAGGGGCTGATATGCGGGCTGCTGAAGTTGCGCGAGTTATGCGTGTGCCAGGCACTTATAACGTTAAGCATGAGCCGGTATTATGTCGCACCATAAGGCATACAGATGCAGTCTATAAACTTGTCGACTTAATGCCACATGCTAGCTTTCCGACACCATTAAAAAGGCATAAAGCAGCACCTGTAATTATTCCTGAACTGGACAATAGCAAGCTACCTTGCATCATAGAAGCCGGCAAAGGCGTACCTGCAGGGCAGCGTAACTTCATGCAGGGCAGGTTGATTAAATATCTGCAAATGGCAGGACATACAAAAAACAAGACCAGAGAAATTATAAGACAATGGAATAGCAGGAACAGCCCACCAGAGAACGCAAACAAACTTGAAGCAGATTTTCACGCTTATTGGCATGGCGATTATAAACTAATGGGCTGCACCATAAGCGATCCATTGCTTCAGGCTGACTTAAACGATTATTGCAGCAGAATAGATTGCCCCAGGGCGAATACGATAG
The DNA here is from genome assembly GCA_050945815.1 of Christensenellales bacterium. Classification (GTDB taxonomy): domain Bacteria; phylum Bacillota; class Clostridia; order Christensenellales; family JBMNTQ01; genus JBMNTQ01. Next base: position 1,818 of record JBMNTQ010000176.1, read on the forward strand.
ACAGCCTACATCTAGAGAATAGCCGAGCGTATAACAATCGCATCATGAATCACCTGCACAAAATGACCGGCAATGACCTAATAGTTTATGGACTGCTTCTGATTCATTCAGAAGGACTTAATACCAGTCAGCTAAACAACTATTTAATCAGAGCAAATACAGGAAACGTCTGTATAACAAAGCCTACACTAACAGGCTGCATATGCCGTTTAGAGGGTATGGGGCTGATAAAAGTATTAAGGCATTACAGCCGGCGCGCAGGGCACGAATACTTCTACAAGGCTATTCCACAGGGTACTTATGGCACAGGTTATACGCTTGTTAGCACCGGCGCCATATACGGCGCTATTGACGGCAGAGTAACAGCGGGGCAATTCAAACTTTATGTATTGTTATTGAAATACAGCTTCAAGCACAGAAGCGTGTACCCGTCAATTTTCACGCTATCTAAGGAATTAAGAAAAGACCCGTCTTATATAAGCAAGGCATTGAGCGCACTAGAACAAAAGGGTTATATCAAAAAAGATAAAGTCTATATTGACGGCAGCAGGGTTATTAGAATGTCATACAAATTGCTTGTTTGAAGTTAAAACCACATAAAGCCCCTTGCCTAAAGGCTTTAAGCGTCTATTAAGTAAAAAATAGTCAACCCTAATTACAACAGCAGAAAGCCCCGTATATCAAGCTAAAACAGCTGATTAAGTAAAAAATAGTCAACCTAATAAATACAAAGTATTTACTGTAGGGGAATATAGCTGCAGCACTCATGGAATAATTGGTAGTATTACAGCAAGGCGCATCACACTGCTGCATGAATGTTATCAGTCAGAAAGTAACGTGATAAAAAAGCATACTAGCAAACATGATAAAAAAGACTTAAAATAACGGCAGCGAACATTATAAAAAAAGACGCTAAAAAGCCTCAAAATGTCCACCGGTGACGGAATTCAACCGAAAAGCACTTATTTTAGCATCTGATAATTGCCTGAAATCCCTGTAATGCCTGATAATAGGGCGTTGCGGGGATTTGTGTTTTGGTGCAAAATCACCATTTTGTCTAATACGATTAGCTAACAATGGCGCGAGAGTATGAAGCCCCACGCGCGCGTGCGCGGACTGATATTGCATTGCTTTTCTGAATCCTGATTTATGATTGTCGCGATACGCTACAAATGCGGGTAGGGGGCTTGCGTTAACATGCCCATCGAAACCTTAACCCCTCACAAAAGTAATCGGTTGAGCTTTGCACTACACCCCCCTTAACGTAAGTCAGTCAGTATCAGCTATCTTTCCCGCCGGTATTGTATATAGCCACTTCTAACAGGCGCAAAGGGGGCGCATCAGTCATAGCCCCAGGGGGATATTGCCATTGTTTAAGCAATCCGGTAAGCCCCGTTATTTTACGCTTGAATTAAAAAGACTGTTAATCATGCTTGCTGACAGCCCTACAAGCCCGCTGACGGCGTTTGTGCGTGATAATCAGGTTACTTGCTATCAGACAGCTAAACAGCCTTAAACGGCGTCACAGGGGAACAGCAACACTTAATAAAAAAGTTTTGTCACCTTGTCGGAGTTGGAAGGGTTAACCATAGCCGGCAGGGGCAGGCATTATTAAAATAAACATCAAGGCGGGGGCACGACAACAACAGCTGCATGATATTTTATATAGCAGAGATTGATTGCAGGGGTATTTGTAATGTCTAAACGATTACTGACGATTGCTGATATGTCGCGAGAATTGAATATACCGGAAAGCACGTTGCGGAGTTGGCGCGACCGCTTCCAGGGCTTCATACCGACAACGGGAACAGGGCGCAAAAAGCGTTACAAACCGGAAGCCGTTGACGTGCTGCGGAGTATTGCGGAAATGTCTGCGGAATGGTAGAAAAAGATTGCGGGGGGCAATATGACTGATTTACAAAAACAAAATATCAGAAATTGGATAGATGATTTTATTGAATCAAACCGCAAGGAATCAACAACGGCATCAGGTGAACTGTCAGCTGCGTTTTCATTCAAGCGAACGGCTGAAACGCTAGAGGAACTAAAACAGGTTTTAATTAGAAACGGCCTTGATTTATGGGAAAAATGACCCTGCTGACGATTGCGGAAATATCGCGGGAATTGAATATTCCTGAAAGCACCCTGCGCAGTTGGCGAGATCGCTTTGATGGCTTTATCCCTGCAACAGGTACAGGCCGTAAAAAGCGTTACAAACCAGAAGCCGTTAACGTGCTGCGGAGTATTGCGGAAATGTCTGCGGAAGGACTAACCGCAAACGAT
>JBMNTQ010000177.1:0-4055 GCA_050945815.1 Christensenellales bacterium
TAAAAAGCTGCATAGGCCGGGATTTTGAGGAAGGCGGCGTATTGTCGGGAGCCTTGCTGTGGGAAGGCAACTCCAAGTTCAAGATTACGGAGAAGAAGCTGAAGAAAGAGAATTATTCGGGCTGGATTATCCTGGAAAACTACTACTATACCAAACCCCTGCGCGATCAGAAGGAAGATCAGTACGAACTGCTGGCCGACGATGTGGCTTTCTTGAAAAGCGTTTTCGGCTGAGTACGACCCTGATTGAAAGCATAGGACAGACTGATGCGATTAGGAAGGAATTGACGAAAAAGGAGCAAAGATATGTTCAGTGGCAGCTATCAGACTATCAAAGGGCCAAAAGAGATGTCTAAAATCGTCATGGGGGCTTTTACCATGGGCTCTGTGCAGTCTATGGAGGAATCCTTTAAGATTCTGGACAGATATATTGAATTGGGCGGGAAGTCGGTGGATACCGCCAGAAGTTATAATGGAGAAGTGATAAACGGCGACTCCAAGAGCGAGTATACGGTGGGAAAATGGCTGAAGAAGAGCGGAATGCGGAAAAATATCTCCCTCAGCACCAAGGGTGCCTATCCAGAATTGCGGGATATGCACTATTCCAGGCTTTCGCCGGACTGTATACGCTATGATATCAACACCAGCCTGGCGGTGTTGGATGAAGAGTATGTAGATCTGTATATTTTGCACCGCGATGATGAGAAGGTGCCGGTGGATGAGATTATGGACGCGCTGCATGAGTGTGTAAAAGCCGGCATGACCACTGCGCTTGGGGCGTCTAACTGGACCACCAAGCGTATTGCAGAGGCCAATGCGTATGCACTGCGCAACGGGAAGACACCGTTCACCGTGTCGCAGATTCAGTGGAACATGGCCTATGTGACGATGGATATGATGCCGGACGACACGATGCTGCCTATGCTGCCGGACGATTATGACTGGTATAAGCAGAATAAGTTTCCAGTGATGGCCTATTCTGCGCAGGCCGTGGGGTTCTTCTCCATCTATCCGAAGCTGGGGGCAGAAGGGCTGATTCCCCGGGGCAGGATGTATGCGACGGAGACGAATATCAAGCGTTCTAAGATGGTGGATAAAATATGCGCAGACCTGGGGATTACCCCGGCGCAGCTTTGCATTGCGTATTTGACCAACAATGCGGTGGATGGTTATGCTATTGTGGGTTGCGCAAACGTAGCCGAGTTGGAAGATACGTTGTCTGCTGCGGACCTGAGGGTAGACCAGAGTATCTTGGACGAGATCGAAACATGTATTTGACCAAGCTGGGCTGAAAAAGCTGCCCTGCTGGAAACCGAAAATCCGCCTGTTGCTTCCTGCAACGGGCGGATTTTCATGGTTGGCGAGGGAGGGGGCAGAATGGCGACGGATAAAGGGGCTTTTTTGCCTGTGGTTGGCGTGATCAGGAAACAACTATGCGGTTATGCTGGCGGCAATTTCTTGCGGAGTTTCGGCCTTGATCTTCGAGCCGATGGGGTTGGGTAGGGGGGATGCTCTTTTTTGGAGGATCCATTTAGTTCTGATTAGAGAGAAGAAGTGTGTGTGAATGTTTTAGATACGGTGTTGGAGGACAAGCTTATAGACCAACTTGGCTATTCTTGGTTATTGCCAAGGGATAGCATCGTATGCTATACTGGTTGAAACTTTAATGAGGAGCATCCTATCTGTGTACTATATTCGTATTCGATAAGTTGATAAAAAACAAACTCTGCGTTAGCGGTTTTTTTGTTGCGCTTGTCAAAACGAATAGGAAGACACGGCTTTTATGGAGAGCTTGTGAGGACCTCTGTTTTCGTTTGGTATGGTAGCTGTGGAGCAGACAAAAATTCGCTATGCGGGTGGATGTCTGCTTTTTCTATTGAATCTACTTTGAGGAGATTGATATGACAGTACCCAAGACAGGATGGAAACGAAACTACTTTACCATAGTATCAGGGCAGGGTATATCGCTGATTACAAGCGGTATATTGCAAATTTCGATTATCTTTTATCTTACGGAAAAGACGGGGTCGGCATGGGTTTTATCGCTGGCTACGCTGGTCGGATTTTTGCCGCAGGCGCTGTTGGGGCCGTTCATCGGCGTTTGGGTTGACCGGCTGAATCGGAAGCTGGTGATGATAGGCGCGGATTTACTTATTGCTTTAGCCGGAGGCGTGCTGGCAATAATCGCGCTGGTTTCAGAGCTTTCGGTGTGGGCTATCTTGCTTGTCTTATTTGTACGTAGCATTGGCACGGCTTTTCATACTCCGGCACTTAGCGCGATAACGCCGCTTTTGGTACCGGAAGACAAGCTGGTTAGATGCGCCGGCTACAGCCAGGCAATAAGCTCTGTCGGCTTTATCATCGCCCCTGCTGCAGGCGCATTCTTCTATGCGATATGGCCTTTGACGAGCATCATTGTTTTGGATATTGCCGGGGCGGTGATGGCGTGTATGACGGTAGCGCTGGTGGCAATCCCGAAACCCACTCTATCCGAAGCCGCCGTACCCAAAAACTTTATGCGTGAGATGAAAGAAGGATACCAGGTTTTGCGCGCAAACAGGGGATTGTTTTCGCTGCTTTGGATCGGTATGCTGTATATGTTCTTGTATATGCCCATCAGTGCGCTGTTTCCGTTGATGAGCATGCACTATTTTAACGGGACACCGGCTCATGCTGCAGCTACGGAAGTGGCTTTTGCGGTTGGGATGCTGGGCGGCGGACTTATTTTGGGCGTTTGGGGCGGCTTTAAGAAAAAAACCAGGACGATATGCTTGTCTATCTTTCTTATGGGCGCTGCGTTGGTGGCATCGGGGGCATTACCCCGGGAAGGCTTTATCCTATTTGTCGTTTGCTGCATGGTTATGGGCCTATCGGCACCGCTTTATGGCGTACAGACCGCGCTCTATCAACAGCGCATCAAGCCGGAATATTTGGGGCGCGTGTTCTCGATTTCCGTCAGCTCTATGTCTGTAGCTATGCCGCTGGGGTTGTTGTTTGCGGGAGCGTTTGCGGAGCAGATAGGCGTTCATGTATGGTTTTTCATTTCGGGCCTTGGTATTATGGCGCTGGGTATGCTGGCCTTCTTGCTGCCGTCCATTCGCGCGATTGATAAGAACATAGTGTAATAGCGGCCAAACGAACATGCGCGGATTATACCATATTCGCTTCGCTGCATAGGGTATAACGAAGAGCTTACATTAGACGTTCCTTCGGGAGCGTCTTTTTTTATAAAATGAAAGGAGTTAGATGGATATGACCCGGACAGGAGACGCAGCCGAACAGATCGTTGAAGGGGGCTTTTCTCACGTGCGAACCTAATGCAGAATGTGGGACAGCCCCACCCAAGTAGGGCTGATTTGCCGAATAGGCTTTTGTTCGGAACCCCTGCTTGCGGTCCGTTTTATTCATCAACCAAGCGATAGCCCACTCCAATTTCCGTCATGATGTAGCGAGGCTTTGAAGGGTTTTTCTCGACTTTTCTGCGCAATCCGGCCATCAAAGCCCGTAGAGCCTGGGTGTCTGATCCATAGTTTAAGCCATATATCTCCCCCAGGATACTCTGTGTGGTAAGCACTTTACCCATATTACGAAAAAGCAAGGAGAGAAGGCTGTACTCTAAGGGTGTCATATGCAGTTGTGCATCATCCAAGTACACCAGATGCTTTTCGAAATTGATCTTTAGCTGTCCGACAGAACGAATGGCTTGTTCATTTTTGCTTCCTTGCCAATATAAATGCCGAATTGCGACCCGAAGGCGTGCGAGTAGTTCTGCGGCGGAAAACGGTTTTGTCAAATAGTCGTCTGCACCCAAATCCAGTGCGGCGACTTTTTCTTTGTCCTGGTCCCGGGCAGAAACTACGATAATAGGCATTTGCGACCATTCGCGTACTTTTTTAATAACTTCCATACCATCGAAATCCGGCAAGCCCAGATCCAGCAGCATAAGGTCGATGGGTTCGGACACAAGCTTGTTTAGTGCGCTTTCTCCTGTGCCTACAGCAGTATATGGAAACCCTGCTGTCTCTAGGGAATAGCCAATAAAGCTGCGTATTTGCT
>JBMNTQ010000178.1:0-4024 GCA_050945815.1 Christensenellales bacterium
AGCATCCGGTCATCGCCGGTACGGGTTGTGCCAGCACGTATCAGACAATCAGGATGTCACAGTATGCTCAGTCACTAGGCGCAGACGGCGTACAGATTATTCATCCCTTCTATTTTGTCCCCACCGTGGAGGGAATGTTGCAGCACTATCAGAAAGTCGCCGAGGCCATTGACATTGGCATCATCGTCTACAACAATCCGGCCTTTTCGCAGTCGTGGGTCAACCCCAAGCTGATGCTCAGACTCATTGAAAGGACCGAGGGCAAAATTAGCGGCATTAAGGAAAACACGCCGCATTTGATGCTGTTTGATGCCATGGTTCAGGCACTCAAGGGGTCCGGCGTAGCAATCAGTAGTGGATTCGGAGAAAAGTGGTATGCGTATCAGTTTCCTTATGGCTCCGATGGCATGGTGTCGCCCTTCGGAAACTTTTTCCCCGAGTACCCCATAAAGCTTTATAATGCCGCGCAACGTTATGATTTTGATGAGATACGCTCGCTTCTCGATATGATGAAACCTTATTATGATTTCGTGGGACGTTGTTCCGCGGCGCGTGGAGATACGGGAATACAGGCGAAGCCCGGCGGGTCAATCTACGGTGAAGGAAATCTCCGCTTTGGCGTGCTCAAAGAGGCAATGAACCTGATGGGCCTGCGCGGCGGGTATATGAGGCTTCCTCTGGTAGGCCTGGAAGATAACGAGCGCTCGGAACTGAAGCAAATTTTAAAAGTCCTCAAGCTTATGTAAGCTCACGAAAATATTATGTATTTTAGTAATTCGCGGCACGCCTTGCCGTATTGCAGCTAAATGAAAGTTGAGAACCTCTCAAGCTTTGGTGTAGAATGGGTTTTGTCACAAACCCATTTACCCCCAGAGATTGAGAGGTTCTCATGACAAAAACCATACACTTGCGCTGCCCTAAATGCAATAAAGCGAAGAAGAAGTACAACCCCAAGCCTTATGAACAGATGCAGTCTTTCGGCCAGCGTGTCCAAATAGGCGTCAAGGTGGTTCCCCGCGGTAGCATTTGCCCAGGCCGCGCAGAAAATATTGTGTAACCCTCCGAAGTCAGGTAGAACAAAACAATGACCAGACTGTCAAAGAACCCCGATTTTCCAAAATGGGAATCGGGGTTTGTGTCATGTATAAGCAAAGGAATGCAAGAAAAAAGGACCCTTCTAGGCCCACATAGCCATTTTTTAAGATTCAAGGCAGCAAATTTACGCCTGACCCAGTTTCGCACCCGATAAAGCCCCTTGTGCAGCGTGTAGCGCATGCCGTGCTTCTCTTTGGCATCCGCGAACACCCTCTCGATTGTCCGACTTCGCAAACCGTAGCTTCCCCGCCCGGCCGGGCTGTGACGAAAATCCTCGGCAGCGTCCATATGACGTTCCAAAATGTGCCTTATCACTACCTTCTGGTGATTGGCGCTCTCGGTACACCGGCTTAAATACGGGCAGGCAGCACAAATGCGGGGACTGCTCTTAAACTCCCGGTATCCATCGCAATTGGTGGTGGAGTATCTCAGAACCTGATTGTTTGGGCAAAGGATGCAGTCATAGTATTCGTCGTAAACATACTCATAGCTGCGGAAAAAGCCGGGCTCGCTCAGGGGCCGTTTGTATGCGGTGGAAAGGCTGCGCCCATCCTTCTGCACTTTTTTGCAGATCCACGGAGTTTTGTGGCCGGCATCCGCCGCTACCGTCTGCGCTTCTTCAAACTTCCCTACAGCCTTCTCATACACCCCGTCGAAAACCATGCTGTCATGGACGTTTCCGGGTGTTACCTCGCAGCTGAGGACAAAGTTGTTCTCATCACAGGCAACATGGGCGGTGTAGGCAAACTCCACCTTGTGGTCACCCTTGTGAAAAAGTCCGCTCCCCGGGTCGGTGGTCGATCTGCTCACTTCCTTCACTGCGCCTGTGCCGGATTCATTGTCGTCATCCTTCCGATCTCCAAGAGCCTTCTTCCCATGCGCCTCCCGATCCGTGTTGATTTCCTCCCGAAGCTGTTCGTCGTACACCCGAGCCGTCTTTTTTGCCAGCTCCTTACTAGGAAACCGGCTCGCAAACGCATAGCTGATTGTTGCAAAATGAGGAACCGGCGTGTCGATGTCGTAGCCGATGAACCAGCGGTAGGCGATGTTCATATCCACCTCTTTCACCGTTTGCCTCAACGATTTGATGCCATACAGATGCTGTAGCAGCACCATTTTTACCAGCACCACCGGGGCAACGGCAGGACGGCCGTTATCCTCGCAGTAGAGGTACTCCACCATCTCATAAATTTCGCCGAAGTCTATCACCTTTTCGATCCTTCGCAGAAGGTGCCCCTCGGGAATCAGACTGTCCAGACACACGAATTTTGTTGTATACCTTAAATCTTCTCCACGCTCAAGCATTTTCATCATCAGCTTTGTTATAGCAAAAAGGCCGCCCAGAGCGGCCTTTTTTTGACAGTCTGATGACTTTGGAGGTTTCATTATGGCAAGAAAAGAACGACGTGACAACAACAAGCTTGGGGAACTGATGGAAGACTACGGGGTCAGGACGATGGAGGATGTGCACAACTTCGTCAAGATGCTGACGGCGGAGACAATCCAGACAGCCCTGGACGCGGAGCTTGAAAGTGAGCTGGGCTATTAAAATACGATTACAAGAACAAAGACACAGACAACAGCCGAACCGGATATTCCCAGAAGACAGCACAGGGCAGCCTGGGGGAGCTAGAGATCAACGTCCCCCGCGACCGGAAGGGCGAATATGAGCCACATCTGGTCAAGAAGCACCAAACGGATGTGTCGGCCATCGAGGACAAGGTGATTTTCCTGTATTCCCAGGGGGTATCCACCTATGATATCCAGAAAACGATGCGGGAGATGTACGGGATTCTTTATCGAAACCTCTCTGTCCAATATGTTTGACAAGCCTACACCCCCTGTCGTAATTTCTGGGGCGGCGAGGGATTTTTTGATGAAAGGCCTTGCATTCCAACCGACTATCCTGTATAATACCACTTGTCCCATGCGACATGGACGATTAGCTCAGCTGGTAGAGCATTCGCTTGACGTGCGAAGGGTCAGCGGTTCGAGCCCGTTATCGTCCACCAGAAAAAAGTGCATTGCAATCCTCTTTTTGAGAGGGATTGCAATGCACTTTATTATGCAAATCATAATTGACCCCCAAGCTGACCCCCAACACTCGCAAAATCTTATCTTTTGCGCATGCCTGGCATTACCCCAGCATCCCGCGCGCCTTCTCCAGATAGTCCGTTACCGCAGCAGCAACATCCCGCAGTCTGTCCACCTCAGACTGCGTCTGCTTGTGGGCGACGCGTTCAGCCTCGTACAGCGCCTTGTAATCCTCAACAGCCGCGGCCGGCGGCAGCGACACGCAGGGCTTTGTTTTCGAAAAACAGATCCGCCGCGCTTTTATCTGCGTCGTGTGTGCAAATGCACAAAAAAGAGGATTATAATTTAGCATAAGTAAAAAAATTTCGATATTTGTAAAATTTAATTTGACAAACGTCGAAAATAAGCATATCTTGTATATAAAACCGGGCAAAGGAGAAACTACACTATGACGTTGGGCGCGCAGTTAAAAATGGCGCGGGAAGGAAAGGGATATACGCTCAAGCAACTTTCGGAAATATCGGGACTTTCCATCGGTTTTATCAGCCAGGTTGAGCGGGGGCAAACCGACCCGTCTCTGTCTTCGTTGAGAAAATTGGCATCCGCATTGTCCGTCAAGCTGAGAGATCTGCTCGATCGGGATACCGTGGCGCATGTGTTGGTGAAAAGGGGCGAGGGCAGTATTCTTAAGATTGATGCGGCGGTTTCCTGCGAACTGCTGGCTTCTTCCCTGAATAAAACGATGGAGCCGATGATCAAATTTATCTCCCCGGGCGGGGAAAGCGGTTTGGTGGACCCCCATCCGGGTGAGGAATTTATCTGGGTTATCGAGGGAACCCTTCAGGTGGTGCTGGGGGAGACCGCCTATATTCTCAACAGCGGTGACAGCGTCTAT
>JBMNTQ010000179.1:0-3982 GCA_050945815.1 Christensenellales bacterium
GGACGAAGAAACCGCTGCCGCGGCTTCCAGGAACTTCTTTACCAGCTTTCGGTCGGAGAGGGAGAATTCTCGGACTCAGGAGATTGCCTTTTTAGACGCGGTGATCAACAATGATGCGACAGACGCGGATACTCTGAAAGAAGCGCAGCAGCAGAAAATAGAGATCAGTAAGGCGATGGAAAAGGAAGTTACCATTGAGGGATTGGTTAAGGCCAAGGGATTTACCGATGTAGTGGTGACCATCCAGAGCGGCTCGGTTAACGTGGTGGTGGATTCGGAAAAACTGGAGGATGCACAGGTGGCCCAGATTTTGGATATTGTTAAGACGGAATCCGGAGCGAGCAGCGATAACATAAAGGTGATTCCCAAATCGTGAGTTGTAAAAAAAGCACGATTTCCGGCAGAATTGTTTGTCAAAACAGTAGGGTTTTGATATAATGTAGAAAACAATTCGACGGAGGTGCAACGAGATGAGCGAGGAAAGAAAAGTTCAGCAAGCCCATCAGGCAACGACCAGCATCGGTAAGATCAGCTTTGCCAGTGATGTGGTTGCTACCATTGCCGGCCTGGCTGCTGTGGAGATTCCCGGTGTCGCTGGAATGAGCGGCGGGATTGTGGATGGCATTGCAAACCTTTTAGGGCGCAAGAACTTGACAAAAGGCGTAAAAGTTGAAGTAGGCACGGAAGAAGCCGCCGTCGACCTTTATATGGTGATTAACTATGGTGTGGCCATACATACGGTTGCGCAGAATGTTCAGGAAAATGTGAAAAGCGCTGTGGAAACCATGACGGGTTTACGGATAGTAGAAGTTAATGTCTATGTGCAAGGTGTCCAGGTGGAGAGAGAACCCAAAGAGGCTTATAGAGAAATTGAGGAGCCCCGGGTAAGATAAGTTGCTTGACAAGCGGCCCTCTGATGATCTCAGAGGGCCCTGTATCGTTTTATGCAGTTTGCTTTTTGGAGGAACACAAATGAAGATATCTTTATTTGACCGTATTGTTTTACTTATATTCACCATCATCGGGTTGTTTATTGGCGTCGGGTTGATTCTCATTGCCATAGGATTCTGGGGGCTGAATGATGTTTCGCTGGTGTTCTCCTCGATTCAGACGGATTCTTTAACACGGCTTTTGACCATTATTGCAGCTGCTGTTTTTGTGTTGCTTTGCCTCAGGCTGTTGGTTCTGCCTCAGGGCAGGATGCAGTCGGAGCAGGATATTCTGCTGAATGTATCGGAGCATGGTTCGGTCAGGATTTCTCTTTTTACGCTGGATAGCCTTGCTCAGAAGCATATTCGCTCTAGCAGCTTTGTGCGCGACGTTAAGGTTCAGGTGGTTTTGCTGAAGGATCAAATCAAGATTCGAGCCAAGCTTTCCTTGATGCCGGAGACGGATATTCCGCGGATTACCGCACAGTTGCAGGCTTCCACCAAGGAGTATGTAGAGAAATATTCTGGGGTGCATGTGCAGGAGATTCAGTTCTTTGTGGAGGATACGTCGCTGAACTTGAAGGCACGGGTGGACTGATTGCTAAGGCGGGCTGGATATGAATTTGAATGAATGGAAAACCAAGCTTCTAAATAACAGACGATTTTGGGGTGTTGCGGCAGGGTTGTTGTTGGGCATCCTAGTATTGTGCATCGGATTTTGGCGCACGGCTTTATTAGGCTTGTGCGCGTTTTTGGGCTGGTGGCTGACGGGGCCGACCAATCGGGAGAAGATATTTGCGTTTGTAGAGAAACTATTTAGAAAATCGGGAGATTAGGGGAGGCCGGGTATGGCGCGGAGAGTTGCACGGGATGCTGCTATGAAGCTTGCTTTTGAATGGTGGATGGGCGGCAGCGGCGAGGAAACATTGGACGAGCTTGGGGATGAGATTTGCAGCGTGGAATTAGACAATGTGGACAGGGACTATATTCACGCTGTAGTAGACGGCATCAAGGACAAGCAGCCGGAGTTGGATGATATGATCCGCAGCTATGCTGTGGATTGGAAAACCGAGCGGATGAGCCGGGTGGATTTGACGATTTTGCGGCTGTCGGTCTATGAGATGTTGTATTGCAAAGAAATTCCCCGGAAGGTTTCCGTGAGCGAAGCGGTGGACCTGGCTTCCATTTATAGCGGAGAGAAGAGCGCGGCCTTTATCAACGGGCTGTTGGGCAGCGTGTTGCGGGCGCTGGAAACAGAGCAATGAAGGGTTATCTCGGGTTGGACACCAGTATGTATACCACTTCAGCGGCTGTGGTGGACGCTGAAGGGAACGTCTTAGCGGATGCGCGGCTAGGCTTGCAGGTAGAAGATGGCCAGCGGGGGCTGCGGCAGTCGGAGGCGTTGTTTCAGCATCTGAAAAATATTCCCGGGGTGTTGGAGAGGGCGCTTGCCTGCGGCGCAGAGATTGCCGCGGTTTGTGTGAGCAATGCGCCTCGGCCAAGGGAGCAATCGTATATGCCGGTTTTTCTGCCCGGCGTGCAAAGCGCCCGGGTTTTTGCTATGGCGAAACAGACGCCTCTTTTCTATACCTCGCATCAGGAAGGGCATTTGATGGCGGCACTGAGCCCCGGTTTTGCCCGGGACTTTCTGGCTGTGCATGTATCCGGCGGAACGACGGAGCTTTTGCGTATAGCGGCCCATGGCTGCGGCTGGTCGGTGGAGCTGCTGGGCGCAACCCAGGATTTGCATGCCGGGCAGCTGATTGACCGCATCGGTGTGGCGTTGGGTTTGCCTTTCCCCAGTGGGCCGGCTTTGTATGAACTGAGCAAGCAGGCGACGGGGAAGATTCGGCCACCGGTGTTTGTACGGGGGTTGGATTGCGGATTTTCCGGCTGTGAGACCGCTCTGCTGCGGCTGATTGGTGCAGCGGCGCCGGAGGAAATCGCGTATGCAGCGCAGTGGTGTGTGGCACAAACTCTGGAGGCTCTTTTGAAAGCGGGGATGGAGAAAACGGGGCTTTATGATGTGCTTCTTTTCGGTGGTGTGGCGGAGAATCTTTTTTTGCGGGAATATTTGAGCTCGAGGGTGGGCGGTGTTTGTTTTGCGCCGGGAGGGATGTCGAAGGATAATGCTGTGGGGGTTGCACGTCTTGGGGCAGCCCAACATCTTGAAGGGAGAAATATATGACGACGAAGATCATAGACGGAAAGAAAATTGCTGCCCAGGTAAGGGAAGGCTTGATTGGGCGGGTGGAGGCTTTGACGAAGGGGGGCAAGACCCCGGGTTTGGCAGTTGTGCTGGTGGGAGAGGACCCGGCATCTCAGACTTATGTGCGTAACAAGGAGAAGGGTTGTGCGGATGTGGGGATTTACTCTGAGGTATTCCGCCTGCCGGACAGCGTGGAGGAGAGCGAGCTTTTGGCGCTGATTGGGCGATTGAATAAGGATTCCAAAATCCATGGCATCCTGGTTCAGCTGCCTTTGCCGGCGCATATTGACGAGCTATCTGTCTTGCGTGCTATCTCTCCTGGGAAGGACGTGGATGGGTTTCACGTGCAGAGTGCGGGGGCGTTGATGGTGGGGGAGAAGGGCTTTGTGGCATGTACGCCCAAGGGCATTATAACCCTGATCAAGAGCACGGGGATTGACATTTGCGGCAAGCATGCGGTTGTGGTTGGGCGGAGCAATATTGTGGGCAAGCCTGTGAGCTTGCTGCTGCTTCGAGAGAACGCGACGGTTACTGTTTGCCATAGCCGGACTGAGGACCTGAAAAGGATGACGCTGGACGCGGATATATTGGTGTGTGCCATTGGCAAGCCGGAGATGATTGGCGGGGATATGATTAAGAGCGGCGCTGTGGTTGTGGATGTGGGGACTTCGCGGGTGGATGGCAAGCTTAAAGGTGATGTGAAGTTTGATGAGGCACAGGGCATCGCTTCGTTTATTACACCGGTGCCCGGCGGCGTAGGGCCTATGACGATAGCCATGCTGCTAGAGAATACTGTGGAGGCCTGTGAACTCTATGGCTGAGCGTATTTTAAGTGTTGCCCAAT
>JBMNTQ010000180.1:0-3900 GCA_050945815.1 Christensenellales bacterium
ATGGTTCAGATGGTGGTTCAGTACCGAATCGATACTTGCACCAACCAGTTCAGCTGGACTGTCAAGCACCGTAAAGACAGCTATAAGAACTGCGATAATTGTAACAGTTATGAATGTAAACGGGATACTTACGAAAATAGAGGCGCTTTTATATTTGGGGTGTTTCATGGGTCCTCATATCTCCGTTACTTTTATCTTAAGATCATTGTTTATTCTTTATTGGCAACAATCAGGCATTTTTCTTCAAGAGCTCTATAGCTTCTGCCTTTGGCACCGCTTTACTAAAGAGGAACCCTTGTATTTTATCACATTCATATTCTAATAGGTAGTCCCTTTGCTCGGACAATTCGACTCCCTCAGCCACTGTCTCCAGCCCCAGCCGATGCGCCATCGAAATAATATCGCGGGTTATCGAGGCGTCTTTATTGGCCTGGCTGATATCGTTGATAAAATAACGGTCGATTTTTAAGGTATCGATATTTAACTCATTCAAGCGGTAAAAGGAGGAGTAGCCGGTGCCGAAATCATCGATTGAAATCCTGATCCCGTTAGCTCGCAGCTCCTTAAGCCGCTCGTTGACAATACTGTAATTTTCCATCAGGATCGTTTCGGTTATCTCAAGCTCCAGATTATGCCCGTTTACACCGGTTTCGTTCACAATGCCCAACACATGGGCAGTAAAATTATCCTGCAGTAAATGGATAGCAGAAATGTTGACAGCTACACTGATATCGCCAAAGCCTTCCCTTTTCAGCTGGTCAATAAAAGCGCAGGCTGCCCGCAACATCCGGTTGCTCAATTGATTGATCAGCTGCTTGCGCTCGGCAATTGCAATAAATTCTAACGGCGATACCTGGCCTAATTCCTGGGAATACAGCCTGGCCAGTAATTCAAAGCCGGTGATTTTGTTGCTTTCGGTGTCAACTATCGGTTGAAATTCGGGATAGAGCTGCGCAGTTGGTTCATCCCGCAAGCCCGCTCTGATATCATCTTCAATACACTCTTCGCGCTGCAGCTTTAACTCCATTTGCTCATCGAAAAAATGATAACCAACAGCTTCGTCGGAACCGGAATAATTCAAGGCCAGGGTAGCGTTTTGCAACAAACCGCCGGCTGTCTGGTTGGGATCCGTGTACTCAGCTACTCCTATTTTTATGAACAGGTGTTCGCTTTCAAGGCCAATCAAAAGCGGACGTTCAAACAGATATTTAATTTTCGCCAGAGTTGCTACGAGCTCAGTTTTATCCTGGTAGTTTTTTAAATAAACTACAAAGTTATTGGCTGTGAATTTGAAAGCCTGAAGATTCTTATTCTCGAGCATTTTCAGACGGTTGGCGATTTCCCGAAACACCAGATCGCCATATTCGTAGCCGTAGACAGAATTTATCAGATCCATATTCTCACAGCGAACAATTATTACAGCCCGGTTGTGCTTGCCTTTTTCCAAATCACGTTCCAGCATGCCCAGCAAAGATATTCTGTTCGGAAGCTTAGTCAGAGTGTCGGTGTAAGCTAAATTGTATACACGTCGATTATAAAGATAGTTCGCGATCATCCCGATTAAAAGGGCTAAATAAACTATGCTCAGCCCTGCCAGGCTGATGTAGGTAGTTTTACGGATTATCGGGTTAATCGGTTCCAGAGAAAAGCTGACAGCAACAACCCTGGCAGGTTCTGATTTGTATTGCAGCGGTACATAAATCTGATACACATCAGCGCCGTCGACCGTTTTAATAGATCCATAAATCTGGTTATTTTCAAGTTGACTGATTAGATCCTTATCCAAAATACGATGGTTTAGTATTTCACTGTTGGTGCTCGCTGAAATCTGATAAAGATTATTAATGGCAAAAAGTTCAACAACATCGTCATCAATAATTTTTTCCAGTAAAGACTGCAAGCGGAACGATTCCAGCATTTCCTGTACAGTTTCCGCCAAAATTCCGATCTGGATGGTACAACCATCCGTGGTCTTGATGTAGCCATATTTGTAATACAAATCACTATCAGAATCCTTACGAATTTCTTCTGTCATCGATTCTTTGTCGCTGTTCATAAACTCGTAAGCCGGGTGACCGGGATGAATCTGCCAACCGACATACTTACCGGAAGCAGAATATTCAATAATCCCGTCGGTATTATAAGCATATATTTCGTCTACAGCGAAGATAGCTGCCAGCTCGGCTAGCCTCTTGTTATCGAGATTATCGTGATTTAGTCCTACAGCCTTGGCGGTGGTAAGCAGCTTTTCATTGAGCAGTTCGTTAATCAGGTGGACAGACTCCCCAGCGTGGGACAAGTCGCTGGAAATGCTTCTGCTGATATTTTCCGCTTCGGATATTTTAAGGTTGTAAAAAAAATCCTTTAAACTTCTACTGATAAAGACAGTAGTCACTACAAAGACTGCTGTCATAAGAATAAATAAAGTTTTTAAATAAATCAGCCGGGCGGTTCTGCTGCGAAATTTGCGCATCTTATGTCTCGCTCAATCTTGTTAGCCACGCCATGATGACCTGAAGCAAATTATTAAATAGTTACAACTCTAACGATACTAACACAGTAGTCAATAATTATACAGTTAATCTGCACTTTTATGCTTAATTTTTGGAAGCAGTCTCTACAGATTCCTAATTTGAGTAGCTTTTAGTGTAAAACTCCTGATGCAGCCGGCGAATCTCCGAGGCTAAATCCGGAGCGGGGCCGTCAACTATTGTGTTGCGGATAACCGCTTTAATCGGCAGATTGCGCACCCTGCCCAGCGGCACATTCATCTCCGTCAGCCACTGCACCAGCTGCTCAGAACTGCTGGCATACACTATTCTGCCTAAACCCACCCAGCCGTGGGCAGCAGCGCACATCGGGCAATGCTCGCCGGAGGTGTATACTGTGGCTTTGCTTCTTTCCTCCGGGCTCAGGTTGGCAGCTGCCCAGCGTGCCAGGGCAAACTCAGGATGCTGGGTGTTGTCGCCGCTTGCTACATGATTGTGGTCTTCAGCCAGTACTTCCCCATCAGCCGAAACCAGTACCGAGCCAAACGGTTCGTCTCCTTCTGCCACTGCTTGCGCGGCCAGTTGAACACAGCGGCGCAGGTGCTTCAAATCAGTTTCACTTATCATTAAAAAGTCCTCCTCTGGTGTGTCCGCAGACGAATGTTAGCCCATATTTTCTTCATCAATTATTTCGGCGATAATCTGCTCGATTTCAGCTTGATCGGCCGGGATATCAATAAACGTCTCCTTAAAAATAACTTTGATGCTTGCCAGCTGGCCGGCTTCTGTTTTAGCTGCATTAAGATCGCTGCGCTCGAGCCAGGCCAGGTTGGCAAATTCCCAGGTAAAGAACCAGAACAGGATTAAAATTAATTCTTTGATAGAACCAATCAGATAGATAGAGCGCAATAACCAGATAGCGCCTGCCAGCAGCAGTCCGAAAAAAAGCAGAACCATCGACTTGCGCAGGTTGTCACTTAGCGCCAGCTGGTGATCTCCAAGTTTAAGGCTGTAATAATCGGCGATTGTTTCTGTTACCGTTGCCTGCTGTTTGTCTGTTAGGCATTCACCGCAAATTTCCAGCACAATCGGATATTCAACCGGGATATAGTGAGCGTTCGTTTCCAGAAAATGGGCAAACTGGCTGTTCAGCCACTCATAGCCTTCAACTGAATATTTGTCGATTATCTCGTAGTAATCCTCAATGTTGCAGGAAATGTAAGCAAGCCCGTTTTCCAGATAAAAATCCTTAACGTACTTACTATAATCAATCCGTTTACGCTTGAAAATCTTGAGGCTTTTTCTCAACCGTCGGCTGCGGCGTTTCTTTAACATAGGGTCGTCCTCCGGCAGTGGCGCTTATATCTATTTTACTAAACGCTGTATTTTTCCTCCAGCTCTGCCAGGAACA
>JBMNTQ010000181.1:0-3888 GCA_050945815.1 Christensenellales bacterium
GCCTTGGAGGAGATGAGGAAGCTGCAGTTGCCGAAGGAGCCGGATGTGATTGTGTTGTCTGCAATGGGGCAGGAGGATATTGTGAGGAGGGTTTGCGAATACGGCGTGAAATACTATATGGTTAAGCCTTTTGATTTAAAGGTTTTACATAAGAGAATTCAGGAGATCTATGGGACACCGGACCTAAAGCCTGCAAACCCCCTTGCTCAGCGAAGTGCAGAGCTGCATTCCCTAGATGAGAAGATTACCAGCATATTCTTGATGATTGGAATTCCTGCCCATATAAAAGGCTATCAGTACCTTCGGGAGGCTATTCGGATGGTGATGGAACATGCAAACATGATCAACCGCATTACCAAGGATTTATATCCGGGGATTGCCCGGCACTTTGATACAACGCCAAGCAAGGTGGAGCGCGCCATTCGACATGCGATAGAGGTAGCTTGGACTCGGGGGAAAATTGAGAACATTAATCAGATATTTGGCTATAATATTTACAATAAAAATGATAAACCTACGAACGGAGAGTTTATTGCTTTGATTGCCGATCGGCTGAGCATGGAGATTTCAGCGTAGAGACCGTCTTTAAACGACTATGAAAAGGGGCCTGCATCATGCGGCTCCTTTTTTGTCTTTACGTTTAAGACAAAGGAGAATAGAAACGATTGGAACGGGAAAACTAATGGCGATATTTGGCAAGATGTTTGCAATAGATCAATGAATGGAGGGACAACAAATTGGATCGTAATCAGGACAATCAATCTTCCAAGAATGGCCAGGGGAAAATGCACCAACTGGAACAATATACCCGGGAACACACGCAAAAGCCAATGACGACAAATATGGGGGTGAAGGTATCCAATACGGACGACAGCTTAAAGGCAGGGATTAGGGGGCCGTCGTTGCTGGAAGACTTTCATATGCGGGAGAAAATTACGCATTTTGACCATGAGCGGATTCCTGAGCGGGTGGTCCATGCCCGCGGATTTGGGGCGCATGGCAGCTTTCAGGTTTATGAGCCTATGGGGGAGTACACAAAGGCAAAATTTTTGCAGGATCCGAAGGCGAAGACCCCGGTGTTTGTGCGTTTTTCCACAGTGGCAGGGTTTCGAGGGTCGGCTGATACCGTTCGGGATGTAAGGGGATTTGCTACTAAGTTTTATACGGAGGAAGGAAACTTCGATATTGTGGCTAATAATATGCCGGTTTTCTTTATTCAGGATGCGATCAAGTTTCCGGATATTATTCACGCAGTCAAGCCCGAGCCGCACAATGAAATACCGCAGGCAACCTCAGCCCATGATACGTTTTGGGATTTTGTGAGCAGCGCTCCGGAGACGGCCCATTTGGTAATGTGGGTGATGTCGGATCGCGGCATTCCCAGGAGCTTTCGGATGATGGAGGGGTTTGGAGTCAATACATTTCGGTTCATCAACAAGGCGGGGAAAGCCCGGTTTATTAAATTTCATTGGAAGCCGCTGTTGGGCGTTCATTCGCTGGTTCGGGACGAAGCACAGATATTATGCGGAAAGGACCCGGATTTCCACCGGCGAGATGTATGGGATGCAATTGAGCAGGGGCATTATCCGGAATTTGAGCTGGGGGTTCAAATCTTGGAGGAGGAGCAGGAGTTTGGATTTGATTTTGACATACTAGACCCTACAAAGCTTTGGCCGGAGGAATTGGTGCCGGTAAAGATAATTGGAAAGATGACGTTGGATCGAAATGTGGATAATTTCTTTGCGGAGACTGAACAGGTTGCTTTTTGTCCGGCTAACATTGTGCCTGGTATTGATTTTAGCAATGATCCGCTGCTGCAGGGACGACTGTTTTCCTATCATGATACCCAGATTAGCAGGCTGGGCGGATTTAACTTCCACGAGCTACCTATCAACCGGCCGTTGGCAGAAATACACAACAACCAGCGCGACGGTATGCACCGGATGACCATTGACCGCGGAACGGTAACCTATTTTCCCAATGCGCTAAACCAAAACCACCCGCAGCCGGTGCCGGAGGAAGAAGGGGGATTTGTGCATTATGCCCAGAGGGTGGAGGGGCATGTTATTCGCGGCCGCAGCGAGAGCTTCCTGGATCATTTTAGCCAGGCGAGCCTTTTCTGGAACAGCATGACGCCGACAGAGAAAGAGCATATTATCGATGCATTTCATTTTGAAGTAGGCGGCGCAAAAGATCCGAAAATCCGGAAGCGTGTTGTGGATATGTTTAACAATGTGGACGGTGAGCTGGCCCGGCGCATTGCCCAGGGTGTGGGGGTGCAGCCGCCGACACAGGAGGGCGCAGCGGGCGCGAAGATGGTGTCGCCGGCATTAAGCCAGGAAAACACGATCCAGACTCCGATGGGGCGTAAGGTCGCGATATTGGCCGATCATGGATTTTGTTATGATGAGGTTGCTCCGATGATGGACAGCCTGATGGCGGCAGGGGTTGCCTGTGATATTGTAGCGATGAATCTGGGCTTGATTACAAGCGCTGATGGCCGTGAGTTGGAGGCGACAAAGGACTTTGTGACGACACATTCCGTGATGTATGATGCTGTTTATGTTCCGGGCGGGGAAAAGAGCATTGCGAGCTTATCGGATAAAGTGGAAGCGATTCATTTTATAGACGGTATGTATAAGCATTTTAAGGCGATTGGGGCAGTTAATGAGGGAGTGGACCTGTTGCGCAGGAGCCAGAGTAAGGACGCACGTTTAGCTACGCCGGATAGTGCAGGGGTTGTTTGTATGGACAATGGAGTGGTGAGCGTTAGGCAGCAAAAGAACATCGATATGGTTGTACAGGAATTTATTCAGGCGGTCGGTTGCAGGCATTGGGGAAGGAAGCAATGACGGCAGAGCGATCGGGGCGGTGAAACGACGGAACCCAGGAATAGGTGCAGGGCTTGTGACGACTGGCTCTGCACCTTGCGTTTTGGGAAGTATGTTCTTGAGGAGCGTAGGCAGAAAGAGTTTGCAGGAAGAGGCGGCTTTGCTTGATAAAAGGCGGGCCGTATTATTTTATGGAAAACTCCGGTGTTTTGAGATGGGCGCACGAAGGCTGGCATAGGATAAAGAAAGGAGGTGGCGCATGTGAAAAAAAGAGAGAGCCTGAAGGCAGAAATGATGAGCTGTTCTGTTAAAAAAGAATTTACCCACGAGGGCGTTACTGTATTAAAATTTGGAGCGCAATATCCGCAAATCCGCTTGGAGCGGAATTCGGCTGCGCAAACCCGTATCAATGCACATTACCTCAATACGGCGGACAGCTTTTTTCAGTATGCAAGGAAAGTGCTTTGGGAGCAAGCGATCGAAGCACAGCAGGAGGCGCAAAAGCAGGGGTATCCTTTTTTTGCGTTTGAAGCCCAGTTGAGCGACGCCCTGACCATGAACGAGGATTGTACGCTGAGCACCTATTTCGACCGTTATCAGTATACCGGAGGGGCCCATGGGCTGACCTTTCGATCTTCCGATAACTGGAGCCTGGACAGCGGCAGGAGGATTTCCATGGGCAGCTTGTTTCCAAGAGGAGTGGACTACCGAAAATTAGTATGCGAGCAGATTATTGTACTGGCAAACCAGACTATGCAGCAAAACCCCGGCATTTATTTTGAGGAATATAAAACGCTGATTTTGGAATATTTTAATCCGACCAGCTTTAACCTGACCCCTGAGGGACTGATGGTCTATTATCAGCAATATGAGATTGCGCCGTATGTGACGGGCATTGTGGTTTTTGAGATAGACTATGAAAAGCTGTGTATTCGTCCCCCGGGATGCAGGGGTTTTTGAAGGAAAGCAAAGCAGCCCGAATTTCGGGCTGCTTTTTGATAGATGTTTAAGCCATCGGGCTTGTATGGTGTTATTTTTTCTCTTTCTTGAAGCACAT
>JBMNTQ010000182.1:0-3877 GCA_050945815.1 Christensenellales bacterium
GAAGCTTTGATCTGCGAAACTGAGGAGTGTGGATGCGGCTGTAAACACCATGAGCAGGACGAGGAAGAAGATGACGATGAGGATGAGCTTGAGTTCTAAGATAGAAGAGAATGTTTGAGGTAAACAGCGAAGGCCGTCTGCAAGATGCAGACGGCCTTCGTTTATTTTGTTGCGTTTCTACTAGGCCGTACGCAAGATTTTGCGTGTTGTGGCCTGTATGGGATTATTATTCGATTTCAGACATTTTGACCGGACGGCCCTCATCTTTAGATTTCTGTGCGGCTTTCGCGACACGCACGGCTTGCAGGCCGTCGTTGCCTGAGACAGGAGAGGGAAGATCGTTGTTAACCATGTCGAAGAAAGCTTCTTGGGCAGACACAAAGGCCTGGTGGTAGCGTTCCAGAAAGAAATAGACCGGTTTGTCTGCTATGACGCCGTCGGGACAACGAAATACGGTGTTGGTCTCGGGAACATTGTTGACCTGCATACAGCCCAGAGAGCCGTGAACTTCTGTGCGTTGGTCGTAGCCGCAGTTGGAGCGTCGGCTGATATCGATGGTGCACAGGGCGCCACTGGCAAATTTCAAAACAGCGATGGCTGTATCGATGTCGCCGTATTCGGCTACTTTAGGATCGACAAGTGCGTTGCCTACGGCATAGACTTCTTCTACTTCGCTCATGGAGAAATAACGGGCCAGATCGAAATCGTGGATCATCTGGTCGAAATAGATGCCGCCGCTGGATGCGATATATTCGTAGGGCGGGAGATTGGGGTCGCGGGAGCAGAGCTTGAGAACCTCCGGGCTGCCCAATTTGCCGGCAGCGATGCAGTCGCGCATTTTTTTCTGGCTGGCATCAAAGCGGCGCATAAAGCCGATCATAAATTTTACGCCGGATTCTTCGATGGCATCGATAGCCTTGTAGATGCGCCCGATATCGGAATCCATAGGCTTTTCACAGTAGATATGTTTGCCGCTTGCACAGGCTTTTAGAATAAAATCAGCATGGGTGGGAGTGGGAGAACCGATGATAATGCAGTCGACCTCGGGATCGTTGAAGATAAGGTCGGAGTCTTTGACGGCATGGGGGATGCCCAGATCTTTTGCCCACGCTTCTGCTTCCGAAGACAGGAAAGGGTCTGCTATATACTTGACGGACGCATAGGGAAAATTTTTAATGATGCTTTCTGCATGGACTTTGCCGATGCGTCCGGCACCTAAGATGCCTACAACGTTTTTTACAGCCATTTGGTTGGCCTCCTTTAATAATTTTTCCTTTATTATACCCCAAGGGATTATATTAATCTATCAGCAGAATAGCTTTTTGAATGAATAGTATGAATGTTTCATTTTGGACTGGCATATAGATAACCCAAAAGGGAGGCGTACGAAAGATGATTGGGCGGAAGGAAAGCCGACTTGAATGGAAACAGGATATCTTGAAGATGCTGCCGGCTGGGATTGCCCGGGCTGTGGAGGGGATATCCCGGGAAACAGCAGACAGGCTAGAGGAAATTCGACTGCGGGTTCACCAGCCTTTGGCTGTGGTGGCCCGAGGCGAGAATATGCTGATAGGCGGCAACGGCGAGCGTGTGGACTCGGGCCTTTCGGCTTACCATGTGACCCAGCAGGACTGTGAGGAGTTTTTGACCCGGATTTCCCAGTATTCGGTGTATGCGCTGGAGGAAGAGATTCGCCGGGGATTTATCACCATTCGCGGGGGATATCGGGTGGGTTTGTGCGGGAAGGCGGTTGTAGAGGGTGGGCGGGTTCGTATGATTGCGCCTTGCACCTTTTTCAACCTGCGGATTGCTCGGCAGGTATTTGGGGCGGCCAATCACATGATGCGTTATATTCTGCCCGGGGGGAAGGTGGCAAGTACGCTTTTGTTGTCTCCGCCGGGAATGGGCAAGACCACCATGCTGCGTGATGCGGTGCGCCAGATTGCGGGGGCTTCTTGTTTGCCTGGCGGCTGTAAGGTGGCCGTAGTGGATGAACGCTCGGAAATTGCGGGCTGTAGGGGAGGGATTCCGCAAAATGATTTGGGGCTGTATACCGACGTGCTGGACGGCTGCCCCAAGGCCGAGGGAATTATGATGATGCTGCGCGCTATGTCGCCGGATGTGCTGGCGACGGATGAGATTGGGAGAATCGAGGATGCCAACGCGATCCGGGAGGCTGTAAATTGTGGTACCAAGGTAATCGCTACGATCCACGCAGGCAGCCTGGAGGAGTTGAAGCGGCGCAGCGGACTAGAGGAGATGATGGAGGAATTGCTTTTTGAACGTTATATTTTGCTGAGCAAACGCTATGGGCCGGGCACCCTTGAGATGGTTTGGGATCGGGAAGGGACCCCGATTTTGGAAAGGCCGGTGAGACCATATGGCAGTGGTTAAGCTGATTTGCTGTCTGGCGATCGTTGTGGGCTGTGGGTTTGCGGGGTTTTCTAAATCGGCTTTGATCTACGAGCGGCTGGAGCTATTGAAGGATTTTAAACAATGCCTTTGCAACCTTCAGATATCGATGGAGTATGCCGCGACGCCTATGGCCAAAGGGCTATCGACCTGCGTATTTCTTGGATGCAGGCAGGGGGTGGCTGCTTTTTTCAAGGCTGTGGCCGCAGCTGCGGAGCAGGGGAGCGGAGATATGGGAGAGATCTGGCGGGAGGAATTTTCGAAAAACGCTGAACTAGCGCCGCTGACCCAGCAGGACAGGGAACTGTTTTTAAGCTTTGCGAAAAACCTTGGGACCACCGCGTTTTCCGGGCAGAAGCAGAACTTTGTCGAGATTGACCGGCGTCTGTCCCATCGCATTGAGACTTTGCAGCCGGAGACTGACAAGAAAAGCAGGATGTACCGTTCGGTGGGCATTTTGGGCGGCTTAGCCTTGGCGGTGGTTTTAATCTGAGCAAGCGGCGAAGAGGGAGGACGGGAACAAAAGCGAAAAGCCGGGAGGGTTTAGAAGCATGAGCGTGGATGTTGTGTTTAAAATTGCTGCTATCGGGATATTGGTCGCCGTGCTGAATAATTTGTTGGTGCGCTCCGGACGGGAGGAGATGGCGACTATGACTACGATTGCTGGGTTGATTATCGTTTTGCTGATGGTGGTGGATATGATCAGCGGCTTGTTCGATACGGTCAAGCAGCTGTTTCAGTTATATTGAGCGGTGGGCGGCTATGGTTATTATTCAAGTGGCCGTAATCGGTATTATTGCGACGGTATTGGCTGTTGTGTTACGGAAGGACAGGCCGGAATATGCGCTGCAAATCGGGATTGCCGCAGGCGTCATTATTCTGTTTCTTGTGATTGGCAGCGTTTCCGAGATTGTACGCTATGTCAGCGAATTGGCTGCGACGTACCACATCGATACAGCGTATGTTGGGGTGGTAGTCAAGATTATTGGAGTGGCGTATATTGCGGAATTTGCGGCACAGATCTGTAAGGATGCCGGCGAGAACTCGATTGCGTCTAAAGTGGAGTTGGTGGGCAAAGTATTGATTTGCTTGCTGGCGCTGCCCATTATGAAGGCGCTGATAGACACGATTACCGGTATATTGCCGGGAGGATGACACGAATGAAAAAGATTTGGACAGTCTGCCTGGCGCTTTTTCTGCTGCCCTTATTTGCCTTGCCTGCAGGAGCCTTTGACCAAGAGGAGCAGCAGATACAGCAGGAATGGCGGGAGCAGATGCAGCAGGGCATTGACGAGCAGTTGCAGACATTGGACTTGAGCAGTTTGGAGGAGGCGCTGTCGCGTCTGGATCCGAGCAGCCAGGACAGCTTGAACAGCTATTCGGTGCGTCAGATGATTCAAGACATCGCCAGCGGAGAGATGCCTTTTTCTGCCGGGGATATTTTATCTATGCTAGGCAGGCTGTT
>JBMNTQ010000183.1:0-3849 GCA_050945815.1 Christensenellales bacterium
GCAGAGCGTATCCCGTTTACATTCCAGCTGATTATTTTCATAACATCCGCTCCTTTTTACTCTTGCTTTTATTGCAGTTTAGTTTTATTATAGTAGAGACGAAGATGGTTAGCAAATATCGGAATCCCAAGCTGGAAAGCACCAGACAGTCTATAGCTATTTTTTGTTCTCTGTATATTCCAATACAGAGCGCAAAAAAGTGAAGTTTCTTCTTGCCCCTTTCCCACCAGCAGACTGGCTCCAGCAAAAGGCGTTTTATTGCTTCCACCCGGTCGTTGTATCAAACAAAACGATCCTGCCGTTGCTCTTTGCCGGATACTTGCCTACCCGTCATCGCAAACCCAAAAAAGAATATATACAGGTTTTTTAATAAAACCCAGTATATTTTTATAACTAATAACAAGAAATTTAATAGTCAAGCAGCAAAAAATTGTATATGATATAAGATGTCGGAGAATGAACAAACGGCTCTTTTGGGCTGTATTCTAAAAACAGCCCGCCATACGGGCCGGTTTTTAAACGTACATCCTCCAAACATAAAGTTTCTTGTTACATTGTTACGACATAAACCCAGCCGGCGCGGCAAAAGTTGCCGTATCCATGCTTTACCAAGTCTGGCTGCAACTGCATCTCTACGGGAATATTGATTTACGATAAATTAATGGTCCAACTATTTTTAATTCACAAGGAGGAACAAACATGGCAGGAAGAGTAAAATATTTCACCACTGAGTATCCTGAAATCAAGTTCGAAGACAGCCGCGTAGGCCGTCTGAAGAAAAGGCTCTGGGAAGCTTCCGACGCTGAAATCGACGCGATCTTGGAAGACTACGGTATCCCCTCTCCGTCCGAGCTGGGCGTAGCGGGCACCTACATCCAGAACACCCCCCGTCACATCGTATGTGAAAAGCGTAAAAAGAACGACGTGGTTCTGATTCCGATCGGCTGCACCGAAAACCACGGCCGTCACAACAACAGCGGCCTGGATACCTTCATGGTAACCCAGATTATCGAAGGCGTACGCCGCAAGACCGCCAAAGACGGCAAGGAAGTAGCTCTTGCGTTTACTCCCTTGAACTACGGCGGACACCCCTACCACCACATCGGCATGCCGGGAACCGTTATCATGCCTGAAGAAGTGGTAAAAGAAACCCTGATCTACACCATGCTGGGCATGTGGGATGATGGCTTCCGCAAGATGATCCTGGTCAACAACCACGGCCACCTGTGGATGCTGGAATCCGCTGTGCAGGAGTTCTTCAAGAGATACCAGTTGCCTGCATTCGTCACCGTTTTAGAATGGCACCGCGCAGTGCGTGAGTTCTTCTATCCGGTAGATGGCGAAAACAAATTCGAAACCCACTTTATCCACGCCGACGAAGCTGAAACGGCTGTTGCTCTTCTCATGTTCAAAGACATGGTAGACATGAGCGTCGTACAGGATGCTTGGAACTATGGCTGGGTGGGCGAAGGCCGTTACGACACCTCTGTAGACTCCTATTCGCGGCCGCATCGCTGGAGCGAAGCTGAAGGCCACAATGCCATCGAGCGCTTTGGAACACCGGAAGGCGTCGTAGGAACTCCTTCGGTTGCAACCGCCGAGAAGGCCAAACGGCCCATCGCTGCAATCCTCGAGTACCTGACTGATTTCATCTACGAAATCTTGGAAGCCTATCCTCCGGGAAAAACTCCGCCGGTAGAAGAGTTCACCTTCCGCACCGAGGAAGAAATGGCTCCCTTCCTGCAGGAACCGCAGAGCGAAGGCTGGAAGTCTGTGCATGAGCTGACAAAAGTCGGTATCTTTGACAAGCTTTAATCTTCAACAAACGATTATCATTTATCAGGAAGTGCCTGCTGCAGGAATGCGGCAGGCAATTCCCTTATTCTGTTCTATCTTTTCTAAGATTTCAAGAGTGTAATCTTTCTGTACAACCCATACAACACAGAAAATAAATCCTATATGTTCGGAGGTGTATCAACCTGTGAAAACAGTCAGACTCACCATGGCGCAAGCCCTGCTGAAATTCCTGGACAACCAATACATCGAATTCGATGGCAAGCAGGAGAAGTTCGTACACGGCATCATCGGTATTTTTGGTCACGGCAATGTAGTCGGCCTGGGAGAAGCCCTGTACGCAACGCGAGAAGGCGGCCTTCGCTTCTATCAGGGGCATAACGAGCAAGGAATGGCCCATGCAGCCATCGGTTATGCCAAGCAAAACAACCGCCGCAAAATCATCGCCTGCACATCCTCCATCGGCCCCGGTGCCCTCAACATGGTCACCGCTGCGGGTACGGCCACGGCAAACCGGATTCCCCTGCTGCTGCTGCCCGGCGACACATTCGCCACCCGCCAGCCGGATCCGGTTTTGCAACAAGTCGAAAACTTCCACGACTATACGCTAACAGCAAACGACGCCTTCAAGCCGGTCAGCCGTTATTGGGACAGAATCACCCGTCCCGAACAACTGATGTCCGCCATGCTCCATGCCATGCGCGTGTTGACCGATCCTGCCGACACCGGCGCTGTCACTGTGTGCATGCCCCAAGATGTAGAAGGCGAAGCCTACGATTACCCTGTTGAATTCCTGGAAAAACGCATCCACTACATCACCCGCCCCCACCCCGACCAGCGCACCATCGACCTCGCAGCGGATCTGATCGCTCAGGGCAAAAAGCCCTACATCATCTGCGGCGGCGGTGTTCGCTATTCTGAAGCGGGCGAAACGCTGCGTTCGTTTGCCGAGCGCTTCCAAATCCCCTTCGGCGAAACCCAGGCAGGAAAAGGCCAAATCGACTGGAGCCACCCGCTGAACCTGGGCGGCACCGGCGTCACCGGCACCTCTGCCGCGAACAAAGCGGCGGCTAGGGCCGACGTCGTAATCGGCATAGGTACCAAATTCAACGATTTTGTCACCCAATCCCGCTACGCTTTCCAAAACGAGGATTGCAAGCTAATCTCCCTCAACGTAGCCACCTACGACAACTACAAGCTCAATGCCCACGGCGTCCTAACCGACGCAAAGCTGGGAATCCAAGCGTTGTCTCAGGCTTTGGAAAAGAGGGCTTATGTCTCCGCTTGGCCAAATGGCGAAATCCCCGCCCTCAAGCAGGAATGGGATCAAGAAGTCGATCGTCTGTATTCCATCGAACCAAAAGAAGGCTTCAGCCAAACCCGGGCGCTGGGCATCATCAATGAGTTTATATCGGAAAACGACATCATCGTGGGCGCCTCCGGCAGCCTGCCCGGCTGTTTGCAAAGGCTGTGGCGGCCCAAAGGCAACACTTCCTACGATGTAGAATACGCGTTCTCCTGCATGGGCCACGAAGTCAACGGCACCCTAGGCGCAAAAATCGCCCGCCCTGGGCAGGAAGCCTACGCCATGTGCGGCGATGGCAGCTATGTCATGCTGCATAGCGAGCTGTTCACCAGCATCCAAGAAGGCCTAAAAATCAACATACTGCTGTTCGATAACAACGGCTTCCAATGCATCGACAATCTCCAGGTCTCCCAAGGCACGCCCAGCTTTGGCAACGAGTTTCGCGCTCGAGACGAGGTTGCCCTTTCCGGCGACTATGTGCCCATCGATTTCGCGATGAACGCTAAAAGCTATGGTGCCCAATCCTGGACGGTCACCAACCCGGCAGAATTAAAGCAGGCTCTTGTACAAGCTAAAGCCTGTAAAACGTCCACCCTCATCCACATCAAGGTCCTGCCCAAAAGCATGACTGAGGGCTACGAATCGTGGTGGCGGGTCGGCGTGGCCGAGGTTTCCGAAAGTCCGGCTGTCCAAGCAGCCTACCAAGACATGGAAGCCCACATTCAAAAAGCAAGAAAATTCTAAAACGT
>JBMNTQ010000184.1:0-3842 GCA_050945815.1 Christensenellales bacterium
ACGCCGGGCGGGAAGATGGGCGCTCGGCCGGATCGGGCAACGATTGTCTATTGTAATCGCATTCGGGAAGCGTTTGGGGCGGTTCCCATTATCATCGGCGGTATAGAAGCCAGTTTGAGGCGCTTTGCCCATTATGATTATTGGGAGGATGGTGTTCGCCGTTCGATTCTGGCGGACAGCGGTGCGGATATATTGGTTTATGGGATGGGTGAGCGGCAAATTGTGGAACTGGCTTGCAGGCTTGCCCAGGGCGCGTCGGTGGGGGACTTGCGAGATATTAGCGGCACTTGTTTTATTACGGATTCATTGGAGGAGCTTTTAGACTATGAGTTTGTGGCAGGCTTTGAGGATGTGCGTGCGGATCGGAAAAAATATGCCAAAGCTTTCTATAAACAATACATCAATCAGGATGCGCTTTCCGGCAAGCGGCTGGTGCAGGCTCATGGAAAGGATTATCTGGTGCAGAACCCGCCTGCTATACCCCTGTCGCAGCAGGAGTTGGACCGTGTCTATGAACTGCCGTTTTTGAAGGAAGGCCATCCGGCGTTTGATTATGTGCCTGCGGTGGAGGAAGTGCGCTTTAGTTTGGTCAGCAGCCGCGGGTGTTATGGAGGGTGCTCGTTTTGCGCCCTAAGCTTTCACCAGGGACGGGTGGTGGCAGGCAGAAGCCATGATTCGTTGGTTGCGGAAGCGGAGCGCATGACGGAATTGTCGGGTTTTAAGGGCAACATCCACGATGTGGGCGGCCCAACGGCAAACTTTCGTCAGCCGGCTTGTGCCCGCCAGCGTTCGGGCAGCGCATGTATGCAACGGCGCTGTTTGCAACCGGAGCCTTGCCCGGCCTTGGAGGTGGACCATCGGGATTATGTGGGGCTTTTGAGGAAGCTGCGGCAGGTTCCCGGAGTGAAGCGGGTGTTTATCCGTTCGGGGCTGCGGTATGATTATATGCTGCAGGATCGTGACGATGTTTTTTTGCGAGAATTGGTGCAGCATCATGTCAGCGGACAACTGAAAATCGCGCCGGAGCATATAGACGATACGGTGCTGGCAGCGATGGGTAAGCCCAGCCGCCGAGTGTTTGAGGCGTTTTTGCAGAAATATGAAGAGGCGAACAAGAGTTTTGGGAAAAAGCAATTTGTGGTGCCGTATTTTATGTCCAGCCATCCGGGCAGCGACTTGCGAGCGGCGATTGCCTTGGCTTGTTATCTGAAGGAAAAGGGGCTGCGTATTCAGCAGGTGCAGGATTTTTATCCGACCCCGGGCACCATTTCCACCTGTATGTATTACACTGGATTGGACCCGATGACGCTGCGGGAGGTTTATGTGCCCAAGGATTACGAGGAGAAGGGGATGCAACGGGCACTTTTACAGTATTATCGAAAGGAAAACCATGGACTGGTCAGGAAGGCGCTGATCAAGGCGGGCAGGAAGGATTTGATTGGAACCGGGAAAAACTGCTTGGTGCCGCCTGCCCTGCCGAATCGCTCCGAGCCTAGGCCTGCCAAATCGCGGCCGAGAAAGGAGCAGGCTTTCGGCGGACGAGGGGCTGATGGCAGCCAGAACGGGAAAGGGAGGAGAAAACGATGGGGAAAGTCGAGCTAATTATTTCTGGAAAACCGATGGTGTTTGAAGATGCTGTTACGCTGGAGGATGTGGCAAAAGCGATGCAGCCAAAGCTACCGTATCTGGCGGCGATTTACGATAATACAGTGGTGGATTTGTATACGCCGGTGCAGGATGGCATGGAGCTTTCCTTTGTGGATTATTCCCACGAGGAGGGAAAGCGGGTGTATGTGCGTGCTCTTAGCTTTTTGTTTACCCTTGCGATGAAGAAGCTGTATGCGGAATCGGACGTTTTGATCGACCATTCTTTAGGCGATGCCCTTTATTGCCAGCTGGTGGGTACGCCGTTTTTAGGCCGGGATGATTATCGGAAGATCCAGCGTTCTATGCGGGAGATGATTGACGAGAACCAGCCTTTTTTGCCGGTCGTTATGCACAAAGAGGAGGCAGCAGAGTACTTTTTGAAGAACAACCGTCCTCTAGCGGCTGCAAATATGCAGTCCAGCGCAAAGGAGATTGTGACGTTGTATGAAAATGACGGCAGGAAGGATTGCTATTATGGGCCGCTTTTGCCTCATGCAGGCTATATACAGCATTTCGCTTTGCAGAATTTCTTCCCGGGGATTGTTTTGCAATATCCCACCTTTGTGGACGGGGAAATGCGTATGCAGTTTAACCCGCATCCTTTGCGGGCGGCGGCTTTTTTTGAGGCGGAGATGCAGTCGGATTTCTTGGGGATTTCGTATGTGCCTATGCTGAATAAGAAGGTGGACAGCGGCTCTGTACGGGAAGTAATCCGCATTTGTGAGATTACCCACGAGCAGAAATTGACGCTGATGGCCAAGGAGATTATGGATCAGGGCAAGCAGCTAATTCTGGTGGCGGGGCCTTCATCCTCCGGCAAGACGACTTCTGCAAACCGGCTATACAGCCACTTAATGGCTCTGGGCAAGAGACCTGTGATTCTGTCGATGGACAATTTTTTCAAGGATCGGCCGGAAATTGAGCTGGATGAGTTCGGGAAGCGGGATGTTGAGAATGTGACGGCTTTGGATCATGACCTGTTTGCGGAAAGCTTGAATAAGCTTCTCTATAATGAGATTGTGGAAATCCCCAAATTTGATTTTGTCCATGGAAAGAAGAAGTGGAAGGGGAACTTTTTGCAGGTAGGCAAAGGAGAGCCTATTATTGTTGAAGGCATCCACGCCCTAAACCCTATGCTCACGGACACCATCTCCGACCAGTATAAATACCGGGTGTTTGCCAACCCGCTTATCCCTCTGAACCTAGACTGCCACAACCGGTTTCCCACATCGGATTTGCGGCTGCTGCGGCGGATGGTGAGGGATTATAAATTCCGGGGACATAAAGCGGAGGGGACGCTGGATATGTGGTATGGCGTGTTGCGGGGCGAACGAAAATATATTTTCCCGTTTCAGGAAACGGCAGATGTGGTGTTTAACACGTCGCTGATCTACGAGCCTGCGCTGCTTAAAATATATGCGTATCCTCTGCTGCAGGAGATTGTGGATGGAGAATATGGGTATGAGGTGCGTCGGTTGTTGCGGCTGTTGGATTGTGTGCAGGAAGCAGACCCAGAGCTGGAGCAGGATGTGCCGCCTACTTCTCTTTTGCGTGAGTTTATAGGCGGAAGTACGTTCTATAACTGAGCGGAACACAAAAAAAATGAAACGCTAAAAAGCACACCAACCTTGAAAAGGCGGTGTGCTTTTTAGCATTGAACGATGGTTTTCTAGGGCTTAGGAGCGGTTGTGGTGATGTTGCGGGGCATTTGGGATAGGATTGTTCGAGCTAAGAAATAATTTCCCCCTTTTTGCCAATACTAAAGAGAAAAGGAGGGACGGATATGAGGAAATGCAAGACCTTGAAGATGGTGTGTTGTGGGGTGGCGGTGCTTTTTATGCTTGGAGGCTGTGGAGCAAAGGCGCCTCAGCAAACTCCGTTTGTTATGTTTTCGCCGATGACTTCTGTATGGACTTCCCTGGCGCCGGTGATTCCCAGTGTGCCGCCGCCCGATTCGCCCGCCGGGACAATGCCGGAGGAGCTGAATGCGGCCATGTTGATTGCGACCCTTGAAATGCTGGATGGGGTGGACGGTGCGTTGGTGGTGGAATTGGACGGGACGTATATTGCGGGTGTGGCGCTGGAGGATGGAGCGGACGCTGAGGCGGTGGTCGATGCTGCAACAAGCGCTTTGCTTGCCAAGCTGCCGGAAGGTGCGGAGGTGGTGGTTACGACGGATGGCAGTATGCTGGAAC
>JBMNTQ010000185.1:0-3832 GCA_050945815.1 Christensenellales bacterium
CACTCATGAGGTGAAGCTCTCCCCCATTAATTCCGGACTTTTTAAGCCACTCATAGCTCTCTCTGTCTCTCAGAGATATGAAGCGCGCATTGCTGACAACAGCCGAGCTCAGCTTTTTTCGCTCACGCCTTCTGAGCAGCGGACTGATTGAAAAAGAGTGAAAGAAGACCGCCGTCTTCTTCTGCCTTGCCAGCTCTAAAAGCTGCAGATAGCTCCCCAAACTCTTGTGCAGCAGCATATTCTCAAGCATTATGCCTCCTGCATTCACCATAACATCGGCCTTCTCCACAGCGGCTCGAAGCCTGAATGAGTTTTTCGCCTGCACGGCCTCGACACCCAGGGCGGCGGCTGTCTCCGGTTTTTTTGTTATAACCGAGAGCTGCGCTTCCGGAAACGCCTTTGAAAGAAGCTTCACAAGCTCTGAAAGTATGATTTCGTCGCCTATGTTTCCCTCTCCGTAATCTCCGCCGATTAGAATATTCGCCTTTTTCTCTGCTTTTTTATTCATCAGACACCCCTGTTTTATTCCAAAATTAAGCGGATTTCAACTGTTTATTATATCGCAAAACCCAAAGGCGGTCAACTCCGGGTGCCTGCCGGCTGAAAAGCTGTTTTTGCGCCAAAATTTCTTTGTTTTTTTGACAAATTTATTGTATAATGTTATGCATATACTTGCCATTTTTCAAAAATGTAAATATTGCTTAAAAAGTCTTGCTTCGGATTTCACTTTTTATCAGTTTTCAGGGGGTGAGCCGCATGAAGTTTTCGATTGTGATTATCAATTACAACAACGAGAGCACATTAGAGCGCGCAATACGCAGTGCTTTGGAGCAGGATTACCCGAACATTGAAGTCATCTGTGTGGACGACGCCTCTACAGACCGAAGCCGGGAAGTATTGAAGTCATTGGAAGAAAACGGGAACTTTATTCCGGTTTTGCACGAGGAAAACAGCAGCTCAAGCTGCAGCAGACTCTCGGGCATTGAAAGGGCGAGCGGAGACTATGTTCTCTTTTTGGACAGTGACGATGTTTTAATGCCGAACTGCTGCAGTACGCTTGCCGCTGTTTTACAAAAAAAGGCCTATGACATGCTAGCCTTCGGCACGGATGTCGAATACATCTGCGTGATGTCCCAAGCTGTTAAGCGTGCGATAGATGTCAGTTTCATCCATAGATGTGCAGAGCTCGACACTGAAGACTACCGCCGAGCTTTCTATAGAGTCGCTTATGAAGAACGCCCAATAAATCACACCATCTGGAACAAGTGCTACAGCACAGAGCTTGCTCGGAAAATTGCAGCAAAAATGCACAAAGATTACATAAATCTGTATGATGACTACTACTTCAATTTTGTTGCCAGTCAGTATGTAAACTCATATTTCGGAATCCCCGACAAGCTGATTTGCTACAGCTTCGGCGAAGGTATGTACACCTCCACCAACTATACCACGTCAAAGCTTGTTAACGGTATTAATTCAGCCTCTATTGTCTTAAGGCGCTGTCGAGAATTTGCGCATGAGCAAATTCTCGATACCCTTTGTTTTAAATGTATAGATTTGTTTGAACGGGAAATGATTGTATATTTTTTGAGGAGAGCCAAACTTATTCCCAAGGCCGAGCATAAAGAAATGATAAAACTTATTCTCGATAAATTCGGCGCGGAACAGTTTATAATAACATTGAACGATTTCTATAAGGACTCTTTTGAGAGCCTGTCAAACTTCATTGACTTGGAGGAACTCTTCCCCTATACCCGTAAGCCAATTAAAACCGTTGGGCTCTACTATCACCGCCTGTATAACGGCGGCACCGAAAATGTGCTAAGCCAAATGTCATATTTTCTCACCGAGGCCGGCTACAAAGTAGTCGTCATCACTGACGAAGATGCAAATCCTCTGGACTATCCGCTTGCCGAAGGTGTAAAGCGCGTATGCTTAGGCACAGAAGGTTCCGTGCCCGGCTCTTATGCTATTCGTTACCAAAATCTTAGAGACTGCATTCTGGAAAACGGCATAGACCTTTTCATAAACAATGCGTTTTACTTTAATTTAGCAAAGTTGGATCTCTGCACTGTGAAGAGCACGGGTTGCGCTTACATGGTCTATTGCCACTCTTCCCATATATCAGGCCTCATTGACGGTTGGGCCGGCATCATAGACAATCAAGCTGCCTATCGCTATGCCGACGGGATAATTACACTTTCAACCGCAGACAGAATTTTCTGGTCATATATAAACCGACGTGTCTTTCAAGTAAATAACCCTCTCCCCAGGGTGGAGCGCTCCGCTGTTATCGAAAGGCGTAAACATGAGCTTCTCTGGGTCGGCAGAATTGACGACAAGAGCAAAAACGCCGGAGAGGCATTGGAAATTCTATATCTCGTGCTGCAGCGCATGGGCGATGTCACCCTTCGCATGTGCGGCTATATGGATGAGAGCAACGAAAAGAACTTGCGTGAACACGCAAAGCTGCTAAACATAGGAGATTATGTCATCTTTGAGGGATATAAATCCGATTTCTCGGAATTTTATCCCGAAGCCGGACTTCTGTTGCTGACCTCCGATTTTAAGGACTTTGATACGACGCTTGGATTAAGCCTGGCCCATGGACTCCCTGTCGTCAGCTACGAGCTGCCATACTTGAGTCTTATAAAGCAGTCCGAAGCTGTCGTCAGCGTGCCGTGGCGCGACTTTGAGGCGGCGGCTAATGCCGTTGTTAATCTCTTGCAAGACGATGAAAAATGGAGGCGGATGAGTGAGGCCGCCCAAAAAGAGGCGAAATCCTTTGTGATGAGTTGCGATATGCCCTCTATGTGGAAAGAAATTATTGATGTTGTTTCTGAGGGGAAGGAAAAGACATCCGGCACGGTCCCGAGCGAAAAGGAGTTTGAGGAATACCTTGCCACCTCGGAGCTTGCATACAGACAAACAATCAGGGGTATAGCCGATTTGCGTAGCAGTTTATACACAACCAACATAGCGCTAACCGATTCACACAATGCGTTAGCCGAGTCAAATGAGCAGCTTCAGATTGTCTATTCTTCCAAGAGATACAAGCTCGGAAATATACTCCTTTATCTCCCCTCAAAAATAAAGAGCGCAATATGGTGTCTGCGGCATCGGGGTCTTCGTTATACTGTTTCACTCGCGCTTGAGAAATTGCGAAAAGCTTACAGAGCAGCAGTGAGTTTTCTGAAAGGACAGGAAGAAATCCCGATAGATGAAGAAGAAAAAAAAATAAAGTTTTCGATTGTTATTACTAACCGCAACAACGAGAGCTCCTTGGAGCGCGCAATATGCAGCGCCCTGGAGCAAGATTATGCGGACATTGAGCTCATATGCGTGGATGACGCTTCCACAGACCGAAGCCGGGAAATAATAGGGTCATTTGAAAATAAGGAAAACTTTATCCCTATTTACCTTGAAGAAAGCAGCGGCTCAAGCTGCAGCAGACTCACGGGCATTGAAAGGGCAGGCGGAGACTATCTTCTCTTTTTAGACAGCGGCGACATGCTGATGCCGAACTGCTGCAGCGCCTTGGCCAAAGTGCTGAAAAGAAAAGCCTGTGACATTTTGGGTTTCGGCACAGAGCCGGAATATACCGTTGTAAAATCTCAGTCGGAGAGAGCGCGGTTGGAGAAGCATTTAAGCCCCAAGCGCGCAAGGCTCGACTCCAAGGGCTACCGCCGAGCTTTTTATGAGAAGAAGCAAATAAAACACGATGTCCGAAGCAAGTGCTACAGCATAGAGCTCGCCCGGAAAGCGGCGTCAAAAATGCAAAAGGATCACATAAATCTCTGTGACGATTTTTACTTCAGTTTTATTGCCGCTC
>JBMNTQ010000186.1:0-3798 GCA_050945815.1 Christensenellales bacterium
GACGAGTATTTTTTTCTTGGTTTCTGCTTTTGCAATTCCACAGAAATAATCCTCGCGCCCTGCTTGGGCGTTGACTGTACAGGTCAAGATGCGGTCTTGGTCGATTTCCATGAGGCAGTTGTTGCAGGAAATACAGGGACGGATGTCTTGTTCTTTGCCATAGAGGGCTTTCAAACCGAAATCAGGATCGGCGATAAAGGAACGGCCAATGCTGATAACGTCTGCAAAGCCTCCTTGCAGCAGTTCCTCGGCGTATTCCGGATCACGGACGCCGCCTGCGGCAATGACGGGAACGCTGACTGCGTTCTTGATGGCTTTGGCGTTGGGCATCATAAACCCTGTAATACCCGGGAAGTTGCCGGGGGAAATACTGAACAGATAGGAGGTTCCGATGCCGCCGGATATGTCGAATGCATCGATGCCCGCTTGTTCCATTATTTTGCAGATTTCAACGGTTTCGTCGATCTTGCGTCCGGCTGTGTAGTATTCTTCGCCGGAGATGCGCATGATCAGCGGAAAACCAGGCCCCACTGCTTCGCGGCTCATTTCTACGATTTCCCGTGCAAAACGCGCCCGGTTTGTCAGCGAACCGCCATACCAATCGGTACGTTTGTTGAACATTTCTGAGAAGAACTGCGGCATGATGTTTCCGTGGGCAGCATGGTATGTAATAGCATCAAAGCCGGCTTTTTTCGCCATCACAATGGCATCGACATAACTTTGCTGCATGATTCTGATTTCTTCAAGGGTCATTTCATGGACTTCCCGATAGGGGGAGATGCTGGTGACGTTTGAGGCTGATACAAAATTATCATCGTTTACAGTGCATTCCGAGCCGTAGTGTACAAGCTCGATGGAGATTTTAGCGCCGTAGCGGTGTACTCGGTCTACCAGGCGGGACCAGCCGCCGATGAGGGCACTTTCGTGCAAGCGAGGCTGGGCGCCGTGGTTGCGGGAGAATTGGTCTATGGTGGCGGCTTCGACCGTTACAAGGCTGGCACCGCCCTTGGCACGCTTGCTGTAGTATTCCATCATCAATTCGGTAACAGCGCCGTTTTCATTGGTAAAGTTTGTGTTCATGGGCGGAAAAGCCATTCTGTTCTTCAGCTCCATCTTGCCTATGCGAATGGGTTTGTTCAAAATTCTGTTAGCCATGTAGATTTCCCTCCGTTTGTTTTGATTGGTAGAAAGCATTGGACTCTGCACATACGATATTATTGTATACACGATTGTATATATTCGATATGTTCAGAATATATCATATTGTATTTCTTTGTCAAGGTATATTATTGACAAAGAAACAGCTGGCATATATCATGTATACATAAATATATATTTGAATGGAGCAAAATATGAATCACGCTGGAGAAACGGGGAGATTTGATGTGGATCAGCTCAGCAAGGGCCAGAAACAAGAGTATGCTTACCATTTTATAAAGGAGCGTATCAAGAGCCATACCTATAAGCCGTTGCAACAGTTGAAGGAAAACCAGTTGAGTGAGGACCTCGGCTGTATGAGCCGTACGCCCATACGGGATGCTGTGAAGCGGCTGGCAGCGGAAGGATATATTGACCTGCGCAGCAACGGTATGGTGGTGACCAAGATAAGCATTGAGGATGTAATGGAGATTAGCGAGATTCGCATGTGGCTGGAGAGCGGGACGGTGAAGCTGTTTGTGGAACGGGCGCAGCCGAGTGAAATTGCGCGGGTGGAAGAGCTTTTTGAGGCCCATGCGTTGGCGCACAGGGAGGGGCGCTTCGAAGATGCCAACCGCTTGGACAATGAATACCATCTTGCGATTGCGGACGGGAGCAAAAATAAACGCGCTCGGACAATGCTGGCACAGTTGATTGATGAATATAGCCGGGGGGCGTATGCGCTGCCGCCGGATGAGAAGCATGAACAGCAGGTTTTGGCGCAGCATTGGGCCATATTGGAAGCCGTGAAAAACAAGGAGATAGCGCTGGCGGAAAACACGATGAAGGAGCACTTGACCACTTGCGTAACGCATTTGAAAGAGCTAAAATTGAATAACTATTATTTGTTTACGAATTGAAGCAGAAAGGCTACTATGGCGCGTAACTGTTAGCTGGACGGCTTTGGGAAAGCAGGGCTGAGCGACCGGGCGGCCGAGGAGCAGACATTTTGCTTCATGCATGCGACGGGGCTTTAGAAATTTCATTACTGCGCGAAAAGAACAGATACGCTGTTTTTTTATGGGCGGTGTTTCGAGAATCAGGCATGGGCTTTCAGATGGGGGATAGCAATTTATAGAGGGCACTGCTTTTTGCGGCAGTCCTTGATTTTTTAGGGAAATCGGGGGTGTTTCAGGCGGGCGGTTGCGTTATAATAGGCAGAAGAGGAGGCGAACGGATGGATTGGGATGAAAGATTTATGCGGGCGGCCATTCGTGAGGCGATGAAAGCTGCGGAGAAGGATGAGGTGCCTGTGGGGGCGGTCATCGTGCGCAGCGGGCGAATCATTGCTCGGGGACACAACCTTCGAGAGACCAGGAAAGATCCGATTGCCCACGCGGAGATGATTGCGATAGGCAAGGCGGCGAGAAGGCTGGGCGGATGGCGGTTGGAGGGCTGTAGCATGTATGTGACGCTGGAGCCTTGTCCGATGTGTGCCGGCGCGCTGATTAACAGCCGGATGGAGGCCGTTTATTTTGGTGCTTATGATCCAAAGGGCGGCTGTTGTGGGAGCTTGTATAATCTGCCCCAGGACGTCCGTTTTAACCATCGGCTTCAGGTTGTGGGCGGCATTTTAGGGGACGAGTGCGGACGAGTTTTGACGGAGTATTTTAGACGGAAGCGGTTGCTCGGCAAGGGGAGGCAGGCGGCGAAACTCGGGAGAGAGGGAGCCTTTGGGGACGGAGTTTGAGGAATGAGGCAGGTAGGAAGGGGTTTTATTGGCCGGTTGCTAGGATTTTTTGCGTGTTGACAAATGGTTGATTGCTGTTATAATAAGTAGTTGTGAGCAATTTTGTGTTGAGTTATCTGGGTGTGGCGCAGTTTGGTAGCGTGCTTGAATGGGGTTCAAGAGGCCGGAGGTTCGAATCCTCTCACCCAGACCATGATCAGAGTCGTCGAACTTGACGACTCTGATTTCTTTTTCTCTTGTTTTCTTTGATCTTCTCGCGTATGCTACCCTGTATGACGGGAAAATGCTATAAGAACACTCGCAACTAGGCGGTTTCAATGACACCAATGTAATGGAAGTGTATCTCTATGACGTGCCAAGTTCGAGGTATTGACAAACCCCAATAAAATTGAGATAAAAGTCAAATCAATGTTAAGTCAATGCGAAAGCGACAGTCATCGGAGCCGTTCCATCCATGTAAATGTTTTTGAAGAGGCAGTGAAAAAGCAGCGGGAAAGAGATGTAAGGTCGACAGATTTCTCAAACAGCTCCAGATTTGTGAGGGTAGACTTGCGGCACAGAAGGCGCACCATAATTTAAGCAGCCTGTACAGGCGAGGCTTAGAGGCAGCTGAGGAACACTGTCTCTTATCAGCTATGGCATGAATGCCCCCCATAATATGAGGATTTCTCGCTGCCCCGGCGTGAGCACCACAGCCTCGCCTTCGTCGGCGAAAAACTGTGTCATGGTAATACCAAACGATCATAAGGAGTTACGGCGTTTTTGATTGCGAGCAAAGAGAATTCAAGACAGAAATCGCTGCTCTTTGCTCGCAATAAACGTAGTACCTAATTTTTGATTGCATTAAGGGTGAGCACGTAATCACTCACATTCATTGTGCCATCCGTACACTGTGTGGTGATGACATCTCC
>JBMNTQ010000187.1:0-3776 GCA_050945815.1 Christensenellales bacterium
ACCATTCCAGGATAACGGTTCATTTGGATCCCTGTCAGCCGTCGATTACATCATTACCGTCCGGGATGCCAATAACTGTGAACGGCAGATACAGGTTGAAATAACCCAACCCGAAGCAGCCTTAAGCGGAACGGTTATAGCCACAGATGTCGCATGTTATGGAGACAGTACCGGCTCAGTGGACCTTTCCGTCACCGGGGGAACTCTTCCTTATACATTTCTCTGGAGCAACGAGGCTGAAACAGAGGATATCTCAGGTGTGCCCGCGGGCAGCTATTCGGTTACAATAAGTGATTTAAACGGATGTACAATTAATGCAAGTGCTTCCGTTGAACAACCAGCTGAAGCGCTTACAGGTAATGTTGAATCAGTAACAAATGTTTTAGAGCATGGTGGAAGCAATGGAAGCATTACCGTCTCGGGTTCAGGTGGAACACCTCCGTATTCTTACAGCCTTGATGAAGGGGAATTCCAGCCTTCAGGAACATTCGGATCTCTTTCGGCAGGTACTTATATTATACTCATCAGGGATGCCGGGATGTGCCTTTTTGAATTGACAGTAACAGTAACGCAGCCCAAACTGCCCCTTGCAGCCATGATCAGCGATCGAAGCGATATTTCCTGCAACGGCGCTAATGATGGAACAGTTACAGTTGAAGGGTCGGGAGGAAGCACGCCTTATCTGTATTCGCTTGAAGGAGGTGAATTTCAATCATCAGGAACTTTCAGCGGCCTTACGGTCAGGACTTATACAATCACTGTCAGGGATGATGATCTGGATCAGGTTGACATTGTTTTTGACATTTCTCAACCCGATCCGCTCACTGTTGCCGTATCCGGAGACGATATTAAGTGTTACGGAGGTAGCACAGGCAGGGTGACTGCAATCCCTTCCGGAGGGACAGAACCCTACTCTTACTGGTGGAACAGCGCTCCTGCCCAGACAACAGCGGTTGCCACCGGACTGCCGGCCGGAACCTATACTGTTACGGTTACCGATTCAAATGGATGCACCGTAACAAACAGTGTAACCATATCCCAACCGCTTACGGATATGGAAATATCAATTGAACAGGAAAATGTGACCTGCAACGGAGGTTCTGACGGAAGTGCAACGGCATCTGTAACAGGCGGACTCGAGCCTTATTCCTTCTCATGGAACACGGACCCGGAACAGACAAAGGAGAATGTTTCAGACCTTCCGGCCGGAACCTACACTATTACAGTTACCGACAGCTATGGATGTGCAAAATCTCATGAAGTAACTATAGACGAACCTCTCCCGATAACGGTGAATCCGGATGTGACACCATGTTCCTGTCCTGATTCTGAAGACGGAGCAATTGATCTGGTCATCGAAGGAGGAAATTCACCATATATCGTTTTGTGGTCCGACGGTTTTGAAGGTCAGACCCGTACCGGTCTGGCACCCGGCACATACACAGCTGTCATCAGCGATAATAACAGCTGCAACGAAGCCTTTACGGTTGAGCTTGATTTCAGCTTCTCCTCCGGCTGCCTTGTGATTCCTCAGGTAATAACTCCGAATAACGACGGATATAACGATCTGTGGCAAATCAGGAACATTGATTTATATCCTGATGCAGAGGTCAGGATCTTT
Source organism: Christensenellales bacterium (assembly GCA_050945815.1). Taxonomy (GTDB): domain Bacteria; phylum Bacillota; class Clostridia; order Christensenellales; family JBMNTQ01; genus JBMNTQ01. The sequence continues at coordinate 1,622 of JBMNTQ010000187.1, forward strand.
AACAGGTGGGGCAAGCTGATTTTCAGTGCGAAAAACCTTGCCGACAATCCATGGAACGGGACTATCAGAGGAAAGCCGGTTCCAACAGATTCATATCACTATATCCTGGATTTGAAAGATGGCTCAAAGCCGCGGACAGGTGTGATAAGCGTAATAAGATGATATCAGAAAGATAGATGATAAGGTTTGCAAACATAAGATTCCCGGTAACAGTCATTGCCGCTATTTTCCTGACAGCAGGAGCCTTGCATGCTCAACAGGTACCCATGTACAGCCAGTACACCATGAACGGCTTCCTTGTCAATCCATCATTTGCAGGACGGGATGGCTATACTTCGGTGAACCTGACGGTCAGGGAGCAATGGACCGGGTTGGAACAATCGCCAAGTACCTATGCATTAAGCTTCCAGACAAGGATCCTTCGGAATAGTTATATTTCCAAGTCAACTTCGGTGAAGAAAAAGCTGGTAAGGCCGACCAAGGGCGGACAGGTTGGTATCGGCGCTTATGTCTTCAATGATAAAAACGGGATAATGCGCAGGACTGGCGGTCAGGTAGCCTATTCATACAATATCCCGCTCAGCGATGCAAGTGAGGAGAACCCGCGGAACCTGTCCTTCGGGCTTGCCATGATTGCATACCAGTATTCCATGGATATGGACGGGCTTGTCTATGATCACGATGATCCTTTCCTGAACAATTATGACAGATCTGTCTTTATTCCTGATTTTAATTTCGGGGTAAGTTATACGACCTCAAGGATCTATGCCGGATTTGCAATGACAAACCTGCTCCGCGGCTCAGTCCGCTTTTTTGACGACAATAATGAGGAAAGTGCCGAACTTGGTCATTATTTCCTGACCGGTGGAGTAAAGATCCCGCTGGCATCAAACTGGCTTCTCGAACCCTCTGCCTTTATCAAATCGTCCGATATGCTGTTCAAGGCAATACAGCTCGACATTACTTCAAGGGTTTACTACAGGAACGATTACTGGCTTGGTCTGTCGTGGCGTACCCAGGATGCCCTTATAGCAATGCTGGGACTGAGATACGACAGGTTCTATATTGCCTACGCGTATGATTTTACCCTCACTGAAATGAGAAGGCAGGGTCTGGGGTCTCACGAACTGACTCTCGCTGTCAAGTTCGGAACCAATGCCCGAAGGTACAGATGGATTAATTCTTTTTGAGATGATATGCCGCAAAATAGCGGTTGCACTCGTTATGATTCCTGCATTTCACTGTCTTGTATTTTCACAGGACAGAGCTGATACTCTTCCCCTTAGTGTAATGTTCTACAATACCGAAAACCTATTTGACACCAGGGATGATTCCCTCGGGAATGACGCGGAGTTCCTTCCACGGGGAGTTAGGAGATGGAATAAGACCAGGTACAGCAATAAGCTCAGTTCAATATCGAAAGTCATTATCGCTGCCGGCGGATGGGATCCTCCAGCTATCGTGGGTTTGTGTGAAATTGAGAACAGGAGGGTACTCGCCGATCTGGCTTTTGGTACAGCCCTGTCGGCATTCGGATACGGTATTGTTCATGAGGAATCGCCGGATACGAGGGGAATTGATGTATGCATGCTCTATCGCGGGGATATTGTATCCGTCGTCAGTCATCATTTATGGGTACCGTCAGATTCAGACCTGAAGGATTTCCATTCAAGGGGTATTCTTTATGTCAAATGTGTCGTGTATGGCGATACATTGCATTTGCTACTGAATCACTGGCCATCGAGAAGGGGAGGGGTCCTTGCCGGTGAAGACTTGAGGGATAGAATGGCTCTCGGGGTCAGGAATATCGCGGACTCGCTTTGCAAATCATCGGAAGGAAAGGCGAAAATCATAGTTCTTGGTGATTTCAACTGCTCACCTTCCGATCCGCTTATGTTGAAGCTTACTGCTGCTGAACTTTCCGGCGGCGGCTCCCTGGTAAATATGGCAGACAGAAAAACTTCCGGTAAAGAGGGTACTTACAGGTATCAGGGTACCTGGGAAATAATAGATCAGATAATAGTTTCGAACGGATTGCTGAACAGCAGTGAAGGGCTGAAAACCGGGCCGGAACATTTCAGGATATTCAGTCCGGATTTTCTTCTTAAAGACGATCCGAAATATCCCGGACCCGTTCCTTTCTCAACCTACCGCG
>JBMNTQ010000188.1:0-3728 GCA_050945815.1 Christensenellales bacterium
GTATTTTTTATGTTTTTTTGTATACCTCTAACTGATGCTATCCAGTGGGCTGGTATCATTTAGGGGCAGTCATTAAACACCACACTATCAACCCTTGACCCAAGTCGTTTGCTCTCGTCAAAATCAAGCCGTATCTCTTTTAACAGATTTCTCCAAAACGCTTGCTTGTGGGGTTCGTCAAGCTCGCTATAGACGGTTTTCCAGTCGCTTTTGAGGATTTCTTCGATTCTCGTTAAATCTCTCGCCTGTGGCTTACTGAGGGCTTCATGCATGGTCTTTAGCAGGGAGAAATCTCTGCTCTTTTTTATTGCAAAAAAACATAAGAAATACATAAAAAGTTTTATAAAAGGTATAGACAAAGTATATACCTTGTGTTATAATATAGACAAGATAAAGATAGAGCTTAAATCAAGGAGGGAAATAAAATGGCAAAGGCAAGCGTAACACTGACATGCACTAAGTGCGGAAAAGAGTTTGTACACGAACAAAAAAATTGTGGCAACAGAAGAGATGCGAACAACTACGAAGAATGGGCAATACAGAACATCGACCTTTGCCCGGAATGTTACGGAGAAAAAAAGAGAGCCGAGCATGCTAACAAAGTTGAAAAGAAAGCCGCAGAGCTGAGGCTCCCCAAAATCACATCAGGAACCGAAAAGCAGATTGCATGGGCGGAAAAAATCAGATATGAAGTTTTGACTGACCCTGACTATGCTATGATTGTACCACCGATAAGAAAGATGCTTGCAGGTGAGATCCCAGAGGGGCTGAAAGAAAAATTCCCTGATGCGAGTTTAGAAGAATTGTTTGAAATTGCGGTGGAACCGTACCCTGAAAATAAGAAAGTGAAGTTAATGCTGACATCGGTAGATGCCAAAGAAATTATTGATAATAGAAACAGATAATTAGGAGGAAACAAAATGGCTATTTTTTACGACGGAAACAAAACGGCAGAAATTGCCGTAATTGCAGACGATAGCGACTGGACAAATGATTTTTATAATGTTGGCGAGCTTGAGACTAATGACAACGGTTGGTATGTGGTGGAGAGCGTTGACTATTTGATTGAGCAAGGACAGGATATGCTTAATGCTGTGGGCAGTTGCAGCGACCAAAAAGCACCGGACAAAACTTGGGAGGTAAAAGCTGGTGACGCAACTTATTATTATGCACAGACAGGCCAAAAGCAGTGTCTGTATGTGCGACCTATAAACGACGAAGAAATGGAGTTTATAGAAAAGCGCAACGAACTTTTTGGAAATGTCGAGTCTGCGAAGTGCATTGACAGACACTATTATTATGCGAGCGTTACGGTACCGGGAAGATCTTTTCCATTTCGCCTGTACTATGACAATCTCGATGATGCAAAAGCGGCAACCAGCGTGTTTAAAGAGTGGGAAGTTGGAATCTCCACAATCAGAATTGTTAATTCAGAAGTTCCCCCGGCATTTTTTAACGGCTGCACATTTAACGAGATGTCCTCAAATCGAACGAGGAGAGACATGTTTGAGATGGGGAGTGAGGTTATAGAGACATTTAAGGAGGGTTAAAATGGAAAAACGGACAGAGAGAATCTATATAAAGATTTTCCCCTCGGTAAAAGAAGGAGCGAAAAGACTTGCTGAAAATGAGGGCAGATCATTAAGCAATTACATTGAAACGCTCTTGACGAGAGAGATTGAGAGAACAAAAAACGAAACAGGAGGGGATTAACCCCTCCATTTGTTTCAGTTTGTAGCAATTCCCATCTGACATGGGGACTTTCGCCCCCGGTTTTAGCTGTTAAGCTAACTTGATAGTTTCCAGTAAGCTGACCTTCCTATTAATTGTCGCGGCGATATGAATTAAGGTGTAATGTGGATACAATACGTAGCAGACCATCTCCACCATCGTATCCACAATCCTGACGGTTATTTCCACCGCCGGGATTGTTTTTATTTATGACAAGATGGATTTCAACATCGTCTTCTCGGACGATAATCTTCTCAACATAGGAACGAATAACAGAACGCTGGTCAATAAGATCCAGGGAACGAATATCAGCGTCTTTCTTAAAATAGGAGTATATCTGCTCTTCAGACAGCACCGGATTGGCGGCAGAGTTATCCAGATAGGAGATTTTACCCTTCAAGTATGTAATTCTATCATTAAGCTTATTTCCCTTGTCCAGCATCCATTCAGCACTTCCTAAAGAGGCGATTGCATCAACAAGGTTTCTCAATTCCCGTTCCTTTTGCTTCAATTCCTTCTTTAGCTCTTTGAGTTCAGGAGATGCTTCAGAGGACTTGCGCAATTGAAAGTCATATATATACTTTGATATTTCCTTAAGGTTATCATCTGCAAAAAACACATCCTGCAGATAATCAATAACAATCTCTTCAACAACATCCCTGTTGATACCCTTGCCAGGTTTTTATGGGATATGTTTATCAGCTGGTTGTTGTCTACAGACTCAAGCAATTCATCAACAGATAAACCCATAACAGTAGCTATTTTTTGCACAGTTTCGATGGAGGGGATGATTTCGCGGTTATTTTGCGGGTGTCGTCCGCTTTCTAACATTGATATGTAACCCTTGCTCAATCCTGACTTATCCGCAAACTCTTGCATGGAAAGCCCATTTTTGTCCCTATATTCTTTTAGTAAAACTCCAATCTTCATATAATAACCCTCTTTCTCTCTTGTGTGTTCATTATATTGAACATGTAGATAAAGGCCAAGAGAAAAGTTTACTAAAATAAACAAAAGTAGTTGACATTGCTTGTTTACTATAGTAAACTTGAGCCAAAAGGAGGGGCAAGATGAAAAACAAACTAAGAGAATTCAGGACAAAAAAAGGACTTACACAGTCAGAACTGTCAAATAAAGCCAGCGTTTCAAGAACTGTTATATGTCAGATTGAGACTGGAGAGAGGGAAGTTGTAACTACCGAAACCATGAAGAAAATATCTAACGCACTCGGCGTTAAAATAGACGATATTTTTTTACTCTAAAAGTTTACTGTAGTTAACTAAACCACAAACAGCAAGAAAGGAGAAACCATGAAACACAACATCAAACTAATAAACCGTCCCGCCATAGACCTGTACGACTTGCTTGTGCAGCTCTATGCAGACCAAGAGGGATTGATTGTGGAGGTGGTGGAATGAAAGACATGTACGAAGACAAGAGAATTTTTGTAGAGAAAAAACTTGCGGCTGTGCTGACGGACACGGGAATGGTTGCGGAAGTCAAATACAGTACTGACGGCGATTGGGAGACAGTAACGATAACGCTTCTTAACGGCGAAAAAATCTATGTCAATGTCACTTATGACAGCCTGTGGGCGATTTACAAGGATGTCGCAAGAAGGCTATTGGAGGTGGACATATGAAACGCTACAAAATAAGAAAAGGCAGCCTGCTTGACATTCTCCCTGCAATACTGGCGTTTATCGCACTAATTCTGGCAATGGGGATCGGGCAGACACTTATTGACGGAGGTGCGGTGTGATGAGTTCGATAACAAAATGCACGGCGAACAAATCCAAATGTCTTAGTATAAGGTTATTAAAATTTTTAATATAGTCTTACAATTTTTGGCAACAGAATTAAAAAATCAGAAAAGAATCTTTAAGTGATAAATTGCTTAATCAGATTCAAAATTTATTGATGGAGGTTAATATGCCAGTTCAAGTAATTGACTTATTTTGTGGTGTAGGCGGGCTGACAAAAGGATTATTAAACGCC
>JBMNTQ010000189.1:0-3728 GCA_050945815.1 Christensenellales bacterium
GGTTTTTATACGAGCCTCTATTATCTTTGTTCCCTACACTCTTAAATCAATAAAAGATTGTGCATTCCTTTGCTCTACCAATATCTTGGTCCATTCATTATGCTTAATTTTGCAGCAGCAATTATTAATATTCAAGGAGGAAGTAGAATGAAAAAGGTTGGTATTCTTGTATTGGCGTTGCTTATGGTGTTATCTCTTCTTACAGCGTGTGGAGGCGGCGGCGAAACAGCAGACCCGACCACACCACCCTCGCAGGGTGAGGTCAGCCCAAGTGACAATGTGGACACACCGCCCAGCAATGGTGAAGAAACCGACTACTCAACCATGAAAATCGGTGTTGTTATGAAGTCTTTCGACGAGTTCCAGCAGGCGGTCATGGATGGAGCCAAAGATATGGCAGCCGAATATGGCATTCCGGAAGAAAATGTTATGACCCTCGCCCCTGCAACTGAAACCGACGTTATGCAGCAAGTTGAAATGATTGAAGACTGCATTTCCCAAGGCGTGAAAATTCTTCTGGTATCCCCCAACCAGCCGGATACCGTAATGAACGCCCTTAGTTCCGCCGTATCTAAAGGAATCATGGTTGTTACCGTCGATACGGATGCGCCGGATTTCGCGGACAAAGTTACTTACATCGGAACAGACAATGAAGCTGCTGCTTATGAAGGCGCCTTGGCCTTCTCCGATATGATTCCTGAAGGCTCCAATGTCATCATTTTGCGTGGCAAGCTGGGCGACCCGAACCACGAAGCGAGAACCAAAGGCCTAACCGATGCGCTGGAGGAAAAAGGACACACAGTGCTGACGGCGGAAGATGCCAACTGTGAAACCGACAAAGCTACCAACGTAACGGAAAACCTGCTCACCAAATATGGCTCCGATGGAATTGACGCTGTTATGGTAACCAGTGATTCCATGGCGCTAGGTGCGGTAACCGCCCTGAAGCAGGCAAACATTGCCGATAAAGTTGCTGTTTGCGGATTCGACGGCTTCCAGGCAGCAATTGAAGGGGTTCGGGATGGCGATATCCTGATGATCATTGCCCAAAAACCCTACTTCATCGGTCAGAAAGGCATTGAATGTGGAATTGGCGCCCTGGAAGGCAAGACCTACGATGCATACATCAACTCCGGGATCGCAATTATTGGGCAAGAGAATTTTGAAGATTTTCTGAACAGCTAGTTTTCGTAAAATCGGATATCCTGGGTTTCCCGTCCTTCTTCTTGGGCGGGAAACCCAGGTTCCAATCAAAGGATATTTTTGCATCCGGGAAAAGAGGTGTGTGGAATGGGCGAAGTTGTTGCGGAACTCAAGGACATTACAAAAATATTTCCGGGAGTAACCGCTCTAGACAATATGTCCCTGCAACTGAAAAAGGGTGAAGTGCATGGGCTGATTGGGGAGAATGGTGCCGGGAAATCCACCTTAATCAAGGTGTTGTCTGGGGTTCATACTCCAGATAAAGGGGAAATACTGATTAACGGAGAACAAGTAACGTTCTCAAACCCCAGCGACGCAAAGAAAAAAGGGATCAGCTGTGTATACCAGGAGCTCAACATCGTAAAAGACTTATCCCTGACAGACAATCTATTTATTGGCAATTATGTCAAGAAAAAGTCAGGATTTTTAGACTATAAATATATGAAAGACCGTGCTCAGGAGATTATGGAAATCATGGGGCAGGATATTGGCCCCAATAAGCTGTGCGGTACCTTGGGCATGGGCCAGCAGCAGATGGTGGAAATTGGGAAAGCTGTTCTTTTGGATTCCCAGGTTATCATACTGGATGAGCCGACTTCCAGCCTTGGAAAGAAAGAAGTGGAAGAACTGTTTAAAACAGTGAGGATCCTGAGAGAAAAAGGAGTAGCCATCCTGTTTGTATCCCACAAGCTGGAGGAAATATTCGAGCTGTGCGATGTGGTTACGGTCATGCGGGACGCCAAGCACATCATAACCGCTCCTACCTCGGGCTTGACCAAGGACGATCTGATCACCCATATGGTAGGGCGCACCTTGGATAATCTCTACCCCAAAATGGATACGACGCCCGGGGAACCCATTCTGGAGGTTAAGAATTTTTCCAGCACCGGTGAATATGACAACATCAGCTTCGTTGCCCGGCGCGGTGAAATCCTCGGGTTTTCCGGGTTGGTCGGCGCTGGCAGGACCGAGCTTTTCCGTGGAATCTTCGCAGCAAATCCCAAAGATAAAGGCGAAGTTTATATCGATGGAACCCTGCGTAAAATATCCAACCCACGCCAGGCTATACATAATAAAATTGCTTTTCTGACTGAAGACAGAAAGCTGCAGGGGCTGGTTTTGATGGAACCCATCGAAAGAAATCTCTGCCTCGTCAACTTGGACGATCTGAAAAAAGGCCTGTTTATCGACAGAAAACAGATTCGCAGCCAAGCAGAGGAAGTTGTGGATAGGCTGCAAATCAAAACCTCCTCCGTGCAAAAAATTGCAGGAGAGCTAAGCGGCGGCAACCAGCAGAAGGTTGTCATAGGAAAATGGATCAATACCGATGCGGAGATCTATATATTCGACGAGCCGACCAGAGGAATAGACGTCGGAGCGAAAATTGAAGTGTACAACATTATGAACCAACTGGTAGAGCAGAACAAGTGTGTGATTATGATTTCATCGGAGTTGCCTGAGATATTGGGCATGAGTGACCGGGTCATCGTTATGAGAAGCGGCCGGAAAATGGCTGATATAAACCGCAATAGTCCGCACTTCAACCAGGAGGATATTATGAGAGCAGCATGGGGAGGTAGTATATCTGATGAGCAGTCATGAAGCGGCTTTAACAACGCAAGAAAAGAAAAGTAGGAATAAAATGCCCGCCTTTTTCGGGCCGTTGATTGCGGTTGTGTTGTTGTCCCTGATCTTAACCTTCGCATCCCAGCAGTTTGTAAGCTGGGAGAACTGGATGAACATCTTCCGGCAAACGGCAATCAACAGCCTGGTGGCCTTGGGTATGCTGATGGTTTTGCTAACCGGCGGCATCGACTTATCCGTCGGCCCTGTGGTGGCGCTGTCTACCTGCACCATGGGCGTACTGATGAAAGCAGGCGTCAGCAGCCCCGTACTTCTATTGGCCAGCTGTCTGGCGGTGGGGCTGTTGGCCGGCACCCTCAACGGCTTGCTGTTCACCCAACTGGAACTCCCCCACCCCTTTGTGTCCACTATGGGTACGCGCCAGATATTCCGGGGGCTTGCACTGCTGATTACCGGAGCGGCTCCAATCGCCGGCTTCCCCGCCGCGGTCAACTTTATCGGCTTTGAAAACATAGGCGGCTTTCCGGTTTGTTTCCTGCTGGTTCTGGTTATCTTTGGCATCATGGGTATTTTCCTAAATAAAACCAGCCTAGGACGCAAGATCTACTCCGTCGGCGGAAACAAAGAAGCTGCCCGCCTGTCCGGAATCAACGTTAAAAAAACTTTGAATTTTGCTTATATTATGTCTGGCCTGATGGCATCGGTGGCGGGTATTGTTCTGATTGGCAGGGTTAGTACCGCCTATCCGCTGGCAGGGGAAACCTACGACATGGACGCCATCGCAGCATGCGTAATCGGCGGCGCCTCCTTCCTGGGGGGCAAAGGCACTGTGTCGGGCACACTGATCGGCGCGCTGTTGATTGCGATCATACGAAACGGCTTGAATCTTTTAGGCGCCCAGTCCGACGCACAGTATATCGTTATCGGCGCAGTCATCATCT
>JBMNTQ010000190.1:0-3725 GCA_050945815.1 Christensenellales bacterium
GTTAAAGGACATTGTAAAAGCCGCCGGACTTCCAGACATACACCTGCATAGCCTGCGCCATACTCACGCAAGTTTACTGATAAATTCCGATGTAACGGCAAGGGTCATAGCGGACAGGCTCGGACATAGCACGACGAAAACCACACTCGACACATACAGTCACGTTTTCGCCGCAAGTGAAGTAAAAGCAATGCAAGCCGTGGAAATGGCGCTGTTCAAACAAGACGAATAAAGCAAAAAGCGACAAGATAAACCGCCAATGAGCGGCTATATTTTGTCGCTTGTTTGTCGCTTAAATCTGCTAAAAGTCGCTTATTATTGTTCGATGATACTAAATCTCGAATTGCATAAACCTTTGATATAACAGGCTTTTCTCGATGTTTCTAAATGATAATATGTTATGGTGTTAGTCTGAAAAGGAAAACATCAATACACTCAAGGAAACCAGCGAGTTCCTGATTACGCTATTCGCCGGCTTCGCGCAAGCGGAATCGGAATCGCTTTCCGCCAATGTGAAATGGGGAAAACAAAAGAGCATGCGGGACGGAAACGTGATTTTTCAGTACGAATGGCTGCTCGGTTACGCCGAGGGTGAAGACGGACAGCCGGTGATCGTGCCGGAGGACGCAAAAACGGTGGAACGGATTTTCCGGGAGTACCTTGCGGGCTACAGCCTAACGCAGATACAGCAAGGACTGATTGCGGGCAAGCGGCCCACGGCGTCCGGGTTATCCGGCTGGTCAAGACAGGCGATCCGCAACATTCTCACCAATGAGAAATACTGCGGGGACGCCCTGCTGCAGAAAACCTACCGCGTAGACTGTATCAGCAAAAAGGTGCGCAAGAATAACGGGGAACTTCCGATGTACCTGGTAAAAAACAGCCACCCTGCCATCATCACGCGGGAGATGTTTGAATGGGTACAGGAAGAAATGACCAAGCGCGCGAATAAGCGTGTCCCCGACGCCAAAACAGGCCGGACGAAGCAGGGTAAATTCTCCTGCAAATATGCCATGACCGAACGGCTGGTCTGCGGAGAATGTGGATCGGCTTATAGGCGGTGTACCTGGCGGCAGAGGGATGGCAGTAAAAAAATCGTGTGGCGGTGTATCAGCAGGTTGGAATCCACCGGCTGTAAAAACTCAGATACAATAGAAGAAACCGCACTGCACGATGCCCTGAAAAAGGCCATGAATCAGGTGCTGGAGCGGCAGAGCATAATAGAGGAAGAAACGATGCACACGCTGGCGCAGGCAATTGGGAAAACGGCAGGCGCGGAAGATGTGGCTGCACTGGAAAACCAGCTTGCAAAACTCAATCTGGAGTTTGAAAAAACGTTTCAGGCCATCCCCCGGAATGCAGAAGATTCTCAAAAACGCGATCAAGCGTTTTTGCGGATCGCCTCGGAGAAGGAATCGCTGCATCAACGGCTATGTAGTCTGCGGCAGGAGCAGGAGATTATGGCATACACCAGCGGACGCGTGAAAGCCCTGTTTGACGCCATACGCGAAAAAGGCGGCGCCTTGAATGCATACGACGATAGGCTGGCGGCACGGATTATTCAGCAAATAACCGTGCTATCCAAGGATTTAATACGAGTCAAATTCGGCATGCCTGGGGTTGAAATGGACATGGCGCTAAATTGAATATCCACAGCTTAGCGGGGCGGCCATGGGCTGCTCCGCTTTTTTTGCTCATCATTTTGCAAAGATAAAAACACATTGACAGCCATCTATACGTAGCATATAATATTATATAGATGTTTATCTATGCGAGGTGATTTTATTGCGTTCTAATTATGCGGATTATGCCCAATTTTTTAAGGCATTATCTGACCCCAATAGGCTTATGATCGTTGATATGCTCTCCTGCGGGGAATTGTGTGCCTGTGTGATTTTAGAGGAATTTAATATCACGCAACCGACCCTTTCCCATCACATGAAAACTCTTTGTGATTGCGGATTGGTAAACGGGCGCAAAGAGGGCAAGTGGACATACTATTCGCTGAACGATGACACTGTGCGGAACCTCCAGATATTTTTTGAGGAAGTCACGGCGACAAAAGAGAATTGTATATGTCACCAAAAATATATTGAGGAGGATTGTTGTAAATGAGCAAAAAAAATTGTTACTGTGTGTCCGATGATTGCTGTGGCGAATCATCAATCATTGAAAATGTGAAGGAGTATTACGGTAAAACCTTGCAAAGTACAGCTGACCTGCAAAGCAAAGCCTGTTGCTGTTCGCCATCTTCCATGTCTAAAGAAGTAAAAGAAGCAATTGCATTAGTCGCGGACGAGGTTGTCACTCGTTACTATGGTTGCGGTTCGCCCTTGCCTCCGATGCTTGATGGAATGACTGTTCTTGACCTTGGCTGTGGGAGCGGGCTGGATGTTTATGTCGCCGCAAAGCTTGTTGGTGAGCATGGGCAGGTGATTGGCGTCGATATGACGCAGAAACAGCTTGACATTGCCCAAAAACACGAGGAAGAACAACGTCAAAAATTTGGTTACGATAAATCCAATGTACGCTTCATAAAAGGCTACATTGAGGACTTGCGCTCTGCGGGGATTGAGGATAATTCCGTCGATATTGTAATTTCCAACTGTGTCATCAATCTTTCGCCCTACAAGGAAAAGATATTTGAAGAAATATGGCGGGTACTGAAGCCTGGCGGGGAGCTTTATTTTTCAGATGTGTTCGCTGATCGCCGCATACCTGAACAGCTTGCAGCTGACCCGATACTGCGCGGTGAGTGTATCAGCGGCGCGATGTACAGGGAAGATTTCCGCCGTGTCATGGAGCGTTCCGGCTTTGCCGATTTTCGTTGTAAATCCCGCCGGGTATTAGATTTGGACAATGAAGCGATTATAGAAAAAGTAGGGTTTGCTAACTTCATGGAACAGACAATCCGAGCCTTTAAGCTGGCGGACCTCGAAGATATCTGTGAGGACTATGGGCAGATTGCTGTTTACAATGGCAGCATCCCCGGTCATCCGCATTTTTTCGACTTGGATGACCATACCCGTTTCTTTGTGGGCAAGCCGCTTTTGGTTTGCGGCAATACGGCGTCCATGTTGTCAAAAACGCGCTTTGCCTCGGCGTTTAAGGTCATTGGCGACCGTTCAACACATTTCGGAGCGTTTGACGGTTGCGGGACAATCGGCGAAACAGGTTGCATGGATAGTGGCGTCTCCTGTTGTTAAAGATTTGAACAACGGTCGAAATCTGAACTCCTGTGTCCAGTTCCGACCGTTTTATTTTTCCGAAAACGCCTTAATATAGGCGTGTGAAGTCATTACTGGTGGTTGCAGTTTTTTGGACAAATTATTATAAAATTTTGGATTTTGCATAGTGAAAAAGTTCTACCTACGGTGTGCGAACCCTCTTGCCCAAATCAGTTTAGCTTAGCAAAAACGATTTCTTCTACTACGTTTGGAATCTTATGTGGCAACATGCTAAAATGCCTATATAAAGCCACTTTTCAGCGTCATCTAAATAGTCAAAGCATTACAATGGAAAAGGGGTATGCCGATTAGGCATATCTCTTTTTCTTTGGTCTATGTAAAGAATTTTGACCGCCGGCCGTCCTTGAACCCCATTGGGGTTCAAGGGGGCGGAGCCGAAGCGCCGCCTGTGGCGGAAGAAGCGAGGCGAAAGCCCAGTGAGCAAGGAGCAATGCAAACGGCAGTGCGGCATGCGACTATTGCGAACTGAGGGCAGCG
>JBMNTQ010000191.1:0-3710 GCA_050945815.1 Christensenellales bacterium
CCGTCGGCTGTACCGCAGTTGTAGCCAAGCTGGTTGAGCCGCAGCTGTATTTGCCTTACAGCTTCACCGCGGCTGCCTTTTTTCAACAGAGAAGTCAACGTTGGCGCTGTGAGCGATCCGCCAGTGGGTGTCGGCGCTGGTGTCGGCGCTGGTGTAGGTGCGGGTGTCGGGGCTGGTGTCGGTGCGGACGGTGTGCCTGCAGTCGCGAAGAGTTTGCTGATTGTCTGCTGGCCGACTATTCCATCCGCTGTAATTTTTGCGTGAGTTTGGAATGCACGTACTGCCGCACCTGTTTTGCTGCCGAATATGCCGTCTGCTATGCCACAATTGAAACCAAGCTGATTCAAGCGCTGTTGTACTGCTTTTACCGCTTCACCACGGCTGCCGACCTTAAGTACGCCACTGAACACAGGTGCTTTGATTGTAGGAGCAGGTGCCGGTGTTGGTGTTGGAGTCGGGGTGGGCGCGGGAGTTGGTGTTGGTGTCGGCGTTGGAGTTGGTGTCGGTGTCGGCGTTGGAATTGGTGTCGGTTTGGGTGTAGGCGCAGGCGTCGTTACCGGCGGGAATAGTTTGGTGATTGTATTCTGTCCCACAATCCCGTCGACTGTTAGTTTCGCCGCGGCTTGGAAACTGCGTACTGCTCTGTCAGTCTTGCTGCCGAAAATGCCGTCTGCTATGCCACAGTCATAACCAAGTTGATTCAAGCGCTGCTGAACTGCTTTTACCGCATCTCCGCGGCTGCCAACCTTGAGCACCCCACTAAAAACAGGTGCCGTAATGACCGGTGTCGGAGCTGGAGTCGGCGTCGGAGCTGGTGTAGGTGTTGGAGTTGGAACCGGAGTTGGTTCTGGTCCCGGTGTTGGTGCAGGTGTCGGCTCTGGCGCAGGGACTGTACCCGGATTCACCGGAGCTTTATAGTAGAAAAGTTTGCTTTGGGTTGTATAACCGGCAGCTCCGTCCACCGTCAGACCAGCTACCTGCTGGAATCTCTTGACCGCTGTTACTACGCTGGCTGAATATTGGCCGTCCAGAGGACCATTGTAGTATCCCAGAGCGGCAAGACGCTGCTGCAGGATCAATACTTCATAGCCGACAGAACCGGCTGACAGTACTGCCTGCCCGGCTGCTGTCTTAGGATTGTAAACCATTGTGATTTCAGCAGAACCGATAGCACCGGTTGCTGGCAGACCATTTAGCGTCTGCATGGTCTTGACTGCCTGAGTGGTAATGGGACCAAAGTTGCCGCCTGGTGTTGCCTTCAGGAAGTTGAGCTCCAGTAACCGGAGCTGGAAAACGTAAACCTGTTCACCGGTATCTCCGGGGCTAAGGCTATCTGCCTTTGCCAGCGGTGTGGCTTTGGTAGCCTGACCGCCGAGAATCAGAACCTGGAGATCATGATCCGCTTCACCAGTAAGCGGCATTTTCATTTGCTTCTGCAACGCTGTAACGGCGAATTCAGTACGTGAGCCAAATGTCCCGTCCGGTTTACCGGTCAGATAGCCAAGCTCCTGGAGCGCCTGCTGCATAGCCAGAACCTGGTCATTGCTGACCCCACGATTCAAGACAGGCAGTTTACCGATAACTGTCAGGGTACTGGTTGCTTTAAGATCACCAGCACTGACTGTAATGACAGCGCTGCCGGCTTTCAGAGCCCGTACAGTACCGGTGCTGTCAACAGAGGCAACCTCGCTGTTGCTGCTGCTGAAAGTGAGCTTCTGGCCGGTTCCGCTGCCCGGGAGCAATTTGGCGAGGTTATCGTAGCGCCCGCCGATAGGGAGTGTGAAGCTGGACCGGCTCAGGGAGATGCCAATAAGCGGTCTGCGGCCTGTAACTTTCCAGGTAAGAAGCGTTCCGCCATTTTGCTTAAGTGTTATGGTGGCAGCTTCTGTGGTTTTAACTTGTTGTCTGCCGTCCGGGAGCACAGCTACAGCTTCCGGTTTGGAACTGACCAGTTCGTAAGCATCCAACAGCCCGGGGACAAGACCTTCGACCGGCAACGGCAAAGCCTTGCCGGGAGAAGCTGTAAACTCTGTGCCGCTAAGCTTAAGCGAGGATGCCGCCGGCAGTACAGTGAGCACTGTCGCAGCATATTGCTGTTCGGAGTCACGCGCCACGATCAGCGTGCGGCCGACACCCACGGCGGTGACATTTCCTTCCTGATCAACCACAGCTACTTCCGGATTCAAGCTGAGCCATTCCATGTTCGCAGCCGAAGTACCGGTAAGCGCCAGGTTTGCACTTGGCATTGGGTCGGCGACGGTAAGCTGTTGACTTGCAGGTAAGCCGAAGGCACTTTGATTTGCCTGCGCCAGTTCGGCTGTTTGCGAGTCAAAGCTGAGTGTCAGTTCCGGAACCGCGGCTGCGCCATCTACAACGGCTGCAACTGCCTGGGCGCCGGTTTCAGCCAAACCGTCAGCATTGCCGAAGTAAACCTTACCATTGACATAAACCAGCCCTTTGGCTGTTGTCCGGGAAGCGTCACTCTGCAACAAGTACTGTCTGGCCTCGATTGTGTGCAGCCCGCCTGATTTACGGGCACCATCTGTCGGGTTGAAATAGAAAGTCTGGTCGCCGACTTTCTGCCATCCTGTCAACAATTTACCTTGTTCATCAAACAGATAAACCTGGTCCTCGATGTTGCTAAGGCCGGTCAACAGCTGACCGCTTAAATCGCGATAACCACTGCGGACAGAACTATTAAGCAACCAACCTGTTTGCAGCTTGCCTTCGTTGTCAAAACCAAAGCTGCGGCCGTTGATTTCTGCTGCGCCGGTTACAGGTGTACCGGCTGCGGTTGAATCGCTTGCGCCCAGATAAAAAATCTGATCACTGATCTGCTGCCAGCCAGAAAGAAGCACGCCTTTGTTGTCAAAAAAGACGCGGCGCCCATCAATTGACTGCCAGCCCGTAAGTACATAGCCGTTTGCATCAAAGAAGTACTTGTTGCTGTCAATCGTCTGCCAGCCGGTAAGTACCCTGGCGTCCTCTGTTACGTAAGTTATCTTGCCGTTTACGGTATGAAAGCCAAGCAGCCGCACACCGTCAGTGCCGAAAATATATTTTTTGCCGTCGATTGTCTGAGGACCAGTTACATACTCGCCATTGCGGTAGTAATACTGGTGCCCGTCAATGACCGTCCAGCCATTTGTTACATAGGAAAGCAGCGGCGATTTCATCCAGGCCGTCCAGTTACGGTCACCCAAGCGGGTTTTGACAACTCCGTATTCAACCCCGCGGGCTTCAATAACTTCACCATTGCCGATATACACGCCCATATGGCCGCTTCGCCAGACAAGCAAACCATGAGTATTGGGGATGGTGCTGATAGGCCCTGAGACACTGGCTGAAGAGTAGATACCGTTGGCGGAACGGTCGGTGCTGGAGCTGTATTTCGGCCCATTGCTGGCTGTATCCCACCATAAATAGGCTTTGTACAGGCCTGCGCAGTCAACAACTCGGCTGCCGATCCACTCCTTGGCATGTTCATAGGCGGTTCTGCCGTCACTCATAATTTCGGCAAAAACATCGGGGTATTGATAGCGCTTACCGTCTACTGTTGCCTGATTGGCAACATGACCATAAGTTCCGTAAATGTAACCCCATTTCTCCCGCAACGCTTTATAAGCGAAATTGACCATGCCAGTGGCTGTTGGATTTACTGTTGCTTCTACAGGCTGGGGGATGCCCTGCACCAGCATCGCTGCAGTCAG
>JBMNTQ010000192.1:0-3655 GCA_050945815.1 Christensenellales bacterium
ACGATATTGTTGAAAAAGAAGAGATTCGCAAGGTTCTGATTTACGCATTGGATATGCAGGCCGGCAAGCGAACCTCTACCTTGCCGAAGAAACACGGCTCTATGCCGGTTTAGGGAGGGACAACGATGATATATGTTTTAATTGCCATTGCTGTCATTATCTTGATTGCCATCATCGCCAAAGCGGCTAACTCTTCAAAACGAGGCGGAGACAACGGAAAATCCACCTTCAATGAATTGGTGGGGACGGCTCCGGTTGTTGTGACGGATGACCGAGAGATAGGCGCGGTGATTGCGGCAGCGCTGGCAGCTTATATGGCCGCTACGCCGGTGGAAGGCCTGGTGGTTCGCAGAATTCGGCGGATTCCATCCGGTAAACCCGCCTGGAGTAAGGCGGCTTTGCATGAACAACTCGGTCAGAAGTTTTGATATTCAATATTTTTAGGGAGGAAACAATATGCGTAAATTCATGATAAATGTGAATGGAAATACTTACGAAGTCGAAGTGGAAGAAGTTGGCGCTTCTTTCGCTGCTCCTGCTGCCGCTCCTGTGGCCGCAGCGCCCGCACCGGTTGCACCGGCGGCCGCTGCCCCCGCAGCGCCCGCACCGGTTGCTGCCCCTGCACCGGCTGCTGCTCCTGCAGTTCCTGCCGGCGGTGAGAAAATTCTTTCACCGATGCCCGGTACTATTCTGGCTGTTAACGTTGCCGTGGGTGATCAGGTGAAGCAGGGTGATGTTATGCTGATTCTTGAGGCTATGAAGATGGAAAACGAAATTATGGCCCCTCGGGACGCGAAAATAGTTGGCGTAGGCACGACTAAAGGATCGGCGGTTAACCCGGGCGATGTGTTGGTGGTTTTAGAATAGTCTCGGTAGCGGCATGTGATGGTTTCCGTTTGATATGGAAAAGGCATGCAAAACCGGCTCTAGATTCCTTGTGGCGGGGCAGAGAAATTTTGCTTTTTCATGCTTTCTGTGGGAAATGCTGATAGGCTTTACCTTGCCGAAACCGGAGATTGATTGGAAAGGACGGTTAGATTATGGCGAAAAAGTTACTGATTACCGAGACGATTTTACGTGACGCGCATCAGTCCCAGGCTGCCACCAGAATGCGGTTGGACGAGATGTTGCAGGTTGCGGATAAATTAGATCGGGTTGGATATTATTCTTTAGAAGCGTGGGGCGGCGCAACCTTTGATTCCTGCCTTCGTTTTTTGAACGAGGACCCGTGGGAAAGGCTTCGGGCGCTGCGCCGGGCAATTCCTAACACCAAGCTGCAGATGTTGCTGCGCGGGCAAAACATCTTAGGGTATAAGCATTATGCCGATGATGTTGTGGAGGAATTTGTTAAGAAATCTATTGAAAATGGGATTGATATTTTGCGTATCTTTGATGCGCTGAATGATACCCGCAATATGGAATGTGCTATGCGCGCTACGAAAAAATATAAGGGCATCTGTGAGGCGGCGATCTCTTATACAAAGAGCCCGGTGCACAGTACCGATTATTTTGTAAAGCTGTCTCAAGAGCTGGAATCCATGGGTGCGGATATTATCTGCATTAAAGATATGGCGAATTTGCTGCTGCCTTATGAGGCGTATGACCTGGTAAAACGCTTGAAAGAGGCTGTGAGCATTCCGATTCACCTGCATACCCATAACACCAGCGGTACCGGGGATATGACCTATATGAAGGCATGGGAAGCTGGCGTAGACATCATCGATACTGCGCTGTCTCCTATGGGCAATGGCACGGCGCAGCCCGCGACTGAGCCGATTGTAGCGGCCCTGCAGGGGACCCCTTATGATACCGGGCTGGACCTTGGCCTGCTATCGGAAATTGCGGAGCATTTTAACGGAGTGGCGCTGCGCCTTAAAGAAGATGGGTTCTTGGATCCCAAGGTGTTGGGCGTAGACATCAATACACTGCTGTATCAGGTGCCGGGCGGCATGCTGTCCAACCTGATTTCCCAGCTGAAACAGCAAAATGCTGAGAATAAGTTCTTGGATGTGTTGCAGGAAGTTCCGCGGGTACGGGAAGATATGGGTTATCCGCCATTGGTTACTCCCACCAGCCAGATCGTCGGAACGCAGGCGGTCATGAACGTATTGGCTGGCGAACGGTATAAGATGGTGACCAAGGAGACCAAGGCTTTGATGCGCGGCGAATACGGCCGTCTGCCTGCCCCTGTAACCCCGGACGTTCAGAAGCAGGTGATTGGCGATACGCCGGTAATTACCGGCCGCCCGGCAGATCTTTTGCAGCCGGAGCTGGATAAATATCGGGAAGAGATGAAGCAGTATTATACGCAGGAAGAAGATGTGCTGTCCTACGCGCTCTTTCCGCAGGTTGCCACTAAGTTCTTTGAATATCGTGCGGCAGGGAAGTATAAGGTGGATTCCACTTTGCTGGATGGCGAGAACAAGGTGCACCCTGTCTGAGGTTGAATGGTTGACAGAAAAAACGGAGCGGCTGACTTGGCTGCTCCGTTTTTGTTCGTTTCAAGGAATTGTGTGGGTCGAACAGACCGACTGGCCAAAAGCTTTAAGGCTTTTTTCTTTTTTTGGCGAACAGGATAACCAAGAGGCAGAGAAGTAGCAAGGCTGCGCTACCCAGAACCCAAAACAGATGGCTTGATGGCGACGGTTGCTGTGGTGGCGGGGCTTCTTGGATTTTGCTGATGTATAAGCTGCCGCTCGGGCCGGACTGGGCTTCCAGATAAAGGGCGGAAGCCGATGGCGAAAGCTCCAGCGTATAGTGGCCTTGGCGGAAGCTGCTGATTTTTGTCTGGCTGCCACGCTGTAAAAACAGGGAGACAGAGCCTCCTCTTTGGCCGTAGGGGTCAATGTAGGTGAGGGCGTGGCTGCCCAAGGGCATGCTGCCCAAGGAGAAGCTTCCGTTTTTGACTGTATGGGTTTCGCTGGTATAGTCCAGCAGTATCCAACCGGCTTCTACCGGCTTGCCGTCGATGCCGGTCAGGTAGCCGGAGGCGGCGAAGCTGGCAGCGAGCGCCGAGTTAGAGTCGGCAGGAGAGAAGAGGTGGTTTGCGATTTCTTCTACTATAATTAGACCATCCTCGTCGATATGTGCCCGCATATAGAGCCTTGTGTCTGCTTTATGGACGCCAATATCGTAAAAGCCCGGCTGCGAACTGATGATGGCAGTTTGTTCTGTGCGCGTTAATGCAAGCTGGGCAAAGCCGACCTGCTCGTTCTGGGTGTTATAAACAATTAGTTTGAGAAAGTCTAAGGGTACATCCTCAAACACTGCTTCGCTGCCTTTGTCGCCTATGGACAGGGCGCCTACAGGAACCAGCGCAATCTTGAGGTTGGACATAAGATTGCCGCTCTGGTCCAGGAGAATGACGGTGAGACAGAGGCTGTCCTCTTCTTGGCTACCGGCATTACTGGACGGGGCGGGTGGTATATGCGTCGGGGAAGGAATGGGGGCTTGGGTTGCTGCATAAACTGGCATGACGCCCAAAAAAGTAAAAATCGCTGCTAGAAGCATATAAAAAGCGGGCCATCTATATTGCAAGGCTTTCACCCTTTCAACTGTATTCACTATACTCATTATATGGTACCAGCGATTTGCTGTAAATTATAATTTTGTCGGGTTGGGAGAGAAAGAGGAATTTTTTGCTTGTTTGTGCTAT
>JBMNTQ010000193.1:0-3647 GCA_050945815.1 Christensenellales bacterium
TAATGCCGACTCATTGGTAGTGCATAAAAATTTGTGTAAAGTCCGAAGTCTTGGTATATACGCCTAAAGGATGACGGGCACCCTGTCACCAAAGAAAATCACGAGATGGTCGAGAGTTGTGCCCCAGTTGCGGATAGGCATGGTCCGTTTTTCGCTAATGTCTACCGTCGCCAGATAGAGAATTTTCATGCGAGCGCCGTCGGAAACGAAGGCGCTCTTGGTTTTGGTCACCTTGCGTAGCTGGCGGTTGAAATTCTCGATGGCGTTGGTGGTGTAGATGAGCGTCCGATAAGGTGCAATAAGTTTCGCAAATAGAAAAGGACAAGGTTTAAAGTCTCCGGTAAAATGGGAGTCGCGACACCACCATTCGAAAGGAGACAGAAAACCATGTCCGAGAAAATTGTACAACTAAATGAGGAGATCATCCAGAGCGAGTTAAAGGAACTGGTGCGCAGCAGTGTGGTCAAACTGCTCCACCGCCACATACTTCTTGATGTTGGCAATATACTGCTCAATGTCGCGCTCATCCTGTGCGGTGTCGGCCAGCTGTTGCTTCAGGGCCTGCACAGCGACTGTTTTTCCATGCGCTCCGCTTCATACTTGCCCGGCAGATTCTTATTATTTTCTAAGCCTGGTTCATTTTGCCCGCAGCCACCTACAGTCGTCAAACCGTATATTGAAATGCGAAAGGTTGAATAATCCAACTTTCAGCATGAGGATACGTACATGATATTAAAATCGCATAGATTTGTGCCTGTATTGCCCGTATAAACAGCACCGCCAATTCTTGACAATGCTTCATAACATGAATGACTGTCCAAAGCCCTATAGAGATTCACCCCTTCATCACGCGCAAAATGATAGCTCTGCGAATCTGTTATTCCGCCTGCCACACAGGAGGTTCCGTCAGTACCTTCCGAATCGATGGATAAAAGGCAGCATCCTTTCGTCTTTTCCGCAAAGATCGCAAAACTAACGGTCATTTCCTGAGAAGGGCCGCCATGCCCGGCAACGAGGCTGTTGTCCAGTATTTTGGTTGTCGTTTCCCCTGAGCAGAGAACCACGCAAGGGGCGGGAATGGGGTTGCCGTAGGTCTGGATCTCCCTCGCGACAGATGCAAGAAACGTACCCGCATCTTTGCTTTCACCCTCCAAAAAAGAGGTGAGAATGATTGCCGGGATACCCATTTCCTCAGCAATCTTTTTCGCATATATACAGGAATCCGGGAGGGAGTTGAGTAGGAAGTATGTATTGTCCGGAAAAGCTTTTGGTGTTTCCCCTTCCGGCCCGCAATGATTTAAATATTCGACAACTCTTTTTGGGAGCCTGTCTTCCACATGATAATTGATTATGGTCCGCCTTGCATCCTCCAATGTTGTCTGATCGGGTCCTATTGGGGTACCCCTGTATTGGCGATAGGGTTCGCCGATATTTCGGGTCGCAGGCGTTCCAACAGCGTCGCTAATCGCAATTCCAACAAGTTCAGCACCTGTTTTTCGAATGTGTTTCGCAAGCATGCCGCCGTTTATTTGCGAGATGTGTCGGCGGATTGCGTTGATTTCAAAAATACCGGCGCCCGACTTGAGCATGATATCCGTGGTATCTATCTCATCTTGCAAGGTTATGCCGTCGATGGGATAGCTCATAAGCGCGGATGAACCGCCGCTGATCACCACAATAAACAAATCATCGGGTGTAGCGGCGTCCACAAGCTTTAGGATCTCTTTACAGGCACGAAATCCCTCCTCGTTTGGCAAAGGATGCCCACCGACATACACATCAGTGTTGCGATAGACATCTTTGTCCTCAGAGACTTTTACAATTGCAATCCCCTTGGTCAGATAATCCCCCAAAATTTCGTCCACTGCCATCGCCATCGCGTTGCAAGCTTTCCCTGCCCCAAGCAGGTATACATGCTTCTTCAAAGAAAGATCCCATGTGCATTGTCCGATGTGCAAAAGATTCCCTTCCCGGCGCATCATGCTCTTGATTCTCTCATAACTGTCCAGCTTCCGAAGCGTTTTTTCTGTGATGTCAAGAACTATTTTGCGCGCCTGTATATCGCCGTGAGAAAGCAAAACATCTCTGTTCTTTATTTTTTCAAGCATTATATTACCGCCTTTCGGGCAACCGCATGTATCGCGTTGCTCTAGTAATATGGCTACTTTATTAAAGCCCGAGATAGTATCCTTGTTTGAGCATTTCCTCGGTTGCAGCGAGCGACTCTTTCGCGCCGTCATATTCTATAGATACCGCTGCCACCAGATAGTTAACCAGACTGAGCGGCGCGACGGGAGAGCTTTTGTAAGAGATTCCCTGTGTTGCGCATGGCAGTATGATATCTCCGTAAGCCTTCACCTGCGCGTGGTTCCGATCAGTAACCAGCAAAATGGTCACACCTTGTTTTTTCATCCAAGACAAAAGGGTTGCGGTTATTTTGCAATAACGGGGAAAAAGAAAAGCGATACATATATCACCCTCCTCTATTCCATTGATCTCCTCAGGGAAAGTCATGCCCATGCCATGTATCAGCCGTACATTTTTTTTAATTTGCCCCAATCGTGAAAACAGCATATGTGCCAACGAAAAAGAACTTCGCATTCCCAATATATAAATCTGTCTTGCTGAAATAATAGCACTTACGGCGCGATTCAACTGTTCCCCATTGAGTTCGGCAAGTGTTTGGTTGAGGTTGTTAATGTCAGTGCGAAAAGTATCAAGCAGCAACTGATCCCTGTTGATATTGCTGGAAACGGCGCAAAAACGTTCGGGCAGGCTGTCCTTGCCCTTGATATTTTCCTGAACATCCTGTTGCATATCGGAAAAACCTGCATAACCCAATGCACGGGCAAACCGGATCACCGTGGTCGTACTTACGCCGATTTTCGCTGCCAACTCGTCAAGTGTGTCAAATGCGATGACATAAATATTGTCACTAATATAATTCGCTACAACCATTTGAGAATTCGTTAGGTTCTCATATTTATCGGAAATTCGTTTTAAAATATTTGTCATGATAGCACCTCCGGCAATAACTAGATAGTGTCTACTCGTTGATCAAGCTAAACAGCCGCCCAGATGGCGATGCAACAAATTTGTACGGCAGCCAAACGATGCGGAGTTTTTGGCATACCGAGTAGCAAGCCCGCGCCATCGCTTGAGGTGCAGAAAGGCATTCTCGACCAAGTGGCGCAGTTTGTACAGATGTCGATCGTATTTGCGCTGTTCCTTGCGGTTGCGCTTTGGTGGAATCACAACTGTCATATCCGAGGCCAGAGCATAATCGACATCCTGCGTGTCGTAACCCCTGTCAGCCAATAACGCATCTGCTGCCAGTCCCTGAATCAAAGGAACCGCTTCCTTGCAATCAGCTCGGATACCTTCTGTAATAAGGATTCCGACCGGCATAGCATTCCCATCCACGGCAAGGTGAATCTTGGCATTGAGCCCCCTTTTGTACGGCTCGTATCCTGATTGCGCCCTTCGCCCCGGCTGCATGAGGATCAACCTTGCAATGGCTTGCATCCATCATCAACCACTCGAAATCCGGCTCATCCACCAGCACTTCCAGAAGCCTTTCCCAAACTCCCTTATCTCGCCGGCGACGAAATCGCTGATGGACGTGCCCCATTTCCCGTAAGACGGCG
>JBMNTQ010000194.1:0-3586 GCA_050945815.1 Christensenellales bacterium
ATCGGCTTTTCTAAAAAAGGCCTGGCCTATTTCAAATTCGTTTTAAACCTACTGTATGTCAAAACGACCCGGTTTGATGAAGCAGTATCCGCCAAAGCGCGCACCACACGAATAGAGTCCGCCCCTTCCACACCCCGGCGGCTGCGCGTCTCTTCCGTTCTCACAACAAAACCCATCTGCTGAGCCAAAGCCACTGCCTCAGCCAACTGCATTCCCAAAAACCGAGACAATTCTCCCCGCATATCAGATCTCCATGATCTCCTTTTCCTTCTCCGCAATCTCATTGTCGATGTTCTTAATCATGCGGTCGGTAACATCCTGGATCTCTTTCTCCATAACTTTCTGATCGTCCTCAGTAATCTCGCTTTCTTTCCGTTCCTTTTTCACCTGCTCGTTGGCGTCTCGACGAATGGAACGAACTGCAACTTTCGCTTCCTCGCCCTTTTTGCGCACAACCTTCACAAGCTCCTTACGACGCTCCTCGGTCAACTCCGGAAAAACCAGACGAATGGCCTTCCCGTCGTTTGTCGGGTTTATGCCCAAATCAGATTTCTGAATGGCCTTTTCAATCGCGCCCATCGCACCAGTATCCCAAACCGTAATCACCAGCATCCGCGGCTCCGGCGAAGAAACATTACCCAACTGCTGAATTGGGGTAGGCGTGCCATAATAATCGACTACTATCCGATCCAGAATTTGCGGGTTCGCACGTCCAGCCCGCAATCCCCCAAGTTCCCGGTTTAAAGCTTGAATGGATTTTTGCATTCTTTCTTCGGAGTTTTTTATGATATTATTGCCCTCAGTCATATAATATTCCTCCTAAATATTCTTATTGTTGTCATAAAATATTATACATAATTTCCATTCATTTCTCAACGCTATTTTGCGATTTTCACCCCTGCTGCGCGCCAATCAGCGTCCCCACAGCACCGCCCTGCACCGCTTTTCGAATGTTTCCCCGCTCGCTAAGGGCAAATACCACAATCGGAATCTGGTTTTCCATACACATGGTTACAGCCGTATGATCCATAACTCCCAGGTTCCGGTTGATAACGTCGATATAGTCCAGCCTCTCCAGTTTAACAGCATCAGGGTTCACGTTCGGGTCCGAATCATAAACGCCGTCCACATTTTTCGCAAGCAAAATAGCATCCGATTCCATCTCCGCCGCTCGCAGTGCAGCAGTGGTGTCCGTCGTAAAATAAGGGTTGCCGGTACCACAAGCAAAGATCACAACCCGCCCCTTCTCAAAGTGCCGGGTCGCCCGCCTTCTAATATACGGCTCTGCAATCGCACGCATTTCAATAGCGGTCTGCACGCGTGTCGGCAGGTTTTTCTTTTCCAAAGCATCCTGAAAAGCCAGCGAATTAATCACAGTCGCCAACATTCCCATATGGTCCGCCGTCGTCCGATCCATGCCGATCCCGCTGCGGCCGCGCCAGATATTGCCGCCGCCTACCACCAGTCCGACCTGTACGCCCATATGCGCAATTTCCACTACTTCGTCGGCTACAAGGTTAATCACGTCAAAGTCTATTCCGAAGCCCTGCTTGCCCGCCAAAGCTTCCCCGCTTATTTTCAGTATAATTCTGTTGTACTTGATCTCCATTACACATCATTCCCCCAGCCATACTTTTTAATAGGTCTCATCGGACAACGCCCCTGCCTACAAGCATATTATCCGCTTTTCGAACACAAAAAAAGGGACACTCCGTGCCCCTATCAATGTCAAAAATAGTTTGCTACCCTGCCCGATGACAGTCCTCGCACATCTCGCAAACAACGTTGCGACAGCCGCCAAACCGCCAATCCGCTTCATATGTTCAACTGTTTTCAAACATGTCTCCATTCGACGCTCCCGCCTCCACCATTGTCCACAAGTCCCCCACTTCCCCGCTTCACGCCGTTGCTCCATCCCATCCACGCGCTCGACAAGAGTTATGAGTTGCTAGAAACATTATAGCAAACCCCCATCCTTTCGGCAATACCAATTTGGGCAGGAAAAGCGGCGTTCCTCCAAGCCGCGCCGGTCCATCTCAGCCCTCCGTTCCAAAAGTCCGGCCTGTCTGCATAAACCGTAAAGCCGCTCCGTTGCCTCCAAGGCTAAATTTCTGCCTCCCCCGCCTCCTTCTTGCCGTCGATTGACAACAGCCCATAAAATGGTATAAAATCTATTCCATACAATATTTTCTTTCTAAAAATCATATAACGTAGCAAGTCCGACAACAAACATCGCATCATGATTTACACCCACTAGAGGAACCAGTTTTAAAAAATCAGGTTGTGCCGGCTGCTCCTCATAAAGTGTTTCCCTTTTATTCCGTACGCTCAGCGTCTAATCATACATAACAGTCGGTTTGCTCCAGAAACATCAGGTACGCTATGAAACAGTTTAAAACCATCCGAAGCGAGCTGTCCCGCTTTATTTCCATCGCCTTTATTATTCTCCAAATCATTATGTCGCTCACAATCTATCTCATCCTAACCAATACGATGATCGCTGAATTAAGCAAATCACGAATCGATACCTTGGTCTTGGTCAGTGAAAAGCTGCATATGCTGCAAACCAACATGCGGACCATCTCCAATATGTTCTATGAAGACCATCATATTTATGCCAGCATTATGGGCGAGCCTCTGGAAAGTTCCGAAGCGTTTGATATGGAGGCCTACATCACCATCCAATCCTTCAAACACCGCAGGGCTTTTAAAGAATTATCCAACAAGTTCGACGTAGCGATTTTATCCGATTCCGGTCACCGATACCATTCCAACAGGAGTATGCGGATAGATCTGCAAGGAATTCCCGATTCTTCCCCCTCCGCCCGCCCCGACCAGCTCTTTTTCGTCATCGGAGACAACATGTCCACCCGGGAAGACCGAGCAAAAAACCTCTACCTATCCGTACAGAACTACTACAATGTTCTAACTGAACAGTACGTCGGCAACCTGTTCATATGCGTAGATGAGCGCGAGGTTTACAACTGCTACGCCGAGATATTAAATGAAACAAACAGCATCTTCTTTGTAGACCCAAACGGCCTAATCGTCAGCCACCGGGATGAGGGGCTGGTCAATACCTCCCTGCAATCCGACACCTACAAAGATTTTCTAATAAGCGATGAGCCCTACCAGATCCATGGCAACATCCTCATGTCCAAATACTATTCCCCGGATACCGGGCTTTATATTGTTGAAGAAAATATGCTCAGCAACGTGCTAGAGCCTATGCAATCCATGATACTCGGCATCATCGTGGTCGTGCTGTCCATCAGCGGGTTGGCCATCTTGATGTCTTTTGTAATCTCCCGGCGTATCACGCGCCCGTTGAATATGTTTTGCTCCAATATCGTTGAAGCCGGCCGTGGAAACATGGAGCCGACCAATATAGAATCCCAATACCTCGAAATCAACCAACTCTCCTATAATTTCAACGATATGAAGCGCCGCGTTAAAACCTTGATGGATAACATAAAACGCCAGGAAAAGCATCTGCGAGAATCCGAACTAAAATTTTTGCGCGCACAGATCAACCCCCACTTAATCTATAACACACTGTATTCCATTCGATGCAACATTGAAAAAG
>JBMNTQ010000195.1:0-3476 GCA_050945815.1 Christensenellales bacterium
TGTTTCCATGGGCATCATTTTATTTAAAATCCTATATCTCCACCGTAACCTCGCTGCCGTCCTTAAAAGTGACCGCCATTTCGCTTTCGGAGTAGACAGTCACCGAATCGACGGTGGCAAGCCAGAGTTTTTCATCAAACTCGGTCAGCAGCCTATCGTGGCGTTTCAAATCGTCAAGGAAGCATGTTATCTTCTCCCGCTTGGCAGTGCGCTCCAGCATTTTATCGTTGATTTCAGCAATACCATTCTGAGCGGCCTCGTAGCGTTCCATCAAAGTATCGTATGGCAACAGCGAAGAAACAGCCCTCCGGTAGATGGCGAGTACAAATATATTTTAAAAGATGAAAGCGGAAAATTATGAGAGCAGTTATCTACGCTCGATATAGCTCCGCGCTCCAACGAGAAGAGAGCATTGAAGCGCAAATACGGGCTTGTACAGATTACATAGACAAGAGATAAATGTCCTGCATGTCGTCCTTTAAAACACAGGGTTTGCCCCACTTGCAGGCATTGATGGTTTTATCATCGAGGAACATTTTTGTCACTGTGTGTCCCGCCTCCTCAACCCCCTTGATAAAAGCATCGGTCAGTTTATCCGTATTGCCTTTTTTGATGCCGCTGCCGACCACAACTACCATGCGTTTCGTGGATTCACCTTACCTGAATATAGGCAGAGACGCGAGAAAATTGTGGAGATGAAGGGCGTCCCAAGGCAAATATTCGGCAATGGACAAACCCACCACATCGGTCTGCTGGGAAACGTCGCGAATCAGCCTTGAAACCTGAGGGAGCATCATCTTGCCGCTAGGGGAGTCAATGGAAGTGCCATCAGGATGGGCAAACAGCAGGGAACGGAAAAGGGTCGGGTCCAGCACATCCATGTCAAAATGGATGGCCAGATGTTCGATATTCTTTTCCTGTATCCAATCCAAAACCGGATCGCTGCTTTCAGCCAAGGCTTCCGGCCCGGCAGCTCTAAGCTTCAATCGGGAAACGATCTCCGCTTCTCCCTGAGATGGTTCCCGCAGGCCGCCGTACAGGACAAGCTCTGGATCAAGGGGCATCTTCACTTCGGAGGAAAAAGCGGGATCACCTTCGCCCAGCAGGTTGCCCAGAACCATGGCATGTTCGTTCATGTACATTGACGGCGTGGAAACGTCGGGGTGTGCGTCCAGCCAGAGCACGCCCAGCCTACCGTCGTATTTTTCGTTCAAATAAGCAAAGGGCGCCTGTGAAACCAGACAATCCCCGCCAAACACAATGATGCGCTTGGGATTGTATGCTTCTATGATTTTGCGGGCAGATCGTTGTTGCTGCAATAAAATCTTTTGGGCAAATACGCCGTTTTCTGTGGGCAGCTTTGAGCCGTCATAGGGAGCCACTGGCACCTCTACCTGGGGTGTGTTTCCAGCCTGTGGCGCCAGCCAGGCAAGCAGCTTTGCACCAAAATAGTAAGGCGGGTTGTTGCCGCCCTGCCACTGAGGCATGAGTAAACGTAAGGTATCTGACATAAAAATCCTCCTTTACCGGGTGATACATTTATTGTACAATGAGCATGCTACTAAAAACAAGTACGGTGTTTTTCAGCCTATACTATCTTGGAGGATAGGACGATATGAGTATGAAGCAATACGCAGGGAAAGTTAAGCTACTGACCGACACGCCCTTTGGATACACACTGACGATGATTGGCGGCAAATGGCGGCTCATCATTTTATACTGGCTTGTGGAGCACGAAGCGGTACGCTACAACGAGCTGCAGCGTTTAATCGGCACCATCACCCCTCGGACGCTGAGCACGCAGCTAAAAGAAATGGAGGCCGACGGCCTGATTATCCGAACAGAGTACCCTCAAATCCCTCCAAAGGTTGAGTACAGCCTTTCTGAAAAAGGGCGCTCTTTATACCCGATCATGGAGGCGATGTGCGAGTGGGGCGAACAATATCAAAATAAGGAAGAGAAAACACCTCTATGACCGAGGTGTTTTTTAACTGGAGCCGTCAAGGATTTTTTTTGCTGACACTGTTTCTCGTGGCGAAGCCGCAAATAGATCAGCGCCTCTCCCATCTTAATTTTCATACTATTATTGCTTCTTATAACACTTTTTGCCAGACAGGATCATCATATTTTCCTTCTTGGGCTCAATCTCTGGTTTAACGATTTTTTCCTCCCAGTCTGTCGGCATGACGTCTTCAATGGATATGGTGATGGCTTCCTGTGGGCAGCCCCAAACCTCCAGAAAAATCTTGTTGATTTTTTCCACAACAGCTTCCTTCGTCGCCTGGTCCTTGGGAAATGATTTGATTGCAATGTAAGGCATGATAAATCTCCTCTTCTATGATGTCTATGGTTTTAAAGCAGGCATATCATATGCCTGCTTTTTTCAGGGATGCACGGTGTCCGGAGTCAGACAGCCGGGATACTGATGGATTCGTATTTCCTCAGGCATTTCCTTCGGCAACAGACTTTTTGCTGCCGCCTCCATCCCCGCGTACAGCGCCGTATCGTAATACCAGCATTTGAACCGGATCGTGTCCATGGTTTTTTGCAGCGCCTCCATTTGCTCTTTAACAACCGCAAGACGCTCATAAAATAACGCCCGCCTCATTTGCAGAGAGCTGTCACCCTCCTGGCACCAATCTAGAAACTGCTTGATTTCCTTAATCGACAGCCCGGAGGCTTTTAAGCACTCTACAATTTTAAGTGCCTCTACTTCGTTTTCAGTAAACCTGCGGATTCCGCCATTGCTGCGCTCCAAATTTGGAAACAGGCCTTCCCGGTCATAATAACGCAGAGTGGAGACAGAAATACCGGCAAGCTCCGCCACTTCCCCAATGGAATATTGCATAAGGAATCCTCCCTGTAAAAAATTAAAAAAAGCTCTTGACCTAAACCTGACTTTAGGTTCTATGATAGAGTCTAACGGACACTTCCACCTGTGTCAATTCATCTTTATAGAAGAAACAACAGTAGGAGGAAAATAGAAATGTTTGCATTCAATATGTATGTACCCACCCGATTCATTTTTGGCAGCGGCCGCCTAAGCGAGCTGCATGAACAGAGGCTGCCCGGTAAAAAGGCCATGGTCGCCATTTCCAGCGGCAAGTCTGTTCGGGAGAACGGCGCTCTGGATCGCACGCTGGAGCAGCTGAAACAGGCGGGCGTGGAAACTGCTGTATTCAGCGGCATTGGAGCAAACACCACCAAGGCCGTCGTCATGGAGGGCGCGGCATTCGCTCGGGACAATGGTTGCGACTTTATTATGGCGCTGGGCGGAGGCAGCGTAATGGACGCCGCCAAGGCCATTGGCATGATGGCGACCAACGAGGGTGATCTCTGGGATTATGTGGGCGGTAAAATCGGAAAAGAGCTTCCCTTGCAGCATGACCCGCTCCCCCTCGTTTGCATCACCACCACCGCGGGAACCGGCAGCGAGGCCGATCAGTGGGGCGTTGTGACCAACGAGAGCACCAATG
>JBMNTQ010000196.1:0-3453 GCA_050945815.1 Christensenellales bacterium
ACGAAAACCTTTGAACTTCAGCAGACGGTGAAGTAAAGTTGATTCATTCATGGATCTACCCTCCGTTCTTGTTTGTGAGGGGGAAGTGTACAAGCACCTCCCCCGGCGGATCAAGGTAGATCCATCTTCTTTCTAACAGGTTAAAGAGTGACTAATCGGAATTGGGAAACCCGAATTGAGCCCAGAATATGACTGGGCCATTGTTCCTGGGGCCAGAACGCTAGATCGCGCTGAGACAGCGTGGCATCTATACAGGCAAGGATTTATTATCAAAATTCTCCTTTCTGGAAATCTCCCATCATACGTATCCCGAAAAACGTTAAGGTACCCGTATCTTAGCGAGGCCAAAGCGATGCAAATATTTTTGCGCGACGAATGTGATCCGCCTGTTATCGGAGAGGATTTGTATCTAGAGACCTTTGCTCGAGATACAAAGCAAAATATTTTCAATTCAATTCAATACATCTCCTCCAGAAATACGCCAACAGCGAAGTCAATTCTAATTGTCACATCACCCTATCATATAAAGCGATGTCTTCTATATGCGAAACAGGCCCAAAGGGACCCATCATCCGAGGTCTCCCAAGTAAGAATTGGCGCATATTGCAGCAAGGCGAAATATGCTCGAGACAATTGGTTTCTCTCAGAAGCGGGTTTTGCAATTTACTTTAATGAGTACTGGAAAATCCAAGGGACTAGAGTTATCGGAGATTTTTAGGGCTCAATTCACTGCCGCTCCAAAGGCTCGCTCTCATTTGCGCCCTCTTTGAGAAGAACACGATTTTTAAACCGGCCAAATCAAACGACTTTCATTCTGGCGGTGACAGTATCCGAATTTTCTTTTGTCGGCAAAAGGTGGACTGCTTTCAAAATAGGTGCTTGTCAAATCGTAGAGTAATACCTCGAATTTTGCGCCGAAAAGATCTTCCCACTTTTGTCGAAGATGTTGGAACAACGCAGTTTTATGCTGAAGTAGTTTGTCATGGCATCGGTACAGGGTGTTTTTGGCTGCTATTCGAAAATCCTCTGCCAGCAAATCTCCCATTGCACTTTGATCAAACCAGTAACGATGAAGTTTCCATTCACTGCCTGGGTCAATAAAACGGAAATTGACAAGGGTTTCAAGGACATTGACCCGTTGAGTCCCCTTCCGGCTTGGATCAAGTCGAACCTCCCAGAATTCACGCATTCCGAGCATCTTCCAAAGATGGCTGGCCAACCAGCAGGCGCCCCATTGACGGGGACGTCGAAGCTCCAGGGCTTCCATGCGAAGCTGTATTCCATTTTCGGTTTCGCAGGGAATCGGACGATCTTGAGGAAACAGAGCGACTTGATGCCGGTTTTTTCCTTCAATGACCTCAATGGTCTGAGACCAGGCTGCTTTCTGGTTGTCGTTGATCTCCCCCAGATAGAGCAATGTCTTCTGCACTGTCCGGCCACCAGAAACCCGGCGGTTTTCCTCGATACTGAAGTATCTATGGTCCTTTCCATCTTTGCGCCGGTTGGTTGCTCTTAGAAACATGTCCACATTCTTGCGCTTTTCGGAAACCGGCGCAATAGGGTAGGTCTTCACCGCAGAGCAATTTGAAAATCCATCCCTTCATTTTCAATAGGTTATGACATGGATATGGCTGAATTTTCCTGTTTCGGGGTCCGAATAGGGAAAGTCGGGCTAAAGCTTGGTTGTGGTTTTGGTGATATATTACCTATTACCAACAAGGGCAGGCCTTTCCAGTTTTTTTTCAAAAAAATGTCTTGCCTGACACGCATTTTCAGGCCTAGTTGGTATGTTGCGTGAGGGCAATGCTATTGTTGATGAGGTAGCCGTGGTGGTCGACAGAAACGGACGAGCCCAAGACATAGCAGGCCGTTTGGGCGTGACGATACATAGATTATTTGAATTCAGTGAAGCAAGCGGTGTATTGACGCCAGCGTTGGGATCGTTCGCGCCACCGCCACCATATTAAGACAGTGCGTTAACGGCAGCCTGGAAGTGGTCGCCTTTTTTTTCGAACCCGGACCATAATAGGTAGCTGGGGGCGGCGGTGGAGAGCAGTACCACGGAATTTTCGGGCGCGTGTTCGGCGGCGTAGCGGACGGCGTCTGCCATCGATTTTGTTTCAAAGATTTCCGGTTTGTAGCCGTCGGGCAAAGCGGCCTTCATTTTGGCTTCTGTTTCCGGGAACATTACCAGATGCGGAACTTGGTGCTCAGCTATAATTTTCATTAGTTCCGTAAAATCGTAGTTGCGGTCTTGGCCGCCCAAGAATAGGCAGCCAACAGGGCCGAACTTTTCGGTGATGGCTTGCAGGCTGGCTGTGGTCGATTCGGGCGTCATGCCAATGGCATCGTCAACATACGTGCGGCTATTCTTGGTAGCGACAACTTGCATACGGTGTTCGAGCGGCTGGAAAGCCGGGACCGCCGCCATGGTTACGTCATCAGATACGCCAAAGTGGCGGGCAATCTCGCGCGCTACCAGTGCGTTCAAGGCATTGTGCGCGCCAAACAGGTTTGTACTGCTTAAGTCGACTTTTTCGCCCGGATCGATGGCGACCGTTTTGCACTGTGCGCCGGCTGCCCACTCGCCCAGGGCGGGGAAGTCAGGGTTGTATACAAATAGGTCATCCGGCCCGGCAAAACGCATTATGCTGTGCTTGGCTTCCCAGTACGCCTCTAGCGAACCGTGCCAATCGGTGTGGTCGTTGTAGAGGTTAATGCAGGCAGAAACGTTGGGGCTGACCGTAAGATCCGACAGCTGATAGCTGGAGAGTTCCAACACGAAGATGGTGTCTGGCGTAGCCTCCTCTAGCGCGGGCAGGGGAGAGGTGCCGATGTTGCCGGCCAGCACTACATTCTTGCCGCCGGCTTCCAGTACGGCAGCCGTAAGCGCTGTGGTTGTGCTTTTCCCCTTTGTGCCGGTAATGCCAACAGTAGTAAGGTTATTTTCTTTGGCTAGGCGAAAGAAAATTTGCAGCGGGGTTATGTATGGCACGGACAGTTCGTGGCCCGGGATGCCCTCGTTCTTGATAAAAATAGTTTTGCCCGGGTCGTAGTCCTTCAAAAACCCGAGTGGATCGTCGCCCGGTTGTTTGTCTACACCGGTAAAACTGGCAATCTGCCCATGCTGTTCCACAAACGGCTGGATGCCTTCCAGTGCCCGGCCGCGGCCAACCCCCACAAACACAACGTCTTTGTCGTTGAATTCGTTCATATCGAAGTTCATCGCAGCTTCTCCTGCAGATAGTCTGTAATTGGCTGCCTTAGATCATCCGGCAGCGCTTCGTTGTGCTGCAAGAGCAAAAGGTCGGCCAGTTCGGATTGCCAATCTTGCGCATCATTGCGCACGATGCCGCGGTCTTTGGCTAGTTTCATTCGGCCTATTTCCTTCGGAAATTATGTCTTCGACGGACCGGAACCAATAATGGGTGACCCTGCTCCCGCAGAATCAGG
>JBMNTQ010000197.1:0-3449 GCA_050945815.1 Christensenellales bacterium
CAATTGGTTCTGCGCTATTTTCCTCGCAGTTAGCAATTGTGCTACGTGCGGTTATTCGACCAATATCTTTGAGATAAACAGCAAAATCTGCGAAAAGACAATGTTCACCGCCAAAACGCGCACAATTTGGAATTCCAGCACCACCGTGCTCTGCAGCCCCATGTCAGCAGACATCAGTGCCATATCGCTTGATCCCGCAGGGGTGGCGGCCAGCATCCCCTCTGCCTTTGTATAGCCCCAGAATCGAGAAAAGACATAGCCGCACAAGACGCAATTTATCACATATCCCGCCAACACAATGACCACTGGAACAAAGAGCCGGGGGACTCTAAGTATGACCTCCCGAGTGACACTGCAGCCGATGTACGCACCCGAGAGCACCTGCGTGGTTCGCCGCAGCCACAGGGGCATTCCAGCAAACGGGGTCCAAAGCTTCAGGCAGAGCACGGCAACCAACGCAAACAGCATTGTGCCCGCCGGTATTCCGCTGGCCCGTCCGATCAGACCGCCCGCAACCGCGATCACCAACGTAATAACCACCACCTTGGGCGGAATGGGGGCGCGTTTTGACAATTTGGGCGAGTGCTGGGGTTCGGGCGAGCTGGCAACTGTTTCCCTATTATGGAATATTGTAATTAAAATGGGCATCACCGCAAGACAACCCATCAGGCGAAAAATCTGTATGGTTGCTACCATTGCCATGTCCGCACCTACGTCAGCGGCAATCAACGGGACGTTGGAGAGGCCGCCAGGGATTGCGGCAAACAGCGCGGTCAACAGGTCGATGTCCGTAATCTGATAAACAATGAAGCCAACAATCAAATTGGTCGAAAACAGCCCGCCGAGCAGGTAACACGACGGTTTGATGATTTTCTTTACCTGCTTGAGCTCGACCACATTAACACTGCAGGCGATATAGGCCCCTGCGATAATCTGGGCGATTACTCGTGCTTCCAGCGGCATATAGCCGGCCTGAAAGATAACATTCATCAGGGCGCTTATAAATACCGCGCCCACAATTACGCCGCCGGGAACCTTGTATTTCAGGAATAAAAAGCCACCGATTAGCGCGCAGAGAAGGGTAAGCAAAAAATTCATGATGCCTCTCAGTCCAATTAACATTTATGCTACTATTATGCCGAAAAAACAGGCAAAAGTAAAACATATTTGCAAGGTTTCTCGATAAGTTTCCTTTTTCACAAGCGGTTCGAACAATCGCCGACTGGAAATTAACATTCAAAGGGCAACGGGGGCAGAAAAAGCCCAAAACAATGGTGCCCATAGCCCTTGTGGCCTGTGGAGGTGTGAGGCAGCGTAAAGTCCAGCGCTCCAAAGAGTTTGGCGCAGAACACAGCAACGCTCTAGGATGTAAACAAAGATACATCCTGAATGATTTCCTGTCGATAGATTACGGCCAGCTCCTTTCGGTTTGGTTTTGTTTCGCACCTTAATTGTACGGCTTTAGAGCGCCGCTTTCTATACTATTTGAGCAATTTTCAGTTTTAGCCATGGCTGAAAACCATTGATGGATCTATATTTCTTGTGTTTTGCTCATGGCTAAAAGATTGAGTGTTTCGAGGTGAGGATGACAGTGTTGTCACTCAAGACTTCCTAATCTGTTTTTTTAGGCACAACAAAATCGCAAGAAAAATGTAATTGTCAAATGGGTTGCATTTATTAATACAGAACAAAAAAGATATTTTCAAAGCAAGATTACTTTCGTAATAACTGTAACTGCACACGATAGTATAAGGTGTTTCCAGCAGGCAGCTAAATGCTTGACGCGCTAAGGGCAAGCAAGGCGCGGGTATATACCCGCACGAAATAATAGGATTCCGGCGGTGCGCCGAAATCCTATTATGCTTGTTGGGGCGTGCCTCAAACCCCATTTCGACGCGGGTAATTCTTCCCGCGCTCCTAAGCCCGCTTCGCGGTCTGCTGTACATACGGAGAGGGTTATCTTTCGTGAGATTTTTTGCGAGATTCTGTGCGGTCAATTTCAAGAATACGTTGGCAGTTGTCCTTTGCGGTGAGCAGTTTTTTCTTCTGGTCATTAAGGCTGTGGTAGTCTGCGTACAGCGAATTTTTCTCCGCCTGTAAAATTGCGTATTCCTGCTTGAGCTGATTGATGGACGGCAGCTTTTTCATGCCAAGCACATCGAAATATTTCTTTGCAGCCTTGTGCAGCAGGATGTCGGCGGTGTGGGTGTTGTAGAAATCCTCGCTCCAGCCGGAGGCTTTGCGCTTGGCATAAACATCGCGGGTCTTGCCGTACTGACCGATGTATTTTTGAAGCTCTGAGATTTCCTTTTGTCGAGCTTCAATTTCCTTAATCCGCGTCCGCTTTTCATTGAACTCAGTGGATACAGCTAAGGATTTTTCGAGCAGCTCATCATAGCTGTCGATGCCGCTTTCTTTTAGGAAAATTAACGTGCGCGCCGCAGCTTTTAAGTTGTAAAGTTTGCATCAGTTTTCGTAGGCAGGTCCCTTGCCCTCGCGAACTTTTTGTTCGATGTCGATGAGCAAACCGAAGCTTGTTTTGCTCGTGACCGTGAATGGAGTGTAGATAGTTCTGCGCAGTCCTGCTAACCGCTCACGAATCGCAGCTTCGGTATAATCCACACCCAAGGATTTACAGCGGAGGAAGCGTTCACCGCTCGGAATTTTGAAAGCGAGATTCGCGCCTTGCTTGACCTCGCACTCAGCCTTTATCATGGCAGCAATGAACTCATCATAATCCTTTGGGCTTTGAATTGCTGCATCAATCATCTGCCGGAGCCTATCTCGATTGGTCAGCGGTTTCGTATCGCCTTGCCATTTGCCATAGTGACCACGGCTGGGTTTTGGATTTGCGACGATGGAGAGTCCGTTTTCAACACAGAGGTGGTCAGCAATTCTGCGGATGGCAAAGCTGCTGCCTTTGAAATTGCGAAACTTTTTTGTGCAGTCAAGACTGGTGCTGTTGATTACGTTGTGCGAGTGAATGTGCGCCTTGTCCACACGAGTGCAGCAGACAAATGCGTGGTTGCCGTGCATCAGCTTCATGGCGAGGTCATAGCCAATTTTATTCGCCGTTTGTGCGCCCGTCTCGCCCGGCTTGAAGCTGATGCGGAGATGGTAGCCGATGACATCGTGTGCGCCTTGTGTGCGACCTGTTACGGCGGTGTACTGCTGTTTTGAAAAGCTGAACTCTTGGTCGGCAATCAGCGGGTCGCATTCGTATGCTGTCACCCACTGACCGCAATCGGTTTTGTCTGGATTTTTGATGTAGTCCATCGTCGCGCCGAGCGCCATTGCAACCGCTCTGCCCTTGCCTGCATGGAGGGGAATTATGGTTGTAGTCGCCACTTATGCACCCTCCTCGAAGTCGGTAATCTTCGGCGGTGGAATGAAGCGGTTACCCGGCATAGCGCCCGAAATCCCCGATAGCGAATCCAGCACATCGCCGA
>JBMNTQ010000198.1:0-3368 GCA_050945815.1 Christensenellales bacterium
GCACGAACAGGCTCTAGACAGGGTATGCAAAACGAGATTCTGCATGTTTCTTTGTGTATGAATCGAGGTTCTGTTGATGAGACTGTCGTTCTACATTTAATACGCAGAGAACAAACAAGTTTGTAATGAGTTTGTGAAAAGCAAAATGTCCGCAGATAAACTGCGGACATTTTTTGAATAGTTTAAGTTTTGTACGACTGCGCGCTTTAAAGCGGATAGCCTAGGCAATGTTGGCAAACACGATGCCTAGCGCGAGCGATGCTTACCTGTTTTGTATGCTTCTATATCTCACGCTTCGTACTCTTGGACGCGCCATATAGAGAATATGGATCGTTACCGCGATTCCGACGCAAGGCATCAATACAGAAGCCCACAGTGCCTGAATCCATCCCACAGAAATAGCCAACATTGCCCAAAGAAAACCAAGAGTAATGATTACCGAGCGCTTGCTTAAGCCTTTGCGCTGTTTGTAGTTGGTGATGTAATCGTTGAAGATCTTGCTTTTATTCAGCCATTTCGTTAGCCTAGTGCTGCCGCTGCGGGAAAAGCAGGCGGCAGCAGCTAAAACAAACGGCGTGGTGGGTAAAACCGGCAAAATGATTCCCAGTGCTCCTATGGAAAGCAGAACAAACCCGCAGGCAGCAAGCAGTTTGCCCTTGTGCGTCATGGCTTTAATGTTGCCTGAATCAGTCCGTCGTTGTCGAGTTTGGAAAGCTCCTTTACTTTTTCAAAATCCAGCTCTAGGGCTTTCGAGATACGCTCGCCGTATTCAGGGTCGGCCAGGAAGCAGTGTACGGCATGACGGTATTTGATATTCTTTGTGGTCGGAGCGATATCATCTGCTGTATTTTCAATCAGCAGCTTGCGCTTGTCTTCCGTCATCAAACGATAGAGATTTCCGCCTGCACGGAAGTTGTCGTCGGTCGGGTCGTCTTTGGGATCGTAGCGATACATCGCGCCTTCTAAATCCAGCGGCGGCTCTGCTACGTCGGGCTGAGCAGACCAGTAGCCATCGCTGTTGGGCGTGTAGGCCGGAGTGCGGCCGTAGTTGCCGTCAACCCGCATGGCGCCGTCCCGGTGGTATTGGCTGACCTCGCACTTGGCTTGGTTGACCGGTATCAGATTGTGGTTGACGCCCAGCCGGTATCTTTGTGCGTCGCCATAGGAAAAGAGCCTGCCCTGCAAGAAACGGTCCGGCGAGAACCCGATGCCGGGAACGACATGTGCAGGCGTAAAGGCCGCTTGCTCGACTTCTGCATAGAAGTTTTCCGGGTTGCGGTTGAGTTCAAGAACGCCCACTTCAATCAACGGATATTCTTTGTGGGGCCAGATTTTTGTGATATCGAACGGGTTTTCGTAGTGGTTTTTGGCCTGCTCTTCCGTCATGATTTGGACGGACATAGTCCATTTGGGGAAATCGCCCCGTTCAATGGATTCAAACAAATCTCTGCCATGGCTTTCCCGGTCTCTGCCGCACAGCTCTGCGGCTTCTCGATTGGTTAGATTTTTGATCCCTTGCTGGGTACGGAAATGGAACTTACACCATACGCGCTCGTTTTTCTCGTTGTAGAACGAGAAGGTGTGTTCGCCGAAGAAGTGCATGTGGCGGAACGAAGCGGGGATGCCCCGATCCGACATGACGATGGTGCGCTGGTGGAAGCTTTCCGGCAGCATCGTCCAGAAATCCCAGTTGTTCTGAGCCGAGCGCATACCGGTTCGTGGATCGCGCTTTACTGCACGGTTGAGATCGGCGAAGTTTTGCACATCGCGCAGGAAAAAGGTGGGGGTATTGTTGCCGACCAGATCCCAGTTTCCTTCTTCTGTGTAGAATTTCACGGCCGCGCCCCGGATATCGCGCTCGGCATCAGCTGCGCCGCGCTCTCCGGCTACTGTGGAAAAACGCATAAACAAATCGGTCTTTTTACCTGGCTGTAGGACCTTTGCCTTTGTATACTGGGAAATATCCTTGGTAACCGTCAGATTTCCGTAGGCACCCCAGCCTTTAGCGTGCATACGGCGTTCAGGAATGACTTCGCGGTTGAAGTGTGCCATCTTTTCCAGCAGCCATACGTCCTGCAGCACCACTGGACCCCGTGGGCCTGCCGTAATGGAATTCTCGTTATCGGCTACCGGTGCACCGACCTCATTGGTGAGGTTCTTGTATTTGTCCATAATATACCTCCTTGTAATAATCTATTTTAGCCTGATGTCTATAAGACATCAAATTATATGCGTGTTTGGGAGGGCGTACGCCTGGGGTCGGTTGGAAATCTATATGACGGGTAGGGAAAAACCAATTAGAACAATAGCGGCATAGGCGCAGCTTTTAGGAAGCATGAGCATCCCGATTTTTGGGTTCTGTCCGGAAAACAGGACCACCGGTAAATAGCAGGCAAAGCTAATCAAAACGGCTAGCCAAAGGTAGGAAAATTTATTGTCTCCTGCAAAGGAGCCTGCCGCAAAGAGCGCCATGACCAACATGCCCAGAATAAAAAACGGTATGTTGCGCCAAATTGCCCACTTGCGTGGCTGGGCTTTGGACATCCAGCGGTTTTGTGGGAAGAGGCATAGGGCAATGCGCAGGGCGGCCAAGGCGAAAACCACCGGTGTCATATAGGGAGGAAGTAGGCTGCCGTAGTGTGCTGTGCCAAGGTTCCACAGGATGACATAAAACACTGTCATGGTGAGGGAAGCAACCAGTTTCCCAATGCCCAGCATGGCTGTGTGGCCGCTTGGCTTGCGATCCCACATGGCATATAGTCTGGGTACTAGATGGAAAGCGTCGCCGAGGCCAAGAATCAGGGCCATCAGCCCAAACTGCCAGCGTGTGCTGCCCACTTGTGCGCCCAGACACAGCAACACACCGGAGATCAAGACTGTGGATAAGTAAAGGAGATCGAATATGGTTTCAATCAGTTTGACCGGTTTGCGTTTGGTGTTGAGCAACATCGTCGTCCTCTCTGTCGGGGTTGGTGTTCGTAAGGGCGGCACAGATGGGGCAGATGTAGTTGACAGCCAAGTCGAAGGAAACAATATCACATTGCATCTGCTCCGTTAAGAAATCTTTCAAATTCGGAATTTTTATATCGGACATCTCCTCACAACGGATACACAGGGCATGGTCATGGGGTAGGGTGTTTCCCTCAAAATAATCGGCAGCACCTGCCCGAGCCACACGCCGAATCAACCCGCTGTCGGAAAATTGATTTAAGTTGCGGTAGATTGTGCCGAGGGCAATAGACGGAAACGTTTGCTTCACGATCCAATAGACATCATTCGCGGAAAGATGCCGACCGGATTGCAGGACGGTGTCGAGAATTGCTTGTTGCGCTTTTGTCATGGTAAGCAACTTCCTTAACTACATATTG
>JBMNTQ010000199.1:0-3351 GCA_050945815.1 Christensenellales bacterium
AGAGCAGACAAAGGCGCGGACAAATTCTCTAACGGCTTTGGTAGCGGCATCAGTATCACCCAGATTCTTTTTTAAGTCATGCACGGCAACCGTTGCATAACGATAGACAGTGGAAGAATTGAATTCGATGGTGCCAATCATACCGGCCCCGGCCTGATCCTCCGGCGAGCGGTCGTCCATTGCCGTATAATAATCATATTCGTTTTCCACCTTATGAGTTGAAATCGCATGGGCCACCTGAGCGGAAGCATCCGTATTCAAGGCCGGATCATCAGCCACCA
This sequence comes from Christensenellales bacterium, assembly GCA_050945815.1. Taxonomy (GTDB): domain Bacteria; phylum Bacillota; class Clostridia; order Christensenellales; family JBMNTQ01; genus JBMNTQ01. The sequence continues at coordinate 282 of JBMNTQ010000199.1, forward strand.
TACGGCCAAATAATGAAATATCAATACCCTTATCTGCATTTAGTGCCTTTTGCACCTCCTTTTTCACGGGCAAGGGATCCATAAGGGCCATATGTGCCAAATTTTCTGCTTGCTTACTACTCATAAAAAAGAGCGCTTTTGCTTCTGCATCCTTTGTGCTGACTCCTGCTTGATTAATAATCTTTTCAGCTAATATCATGGCTTCCTCTTGCCCCATATTAGCCAAATTACAAATTTGGTCTGCAACCTTTTCAACAATTTTTTTTGTGCGTTCACTTAATTCGCTCTCATCGAAATACTCTTTAAACATCTCCCGCATAGCATGTTTCCAAGCTTGAGAGGAAACCCGAGCGCGGCGTACGCCGCCATAAATGGCCGTTTTAGGGCTGCCGGTATCATCGCGATTAACACAGTTCGGCGGCAGAGAATGGATCACATGAATATCTACAAAAACACAGTCTTTCTGACTACGCATTACAAAATCCTCCCATTTTCTTTTTTTGTATTTTTATTACTTAGGTGTGCCACACGATAATAATCCTCGCCCCAGCGCAACCGAATTTTATTTCTAAATTCTTCGAACTGATACCAGTATAAATCCGCGGCAAAGCGGGGGTAATTCAGGGTAATATCTTCTGCCTTGAGCAATTGGATCAGACCGCGGGCGTGATGGGCAAACTCAGTAAACTCGTTAGCTGTCAGCATCGCATCAAAACGCCGTTTGATGGCAGGTTCACGCTCCTTATCTTGTTTCTGTTTCACTAGGGTACCTACGGCAGCGCCTAAAGAATTACCTGTCCTTTTGCCATCAATTTCCTCGCCAAAGCTCATAGCATGGTCTTTACCCTGCTGATGCAATGCAAATAGCGTCAAAGCCGTATAAATCGCCCACTCGGCATAACTTGGTTTATCGCCTTTGCCATAAAGTTCTTCCGGCATATTACTAAAGAGTATCTCAAACAGTTCCGGCAATTCTCCCGGCTGCTTACCTATGCCTCTGCGCAGCTTAGCCAGCGTAGCTCGGCTCCAAGGGTCTTCCGTTAAAAGTCTTTCGACTTTCTGCCGGGTTAACCCCTTAATATGATAAATCTGGATTCCTTGCTTTTCTTCCATATTCTCAACCTCTTTTCTCTATTATGCTTTTAATTTCGAAGTTAAATTTTAACAATGCGCCCGGCGCTGTGTAAAGTTTTTCTTTCACCCAGCGACCTACGATGGCTTTCTCTCCGGATTGCTGTGTTATCTCTTCTCCAAGTTGCAAGAGAATCTGTTTGACAGTATCTTTCCACTTTTTCTCCGCTTCGTCCATATCCATTTCCTCGGGATTAATATCGGCAAGCCATCTGCGAAAGGGCATATCCAGCCGAAAATAAGCTTCAGCCGTGGCGGCGCTGCTGATACCTTTTCCAGCTTTATGATGTAAACTATCGCTATCTCCAGAGGCTTTGGCCAAATCAACAGCGAGGAAATAAAGCCGCTTGATACAGTCCTCAGTTATGCCAAGAAGCCAGTTAATCCGAATAACCCATCCTTCTCCAAGCTTAGAAAGCATGTCTGCATTGATAGTAAGAGAATCCTTGAATACATTTTTGACGGAACAATTTTTACTATCATACTCCACACTAGCCGTCTGCAAAGTTATCATGCTATCAATAAGACCCGCCTCTTTTAGCTCTGATAACCAACGAACTATCCCTGGCTTTTTGATATCTCCCCCATCCGCAAGAATAGCAGTAAAATCTCTCCACAATTGTTTAGAGGGATCATGACGCTTGGGGAGGTATACACCTTCCTTTGCATCCTTCCTCCAAAGTGTCATTTGCTCAATATCAGCATTTTCTTCGGTAAAAAAGTCCCCACCCAATAATCTGTAGCCTACAACGCTGTTTTCTTCTCTCTGCAGGAGTAATCTGCGTGATTGCAGTGTAAGCATAGCAAGCGGTTCTTGGGGAAGTACTATTTCTACCCGTTCTTTAGTTCTTGGCTCATCAATTTCCCATATGGCCTTACCACCACCCCAGTGTTTTCTTTTATCATTAAGTAAGACAAAATTCAACATAAGTGTTTGAAAAAGATTGGCGCCATTAGCATAAATCAGGCCAAGCTTTCCCAGCCAACCTAACCCAGGAGAAGGCATCTTCTGCCCACGAACTGATGGTTTATTTGAGGAATCATCAAAGGCGTTTAAATATAGCAGCCACCTTGCCGCCTCCGCATAGGATATCGAGCGTTTCGCATCTCCGGTCCTAATTGGGAACAGTCTGACTGTGTTGCCGCTCTCGGAAAGATTTCCCAACAGCTTACCGGCAGCATAATCCGTTCCTTTATCCAGCCCCGCCACCTGATAAAACGGCCGCTCCGGATGAAAGAGGAAAAAGCGCTCTTCATAACGGCATAAGCGTTTTTTTAGTGGTTCAAGGGGAAAACGCTTGAGTTCCCATAGGCTTTGCCATCGCTCCAAGGCTTCAGGGGCATTTTCGATGGGTTTTCGGTTTCCCTGCACATCAGTTCTGGTGAAGGTCGCATATAGCGTGGCCAGTATCAGCCGCAAAATTGCTATATCCTGGGTGGGCAATTCTCCTGCCAGACCGCGGAATTCATGGGCGCGTTCCAACACGGTCAATAAAGATACCTCTTCTGTTTCGCCTCCCTGGTTTAGCACCAAAATCCACGGCTCATACAGCAAATTAAACATTTTTTCCTGCATTCGTATCCCCCTCTTCAATTTTCTTTGAAAGCATCCCGTAGCACTGATCGTATCGTAAATGATATCCGCACAGCTCCGTACTAAGCCGTTCATCAAGCACCAAAAATAATTCTCCCTTGAGCCAGGGTGACTGCTGCCAAGCGCTCAACCCATGCAGCGAGATTTTCTCCAGTTCTTCAATGGTATTGTTCAGCTTCCAACACAGTTCAGGCGGAAGCTGGATGCTGCATTCCGCTATCGCCCGTGCATGATCCGCATTCGGCGGTCTGTCGGCAGGGATTTCTACCCCTTGGAATTTGGTAAGCCAGGGCAGCATATAGTAGGCTTGATCGCGCCGCTGCACAACTAAAACTTCCAGTGAAT
>JBMNTQ010000200.1:0-3321 GCA_050945815.1 Christensenellales bacterium
CAAGTTTGTTATCGGCTGCCGATTTATGGGAAAGCGGAATCTTTGAATGCCGCGGTTGCCGCCGGGATTATGATGTATGATTTGGCGCGGCGGTAAATTGTGCTTTGGAAATTGGATAGATGATTGTTATGTAGATACAGGCTGGGATGGGGAAAAGTAGGCTTTTATTCTAGGCGAAAAAGAGAGCGGGCGCCCATGGCTGAAAGCGCCCATGCGATAGGACTGCTGAACATTCACCCCGGAGCTTGGCGGCTGAACCTTATTTACAAGTAGGCTGCCACGGATGCCCCGTTACAGGCAGAGGAGGGTTTTTCTGGATTTGCAGGGAAACTGAATTTGGGTGGTACCACGAAGGAATATTGGCCGTCGTCCCTTTTAGAGGGAGGACGGTTTTTTTAATTGAAACGAGGAGGAATAGTTGGATGCAGGAAGGTTGGATCAAGCAGATTGGCCTGGACGAGCAGGAAAAGCAAGCATTAGAGGCTGTTGAACAGGCTCAGGACAGCGCTGCCCTGGACGAAATTCGCGTTCGGTTTTTGGGTAAAAAGGGGAGTTTGACGCTGTTGCTGCGCCGCTTGGGTGAGTTTTCCAAGGAAGAGCGGCCGGCGATTGGTGCAGTGGTCAACCGGGTGCGCCAATCCGTAGAGCGGGAAGTAGAACAAAAGGCCGCCTTTTTGCGTTCGCGGGAAACTGAGATGAGGCTTCTGCAAGAGACGCTGGATGTGACGCTGCCGGGCCGGGGCGGCGTATCGGGGCAATTGCATCCGCTGACCAAGGTTTATAATGAAATTATCGATATATTCATTGGCATGGGGTTTGTGATTGAGGAAGGACCGGAGGTAGAGCTGGACCGGTATAATTTTGAGATGTTGAATATGCCGGCGGATCATCCGGCGCGGGATATGCACGATACGTTTTATGTGAGCGATAACGTTGTGCTGCGTACCCATACCTCGCCGGTGCAGGTGCGTACGATGCTGGAAAAACCGCTGCCTATTCGCATGCTCAGTCCTGGACGGGTTTACCGCGCGGACAGCGTTGACGCCACCCATTCGCCGATCTTTAACCAGATTGAGGGATTGGTGGTAGACAAAGACATCACCATGGGCGATTTGAAAGGTGTGTTAGATGTGTTTGCTAAAGAGCTGTATGGTTCGGACACAAAAACACGATTGCGGCCCAGTTATTTCCCTTTTACCGAGCCTAGCGTGGAGGTGGATATTTCCTGCGGTGTGTGCGGTAGCAGCGGCTGTCGGGTTTGTAAGGGAACCGGATGGATCGAGATATTGGGCGCAGGGATGGTTAACCCCAATGTTTTGCGTATGTGCGGAATCGACCCCCAGCAATACAGCGGCTTTGCCTTTGGCTTAGGGCTGGACCGGGTAACCAACATGAAATACGGCATTACGGATATTCGGTTGTTGTATGAGAACGATCTGCGCTTCTTAAAGCAGCTGTAAGGAGGAGTTTTGTGATGCGATTGTCTTTGAATTGGCTGAAGAACTATGTGGATATGGATGTACCGCCGCAGGCGTATGCAGATAAGATGGTAGGCGTGGGCTTTGAAATTGAGGAGATCCAGCAGCTTTATGGGGAAATTGAGGGTGTTGTGGTGGGGAAGATTCTGTCCCTTGCTAAGCATCCGGACGCAGATAAGCTATGGGTGTGCAGCGTGGATATCGGCGGCTCTGAGCCTTTGCAGATTGTAACCGGCGCACAAAACCTGTTTGTAGGGGCGAAGGTTCCTGTGGCAGTTTGCGGCGCTCGGCTATCTGGCGGAACAAAGATTAAGAAAGGCAAGCTGAGAGGAGTGGAATCCTTTGGGATGCTTTGTTCCGGCGAGGAACTTTTGCTGAAAGATGAGGATTATGCCGGCGCGGAGGTGGACGGCATTATGCTTTTGAATGAGGACTATGCGCTGGGGATGGACATTAAGCAGGCTTTAGCACTGGAGGATACGGTGTTTGAGTTTGAGCTGACTGCTAACCGACCGGATTGCATGAGCGTGATTGGGTTGGCCCGGGAGACTGCCGCTGCGCTGGACATGCTGGCGAAATTGCCGAAGCTGCCGGGAATTGAAGGGCAAGGGGATATTCGGGACTATGTTTCTGTGGAAGTTTTGGATGCGCAGTTATGCCCGAGATATGTTGCCGGTATGGCGATAAACCTCAACATACAGCCGTCTCCTGTATGGATGCGCCGGTATTTGAAGGCTTCCGGTGTGCGCCCCATCAACAACATCGTAGATATTACCAATTTCGTGATGCTGGAATATGGGCAGCCGATGCATGCCTTTGATTATGATTTTTTGCGGGATAAGAAGATTGTGGTGCGCCGGGCGCAGCAAGGGGAGACCTTGACAACCTTGGACGACAAGCAGCGCAGCCTTTCCCCAGATATGCTGATGATTGCAGACGGCGGAGGCAGCATCGGGGTTGCCGGGGTAATGGGCGGTCAGAATTCTGAGGTAATGCCTACGACCAAGGCGGTTGTATTGGAAAGCGCTTTGTTTGACGCCAAGAGCATCCGCAAGACTGCCCGGACTTTGGGGCTGTCGACAGAAGCGTCTAATCGGTTTGCTAGGGGATTGGATATGGAGCGCAGTATGTTGGCGCTGCGCCGGGCGCTGCAGTTGGTGCAGCAGTTGGGGGCCGGGGAAGTTGTGGGCGGTTGTATTGATGTTCGCGGGAAGCTGCCGAAAAACAGGGAGCTTACGGTTTCGCCTCAGGGCATTAACAGGCTGCTGGGGCTGGAGCTGACGCCTGCTTCGATGGTCGCTATATTGGGCCGGCTGGAAATCCGTGCGGCTATTCAGCAGGACAACCTTGTTTGCGAGATTCCGTCTTTTCGTATGGATATTGAGGGGGAAGCGGATATTGCAGAGGAGATCGGGCGTATCTATGGCTATGAGTATATTCCCATGACCGCGATGCGGGGCGGCCTAATACGGGGCAAGAAAAGCCCGTGGCAGAAATTCCAGGAAAGCATGAAGAATCTGATGTGCGCCTATGGGGCCTATGAAACATACACCTATTCTTTCACCGGGCCTTCCGTGCTGGATGCGCTGCGCCTGCCTCAGGATAGCAGCCTGCGCCGTTGTGTGCGCCTAGTCAACCCGTTTGGCGAGGATCAGAGCTTGATGCGCTCGTCGATGGTACCGTCGTTGATGAAGGTGGTGGCAGACAACCAGAGCGTTAAGATGTCTGCCGGCCGGTTTTTCGAGATCGGGCGGGTGTTTGAAGATATAGGCGAGGAGTTACCGAGGGAGACTGAGCTTTTGTGTATTGCAGCCTATGGAAAAGAGGAGGACTTCTTTTCTAT
>JBMNTQ010000201.1:0-3316 GCA_050945815.1 Christensenellales bacterium
CTCAGGTAACACAGGCCATTCAGCTGCTTGGAATAAAAAAACGGATTGCTAACAAAAGGCCCTGTCCCTGCGGATGCGGAAAAAGACTCGGGGCGTGCCCGTTTCATCATAAATTGAATGAGTTTCGAAAAATGGCCCCTGTGTCGTGGTTCAAAGCACATGTCTTGAATGACTGGAACCGAATTTAAGGTAAGAGGATTATATGCGTAGCTTTCATATAAACGAAAAGCATCTGTCCCAAATCCCGGCATTGCAGCTTTTGATTAGCTTGGGGTTTGAATTTTTGACACCGGCTGAAGCGCTCCGCGAAAGGCAGGATCGGACCTCCAATGTCTTGTTGGAGAACATTCTGCGCAACCAGCTCAAAGAAATAAACCGCATCCGTTACAAGGGCAGCGAATACCTCTTCAGTGAGGAGAATGTTCAGTCCGCCATCCAGAAGCTGAAAAATGTCAAATACGACGGACTGCTGAAGACCAATGAGGCCATTTACGATCTGATTACGCTCGGGACGGCCATGGAGCAGACCATTGAGGGGGACTCGAAAAGCTTCAACATGAACTATATCGACTGGCGCAATCCCGGTCGCAACAAGTTTCATGTAACGGTCGAATACAGTGTTGAACGGGCGCGTAGTACCGAAACCGCCCGTCCGGATATCGTTCTCTTCGTTAATGGTATTCCATTTTGCGTGATTGAATGTAAAGCGCCGCAGATTGAAGTGGAACAGGCCGTTTCGCAGTCAATTAGAAATCAGAATGATGACTATATCCCGAAACTCTTTATCTACAGCCAGATAGTGCTGGCTCTGAATAAGAACAGCGCCATGTACGCCACAACGGGGACCGCTGCAAAATTCTGGGGTGTATGGAAAGAGCCTCAGATGGATAGCGGCGAGCGCGAGTTTGAAAAACTTGCCGCTATAGTCAACCAGACGCTTGCCGAGGATGTTGTCGCCAGAATTTCAACGACCTTTGATGTTAAGCCGAAAGCATTAACCGCCAACAGACTGGTGACCGAGCAGGACAAGTCTCTGTTTTCCCTCTGCCGTCCGGAAAGGCTATTGGAATTGGCGTGGAAGTTTACGGTCTTTGACGGGGGAATCAAAAAAATTGCCCGTTATCAGCAGTATTTTGTCACTAAATCGACCCTTAACCGGGTAAAGCAATTTGACGCTACTAACTCACGTAAAGGTGGTGTGATTTGGCACACTCAGGGCTCAGGGAAATCCCTCACAATGGTGATGCTGGCTCGAAATCTGGCTTTAGACCCTGAAATTGTGAATCCGCGAATTGTCCTTGTGACAGACCGTGACGACCTCGATAAACAATTAGGAAATACCTTTGCTGCCTGTGGCTTAGAGGCAAATCGGGCAACATCTGGCAGAAACCTGCTAGAGCTTGTCGCTGAAAAGAAATCCGGAATTATCACTACTCTCATTCATAAGTTCGACAAGGCGTATGCGGCAAAAAAATATCAGGACGAATCTCCTGATATTTTCATCCTGGTGGATGAAAGTCACCGCACCCAGTTCGGTTCCTTTTCAGCACGAATGAGGCAGATGTTTCCCCATGCCTGTTATTTGGGGTTTACTGGCACACCTCTTTTAAAAAAGGAAAAAAATAATTTTACCAAATTTGGCGAATTACTGGAACCCCACTATTCCATCACCCAAGCTGTTGAAGACGGTGCCGTTGTCCCGCTTTTGTATGAAGGTCGTCATGTAGAAATGACGCAAAACAGAGCAGCTGTGGATTTGTGGTTTGAACGGCACACAAAAGGGTTAACCAAAGAGCAGCAGGCAGACCTGAAACGCAAATATGCCCGAGCGGAAATGCTGAACAAAGCCGATCAGGTCATCTACATGAGGGCTTTTGACATCAGCGAGCACTTCCGCTCCAACTGGCAGGGCACCGGATTCAAAGCACAGCTGGTGGCCCCGAATAAGGCATCCGCACTCAAGTACAACGCCCACCTGAATGAGATAGGCATTGTCAGCTCTGAGGTCGTTATCTCACCGCCGGATATGCGTGAAGGCTATGAAGAGACCGATGACGAGACAATGGATGAAGTCGTAAAATTCTGGCAAAAAATGATGAAGCGCTATGGCAGTGAAGAAGAATATACCAAGCAGCTCATTAACCAGTTTAAACATGGTAGTGAACCTGAAATCCTTATTGTTGTTGATAAGCTGCTCACGGGTTTTGACGCTCCGAGAAACGCGGTTCTTTATCTGTGCCGGGTGCTCAGGGAGCATACATTGCTTCAGGCAATTGCCCGGGTCAATCGGCTCCATGAGGGTAAGGAGTTCGGATTTATTGTCGACTATGCAAGCGTCCTTGGTGAGCTGGACAAAGCGCTTACCATGTACAGCGCATTTGAAGGGTTCGATGAATCCGATCTGGTAGGTACCCTGACATCCATTAACAGCGAAATTGAAAAACTGCCCAGCCGGTATTCCGATCTTTGGGATCTATTCAAAACGGTTAAGCATTCCTACGATGAAGAAGCCTATGAAGTGTTGCTTGCCGATGATGAACTCAGAGAAGAGTTTTACGGCCGCCTTTCGGAGTTCGGGAAAACCCTTGGAATCGCACTCTCTTCCGAGAAGTTTCTGACCGAAACCGATGAGAAGACTTTGTCCAGATACAAGGCCGATCTGCGGAAGTTTCAGTCACTCAAGGCATCTGTCAAGCTCCGGTACGCAGAGGCAATTGATTACCGGGATTATGAGCCCAAAATCAAAAAACTGCTGGATACACACATTCAAGCCAATGTAGTTGTTCAGCTGAATGAGCCGGTCAATATCTTTGACGACAAAATGTTTAATCAGGTCAAGGAGGCACAAGGCGTCTACCAAACCCAAAAAACAACGGCTTCAAAGGCTGATACGATTGCACATGCCACGAAGAGAGTTATCACCGAAAAGATTGGGGAAGATCCTGCGTTTTACGAGAAGTTCTCAAAACTGATCCAACAGGCGATTGAAGATTTCAGGGCTAAGAGGATATCCGATCTGGATTACCTGAACAAAGTCGTTGATATCCGCAACAAAGTTGTCGGCAAGGTACATGATGATATACCGGATAAGCTTTCCGGGAATGAAGATGCCATGGCCTATTTCGGGGTGCTTAGGCCTTTCCTTGAAAAACACGAATTAGGTGAAGAAGGCCTTGAATCAGCTGCGGCTGATACGGCAATTGCTATTCATGGCATATTGGAAAAACACAAGAAGGTTCACTTCTGGGATGATGAAGACGCTCAGAAACAGGCGGTTAATGAGATTGACGATTACCTCTACGATGAGCTCAAGACG
>JBMNTQ010000202.1:0-3268 GCA_050945815.1 Christensenellales bacterium
CTTCTCCTCCTTCGGATGGTTGTATTGTCACTTACTAATTCGGCAAAAAGGGGGGTGAAGTCCTTTTTTTGCCCCTTAAAAAGCCCGGTATTTCTTGGGCTAACTAATATGCAAAAGTCTCATTTAATAATTTATCCATTGTTTTTTAAATTTATCAACCCACACCGGTTTAATGGAATCACGCAGGCAGGCCCTTTTAACGCCCGGAGCATCTGCAACATAAGCCAGAATATATCTATTGAATTTATTTTAAAAGCAGTAATTATTATGTTAATATATGCTTGAGAACTATAAATAAATATACGGAAAGAAGGCATCTAAATTGAGTAAGTATAATCCTTACAAAGAATCAGTTTTACAATACAGCCAGCATCTATCGAATAAAGGTTACACCGTTGGAACCGGCGGCAACATATCTATGCTGATTGAAGGAGAAAATGCGGTAGCCATAACTCCCACCAGTATGGACTACTTTGGAATTCATGTTGATGACATTTGTATAGTTGACTTTAATATGAATCTCCTGGAGGGAAAATTTAAGCCTTCAATTGAAACCGAAATGCATATAGAAATATACAAACACCGGCGTGATGTTAATGCCATCATTCATACCCATCAAGTATATGCCAGCATATTTGCCTTGATCAATGAACCAATTCCGGCTCTTTTTGATGAAGTAACCTTTAATACCGGACATATTATTGATGTCATCCCTTATGCCTTATCAGGCAGTCATCAGTTATCGCAAAACACAGTAAATAAATTAAAAAACCGCTGTAACTGTTATATTGTTCAAAACCATGGCGCCATAAGCCTGGGATTATCTATTGAAAATGCCTTTCGCAATGTAGAGCTTTTGGAAAAGACTGCCCGCACCTATTATTATGCTCTGGCCAGTGGCCGTGCGATTAGGAAACTACCCGATTCAGTTGTTAGTGGTTTATGTAAAATGCTCTATGAAAGACAGGACCAGGAAATAGCCCGGAAAAAAGCCAGTCAATCATAATATGTTTATTGTAATACAGCAGAAACCAAACAGTGGCTTCTATACGATTCATGGCTGAATACAAATCATTATAGCAACTCAAATCTTACAACAAATGTAATACCAAATGCGGATTTAACTACAAACGGGACAACCGACAGCATATTTCAGCAAGCACCAAAGTTGTCAGTGATAGACACCTATAAATTTGGATTTGATATGGTTATAAAACAACCTGTCATTACGTTATATTTTATGGTGGCCATTTTATTGATGGGTTCCATATTAACGCCGATTAATCGTTATTTTATGACGGTTGATCCTTATGATGAAAATTAATTATGAGATTTTCGTCGATGTACTGGCGAAGATCTGAGAGGGGCGAGCGAGATGTATAACAAACCGCCGTACACAATAACCGAGAAAGCCGCCGACTACCTGGCGAAAATCGTTGAGACCGTAACGCGCCTTGCGTTCGGCACAGGCTTCAAGCGCGATATAAAACTGCACCGCGAGAACCGTGTGCGGACGATTCACTCATCCCTCGCCATCGAGGGCAACTCGCTCTCCCTGGGTGAAGTGACCGCCGTCATAGAGGGCAAGATGGTTGCGGGCAAGCAGACGGAAATCAAGGAAGTCAAGAACGCTTACGAAGCCTACGACAAGATTATGACTTTTGACCCTTACGCCATCGGCGACTTCCTGAAAGCACACCAGCTGATGACGGACGGACTTATCAAAGAGTCCGGTAAATTCCGGGGAGGCGACGTGGGCGTGTTCGATGGCGATGTGGCGATTCATATTGGGGCGCGACCGCAGTACGTGCCGCAGCTTATGGAAGAACTGTTCGGATGGGCTAAAGAATCGGAATTACACCCCGTGCTCAAAAGCGCGATTCTGCATTACAAAATCGAAACCATCCACCCGTTTGCGGACGGCAACGGTCGCATGGGTCGACTTTGGCAGACACTACTCCTTGCCAAATGGAACGATATTTTCGCTTGGATACCGATGGAGTCGGTGCTTTATCAGAATAGGCCGGAATACTATCAGGCGATTGAGAATGCCCGCCAAGCGAACGACTCTGGTGTGTTTATTGAGTTTACACTTTCCTCTCTATACGACATCATTGCGGCACAAGAAAAGCACCAAGTTAGGCACGAAGAAAAGCACCAAATCCAGTTGAGCGACACACAGATTGAAGTGCTGAAAGCACTTAAAAAAACGACCCTGTCACGCAAAGAAATTTTTACGGCAATCGGAATGAACGGCGATTCACGTTCGTTCAAACGCCACATCGAGCCGCTCCTGGCAGACGGCTTCATAGAGATGACCGTGCCGGATAAGCCGAACAGCAGGCTGCAAAAGTACCGGTTAACTGACAACGGCAAGGCGTTCATCGGCGATAACGGGATATAACGGAGGACAGATATATTGTCAGAAACAATAACGTCAAGGCTCTCAAGAGTTCGCCGCAGGGTGCATTTTGCACACCCCTGATGCACACCTCCTTCTAATGTTCAACGATTACCACAGCCAACATCGCTTAAAAATAAATAGCATTTTATCTTATCAACCGTAAAACAGCCCTCGCCAAAATGACAAAAGCCGCTCCGCAAAAACACAGGGACGGCTTAAATACCGGCTTTTCAGGCAATATAAAAACCATCTATTGATAAAATTCTTTTTATCAATAGATGGTAGATAATATGGTGTCGGAGAACCGCCATATTATTATCCAAACTGTTTTGATTGGGAGTGTTTAGCAACATTATAAGCTGATCCCCGCTAGTGTTATTCCGGATTAGAATAAAATAACTTCTATTTTGGGTTCAGAATGTCGCATGTTCAAATCATGTCGCCCCGACCATTTTAAAAGCTGGAAAAGCAGGGATTCTTAAAAATATCCCTGCTTTTTTGTGCCCGGCGCGTCTGATTAGCATATGCCCGTTTTGTGCCAGATTTTTGGATTTATTGTAAGTTGACTGGCGCGACGACATCACGACCGCCCATGTTATACGCTATAAGGGCGTTGATTAGACAGACCACTCCAATAATTTATTTTCCTTTACTGATTCACTCCAATTGACTTTGGACGAAGTGATATCGGTGGTTGGTCCGGGGTCAAATACACCGGATGGTGGGTACCTTCAAATACTGGACGTATATGGCAGAAGAGCAACAATAAACTACCAATTTGAAGATCAGGTCCTAACTACAGTAATAATTGTATTTCTCGAATCCTATGATAAAACACAAACCGATATGGATATCCGGAAGAAC
>JBMNTQ010000203.1:0-3264 GCA_050945815.1 Christensenellales bacterium
CCTGCGTAGGAGATAAGGAAAGATTTCATGAAGGATACAAGAAGACAGAAAAAAAGGAAAACATGGGGCATTATTATCTTGGTTGTAGCCCTTCTGATTATAATAGGGTTTGGCGGCTATTCAATTTATGGCCAACAACAAATGAATAAAATACAAACCATGACATTCGAAGATATGATTGCCTATACAACCAAAAACAACAGCGATGCGCTCATTACCGTAGGCATAATACAGAACAACGAGATGGTTTACCATGTTTACGGCGAAAACGGCAGAAAGCTGCCCCCACAAGAATACATCTATGAAGTTGGCTCTATCACAAAAACCTTCACAACATCCCTGCTGTGCAAGGCTATCGACGAAGGACGGGTGGCTCTCGATGAGCCCATCGACACCTATCTGCCCCTTGAAGAGCAAAACCATTACCCAACAATCCGCCAACTGCTAACCCATACATCAGGCTATAATAAATATTATTTCGAGATGCCGATGGTCTCAAACTTTTTCAAAGGACAAAACTCTTTCAAAGGAATCTCTAAAGAAATGCTCATGGAAAGAATAGGGAAAGTCCACCTAAGCGACGCCGACCATCCCTTCACGTATTCCAATTTCGGATTTGCCGTATTAGGCGCCGTCCTTGAAGAAACCTACGACAAAGACTACAAACTCCTCATGAATGAATATGTCTCAGAAGGTTTAGGCCTTAAAAACACAAGAATTACAGACCAATCCGGCGATTTAAAAGGATATTGGGAATGGCTTGAGTCCGATGCCTATATGCCGGCCGGCGCGCTGCTCTCCAACATCACCGACATGATGCACTATACCAAGCTGCACATGAGTGGAGACCCTGATTATCTGCCTATGGCACACGACGCCTTAGCTGACGTTCATCTCACCAACGAAAGCTATGAAAAAATGGGCATCCATATCAACGCTATCGGAGCTGGCTGGATGATCGACAACGAAAATAACATCCTTTGGCATAACGGCGGAACATCAAATTTCAACAGCTACATAGGGTTGGACCTGGACAATCAAATTGGAGTGGTAATCCTGTCAAACTTGCCGCCGAATCACAATATAGCGGCAACTGTGATGGGAATCGAGCTGCTGACCTCGCTGCAAAATCAAGAACGGTAGAGTCTACTAAAGCGAAACTCACAGGAGGTATAAATTGGGTCAGTTGGGCTTTTCCTATATAGGCTTTCTCTTTCTTTTGATGCTGCTCATCCCGAACCTATTCTGGATAAAGCGCCAGAGTAAGGGCTATCTGCCCCAAAACGAAGATAAAGTCTTACGAATCTTTGAACGTACGGGTCAACTCCTCGTAACCTGCGCAGCACTGATCTTCCCAGACCGAAACCTTCGCGCTTGGTCGCCATGGACGCTGTGGCTTGTTGCGGCAGCAGCATCCATGCTGCTGTATGAATGCTGGTGGATCCGATATTTCAAAAGCAAAAGAACGCTCCAAGACTTTTACAGGACCTTCTTCGGCATTCCGGTAGCCGGTGCCACGCTGCCTGTCCTGGCATCTTTCCTGCTGGGGGTATATGGAAAGGTGGTCTGTCTCATACTCTCGGCCATCCTTCTAGACGTCGGCCATATCGGCATTCACCTACAACACCGTAAATCAGCCCTCCATCCCCTAAAAGAGCAAAACAAAAAAACGTCTCAACAATGAAACAAGAGTCCCACCAGCCTTCTCCCAACCATAAAAGGCAGTCCTTTTTCCAATGGTCCTAAACAAAAGCAAGTCAGGATGAAAGAACCCTGCCTTGCTTTTTTATGTGAGGCCTATCCTATTATGTTTATACCCTGCGGCAAGTTTGCCCCTCGAATAAATCCACCTCAATAATAGCTTGTTGCGGAGGCTGAACCGTATCAAAATTAACAATAAAATCAAAAATAGCGGCGGAAAGTACTTTTGTGTTTTGGCGAATACTTGTAATCTGCGGGAAAAAATCCTTAGGGTCAATGCCATCTACCCCGCAGATCGAGTATTTCTCCGGAATTTTCACACCGCATGAATTAGCCTTCAATATAAATCCTTTTGCCATATTATCGTCCGACGCGATAATGGCCGTAGGTGGTGAAGTCAGGCTCTCATAATAATCAAAGGCTTCCATACCGGCCGTTTGAGAAAAATCACCCTTAAATACAAATTCTCTCTTAAAAGGAATATGAAATTTCTCCAGGCTGGCCTGGTAGCTGCTGCTGCGCTCAACTGCCGATGACATATAATCCGGTCCGGAAATAAAGCCTATCTCCCGATGTCCTAGGTTATACAGGTGCTCCACCAACAATCTTATTCCCTGTTTGTGGTCGGATTTTACAGAATAGCAATTAAGCCCACTGGGCGCGTCCCGGTCTAACAACACAATGGGAATATGGTTGGATGTCTCCTCAAGGGTATTGTTGATATGCTCATACCACCCCTCCACCCAGCCCTCGGTCAGCACAATTCCAGAAGCATGCATGCTGCGGCAATACTGATAATACGTCAGTTCACGCTCAATAGACGTCCCGGTATCGCAGATCATGAGGGTCATACCATTTTCCAGCGCAAGCT
Organism: Christensenellales bacterium; assembly: GCA_050945815.1. Classification (GTDB taxonomy): domain Bacteria; phylum Bacillota; class Clostridia; order Christensenellales; family JBMNTQ01; genus JBMNTQ01. The sequence continues at coordinate 2,573 of JBMNTQ010000203.1, forward strand.
GGTTCAAATGCTGGATAATGCTTATATAAAAAGGAATTCGCAAATCGAAAACCATAAACCCAATAGAATTGGAAGAGCCACTGAAAAAATTACGAGCAATTTGGTTAGGCACATAGCTGTTTTGCTTAATAATATCCATCACTTTCTCATAGGTCTTCTGTGATGTACGCTCAGGCGTATTGATAACCCGAGAAACCGTTGCAGTAGAAACCCTCGCAAGCTTTGCAATATCGCGAATGCCCAAGCTTTTTTCATGTTTCCTCCTCATCAAAATACTCCTATTCCCATTATATCAACCCAAATATTTCGCCCTGTTTTGCCTTCTATTCCATGAAGCGAATCTTCTGCCGCGCTTCACTTCGCGCTCCAATTGCCATTCTTCTTTAAAAGCAGTATAGTCTTCTTCCCGTTTGCATAATTTTAAGAGACATCTTTTTCGATCAAGCCAATTGACATTTTACAATATAACTTACAATCACAGGATATGCAAGCAGTTACATCCCATAATTTAAAAAAACATCGTTACCCTTATCTACTTTTTTCTGTTAAAAACGCGATTTTCTTATAAAAAATTTATTTAAATATTGACATCACAATATGGAGTATAATATAATAGGCACATACAAAGTAATCGGTTACATTTTAAAATACAATATAAATATTCATATCATTATTATATTTCTATAGCATTG
>JBMNTQ010000204.1:0-3260 GCA_050945815.1 Christensenellales bacterium
GCGGCTATGGCGAGAGCATGATGCGCTTGAATGATTTGAAAATCATTGCCCGGCACATCAAAGAAACGGGCGGGCGGGTGCGGGTGAACACCAACGGGCATGCTAATTTGATTTATCGCCGGAATGTGGCGCCGGAGCTTGAGGGCCTGGTGGATGTGATTTCCATCAGCTTGAATGAATCCAGTGCGGAGAAATATGAGCAGGTTTGCCATCCGCGCTTTGGCCTTGATACCTATTATTCTATTTTGAATTTTGCCAAGGAATGTAAGCTTTATATTCCCAAGGTGATTCTGTCGGTGGTGGATGTGATCAGCGAGGAGGATATTGATATGTGCCGCAAGATGGCGGATAATTTAGACGTGGAATTTAGGGTGCGCGAATCGATTTGATGGGCAGTTTGGCCTAGGATGGAGAGGCCGGGACAGAGCCGTGGCTGCGGGGCCTTCTCGCAGGCTGGGGATGATTTGGCCGCAAGTAGGCCGGCCCGGGGCGGAAAATACGAATATTGAGCGGACGTATCTAAATAACGTTCGCTCAATTTTGTCTTTTTGCCTATAATTTGGTTGACAAAGGGAGGCTGTGACAGTAAAATCTAATATGTGGTTTCCCGCTTCGGAGTGGGGATTCTTGTTTTTTAATAAGAAGTTCCGACGGGGGAGACTGGGTGTTTGAGGAAGCACGATATATATTATAAGGGAGGGTTCGTATGTTCAAGCTTAAAGAGAACGGGACAAACGTACGCACGGAGATTATTGCCGGTATTACAACCTTTTTTACCATGGCGTATATCATTTTCGTGAATCCTAGTATTCTGTCTCAGGTTATTACCCGGGCCGACGGTACGCCGCTGTGGGATGCGGTGTTTGTGGCTACGATCATCGCCGCTGTGGTGGGCACGCTGATTATGGGCTTGGTGGCCAATGTGCCGTATGCGCAGGCGCCGGGCATGGGCCTGAATGCATTCTTTACGTTTACAGTGTGTTTTTCGTTGGGCTTTACTTGGCAGCAGGCGCTGGCTATGGTTTTCATTTGCGGTATCATTAATATTCTCATTACTGTTACTCAAATTCGTAAAGCGATTATCAAGGCGATACCTCGATCGCTGCAGAGCGCCATTGGCAGCGGTATTGGTATGTTTATCGCATATATTGGCTTGAAGGATGCCAATATTATCAACTTTAGCGTGGATGGCGCTAATGTGATTTCCGGTGCGCTGGTAGCGGAAGGCGGCGTAACGACAGGTAATGTGCTGACAAATGGCGCTGCGGTTCCCGTTTTGAGCAACTTTATGGACAAGGTTCCTTTGCTGGCGATCATTGGCTTGGTGATCATCGTGATTCTGATGATGCTCAAGGTGAAGGGCGCGATTTTGATTGGCATCATTGCTACGGCCCTTATTGGCATTCCTATGGGCGTAACCACCCTGAGCCCTGCGGAGCATCATTCCATCGCTGCTGTGAGCGAGACTTTCTGGAAGTTTGACTTTGCCGGATTGCTTGCAAAGCCGGATAAGATTTTAGTGGTGATTACCACCATATTTGCTTTCTCTTTGACGGATACCTTCGACACCATCGGTACCTTTATAGGAACCGGCCGGAAGAGCGGTATTTTTGATGACAAGGACGAAGCCGCCCTGTTTGAGGGAAGGGGCTTTAAATCCAAGATGGACAAGGCTTTGTTTGCGGATGCTACCGCTACCTCTATCGGCGCGATGTTCGGCACCAGCAACACCACGACCTATGTGGAATCTGCTGCGGGTATCAGCGTAGGCGGCAGGACCGGATTGACCTCCGTTGTGACAGCGATCATGTTTGCGCTGTGCCTGCTGTTTTTGCCGGTAGCTAGCGCTGTTCCGTCGGCGGCTACGGCTCCGGCTTTGATTATCGTCGGTGTTTTGATGATGGAACCGGTGGGCACCATCAACTGGAGCGACCTGGAAGAAGCTATTCCTGCCTTTATGGCGATGGCCGTTATGCCGCTGGCTTATAGTATTTCTACCGGTATTGCCGCTGGCTTTATCTTCTATGTTGTTGTGAAGATCTTCAAGGGGAAAGCCAAGGAAGTGCATCCCATTCTCTATGTTTCTACGGCTCTGTTCTTATTGAATTTCGTGATTTCTGCCATCCCGGCGGTTTAACACGTAAAGCAGTAGAGAAGGCCGGCAGATTAAGTTCTGCCGGCCTTTTTTTGCCGTAAACAGGACCGGTTTAGGGTATTTACAGGGCGCGGGGAAGTATGGTAGAATAGACAAGGTTCATTTTTGAAGAACGGTCCTTTTCTGGCGCTGGAATGCCGGGGGAAGCGGCGCAGGGGAGCGTTGCTGCAAGAAAGGCAGAGGCGCATTTTGGGGATTGGACTGTGAGTATGGGGGGTGGGGCGATGTGAGCTGTTTTGGTGTTGGGTTTTTCCCGTTCGCTATGCTATTGGTTATTTATTGTTCGGCAATTAACCGATATGAGAAACACAACATTCAGCATAAAGCCTTTTTGTATCTTTTGTTGAATTGTATGTTGATGGTTTTTGTGGATGCGCTGGCTTGGCTGTGTGATGGAGGGACAGGGGGCGTCAGCGCTTGGATGGTCTATGCCATCAATACGGTGCTTTTTATTCTGACACCGGGCTGTATTTTCTTGCTTTATTATTATGTATGCGTGCAGATCACCACGGAAGGGGCAAAACGCTTGAAATGGGCCGGTGTGTTTGTGCCGCTGCACATCGTCATTGTGGGCCTGGTGCTGCTCAACCTGTGGACAGGCTGGCTTTTCTCGGTGGATGCTGCGGCATACTATGTGCGCGGGGATTATTTCGGGGTGTTTGCCGTGTTGTGTTATGCGGAATTGGCCCTGACCCATGCGCTGTTGATCCGGAACCATCGCAATATCCCAAGCCCGTTTTTTATGACGCTGGTTCTGGCACCGGTTTTGCCTATGGTGGGGCAGGCTTTGCAGATTTTGGTGGTTGAGGAGATGTGGGGCTCGTTTAGCATGTCGTTGGCTATTCTGCTCATTTACCTGAACATCCAAAACCAGTTTACCAAGACAGACTATTTAACTGGCCTGAACAACCGCCGGCAATTGGATGATTATATCAGTTACCGCATCAAAAGCGGCGGGCGGCGACCGTTCTCTGTAGTTTTGATCGATTTGAACCAGTTTAAGAGGATCAATGATACGCTGGGGCATAATGTGGGCGACCAGGCTATTATGGATGCTGCGACGCTATTGAAGCAGTGTATACGTCAGGGTGATTTTATTGCCCGG
>JBMNTQ010000205.1:0-3231 GCA_050945815.1 Christensenellales bacterium
TCCCTCGGCTCAACGGTACAATATTTATCAATATAGATGCTACCCTTTCTGTCCTCCTCCTGCTCAAAATTCCTATAGAGATAATAATCCTGCCCCTCGGTATACAAAACAGGATAATCAATCGCCGTCCCCTCGATACGCACCCAGCCCACAACATCGCTGTTTTGCCGGTGAAGCGCCGCCATATCCACATGCATGTCCGGCGTTTCTTGGGCTTGAGTCGGCCCATCCGCCTTGGGCAACGGCGTCCTGGTCGGCCGAGGCGGCGCTACGGCTACTTGCCTCTCGAGGGGGGCTGGGTTGTTCGCCAATAGCAGACAGGCAACAACCACAAGCAAAAGCCCAATCCCCGCCAGGAAATACCAAAGCCGCAGGCCCCTTCCATGGCCTTTCCTTTTCTGGCCAACTTTACGATCCCGCTCTTGAGCGTCCATCCTTCCCATTCTCCATTCTTCCTTTTGTCTTGAATCCAGCAAAATTGCTGCCTATTCCCCCCGCTTCCCCGTTCCTTCCACACGCAAAAGGGCAGAGGTTCCCCTGCCCTTTCTCCTATCTTGCCAAAGTGCCTACGCCTATCGGCCAGACCGCACCCTACCATACACACGAACCGCCGCCACAGCGATCAGCACAGCACCTAAGGCCAGCAGCAAAAACGGGACAGAATCCAAGCCCACGTCTCCGGTTTTAGGCACATCATCCAAATCGTCTCCAACAGCAGGCGCCGCCGCCCTGGCAATAGCAAAAATATGCCCCGAATCATTCTTATAATAGAGGGTGCCGTCCTCCCCGCAAATGATACTGCAAATACAATAATTCCGCTCCGCTTCCGCCGGCGCAAAAAGCTCGGCATAAACTGCCTCCGTCTGGCCCGCGCTGTCCTCTATCACCGTGATTCCACCGGGAAAATCATTGTAGGTCGAATAAAGATATACCTTCCCTGTGCTCGCCTCATATGCCGTAGACAACAGCAGCGAGTTTTGCGGGTACGCCGCCATAGGCACAGCGTATATCTTTGCCATCGTGCCGGACTCTACAACCACAACGCTTGCAGGGGTTTCGTCGCTCCCCTCCACACCCACATAAATCCGGCCTTTGTAGACAACCGGCGTGCTGGTGCTAGAGCCGCCCAATGCAAAGGAAGCCGCGCTGCCAAAACTTGAGCCGTCCATCTCAATCCCATACAGTCTCGTGCCGGATGTAAAATAGATGTGCCCGCCTTCGCAAGCAATAGACGAACGAACAGAGCCCTCAACCTCAAAAGTATCCTCAACTGCACCGGTCTGTTTGTTCAAAGAATACACAATCCCCTCTTCCGACCCAAACACCACACAGTCTCCTATCGAAACGCTGCCCGCCCAATAAAATCCCCCGGCTGCCGTATGCGTCCATTCGGCTTGTCCTGTACCAACATCAATGCAGACATAATTAGCGTCCCCGGTGCTGTTCCAGAATCCGGTATACACAAATCCATCGGAATAGGTGAGCGGGGTCTGCCCCTGGCCGCCTAGGCTATCCGTATAAACCCACAGAGATACGAGAGTCTTGGCGTCCAGCGCCTGTACAACACCGTCCTTTAAAGCAACAATGATCATCCCCTCCGCAAAGATAGGAGATGTGTTGCTGTAAAAATTGCTGGATGCCAAACTACCCGTGGCGATTGTCGCGCCGGTCTCCTTATCCAGTTTGAAAAGGGTACTGCCGCTCACAACAAACAAAGCGTCATCAACCATGATCTGCTCTCCCGGAGTCCGGCTCCAATCAGACGATCCCACAAAGGAGGACCACAGCAAATCCGCCTCGTCAGCCGATTTAGGCGTCTTTACTCCCACAATCGCCATATTGTCCGAGCTTCGGCGGGAATAGGGCCACCATGCGCTGATCTCCTCGCCATCCGCATCCCCCACCACCACATAGAAATCCGATGCCAGCCGCGCAACAACCGGCAGCTGCTGCCCGGCTGTCTCCTCATATTTTTCTATCTGTATCCTGTGGCTGCCCACGGTCAAACAAGGCTGTTCAATAACCACCTCGCCGTTCGCATCGGTAACGTAGGTAGCGCAAACATCTCCCGCTGTGTCATACCAAGTCACCGTTGCCCCCACGATTGGGTTGGTCGTAACGGTCGGGTTCCACTCTGAATCATACGTAGTATCCTGGCTGGTAAACTTCAAGATACCGTCGCTGTTCAGCCTGGATGCATCCACCTGGGGAAACTGCATCCCTACGTTAAAAGGGTCCCCATAGTATAAAAGGATGGTGTCGCCGGCGTTCAAGTAGGCAGCGTCAATCCCGGTGGTCGCTTCAGCCCCATTCACCTGATACATCCAGCCATCAAACCCACCAAAAGTTCCCGCAGCTTCACCATTGACAGCCGTCACATATCCGCTGTCCGCGCCGACAATCGTTAAACTGTCCTCTTGGCTGTCAAGGTAGACAAGCGCCTGCTGCACAGTTAACGTCCCGGCATAGGGAATATCCCTCGTTTCATAATACAGCGTCTCTGAAATACCCTCAATGCGCAGGGTTATAGACATGGTCGCTTCCGCCAATGCTGTCAATCCCGGCATGAGCATCAACAGCATACAAATAGCAATCAAAAATGATACGATTCTCTTATTCATAAGTTTCCCCTTTCCACATGGCTTTTTTATAACCCGCCCACTTATTTGCAGGCATAGTTCCATTCAATGTTTTCTCCTCCGGATAGAGTATAGCTGCTGGCGCCTTTATAGGGAAACGTCCCATCCACCCAATATTTCCAGCCAGACCCACCCCCGCAGTCAAATTCATAGATCCGCCCAATCCCCTTGATATAGGCCCCCGTAGCATCCAGGTGTATCGACTTCGAGCCGCACACACGCCTCAATACATCCATCACCGTTTCCCCGGGGGTCATTTCAACCTGCGTTGCCCCCAAAATCACACCATTCTTTGGAACAAGCCCCGCTTTCTCCGGCGGAAGCTGGCCAATAGCCGCGGCACAGGAAATGGATATGGTGCAGGTGTATTTTATCGGCGTCGGTGTCGGCGCAGGCGTCGGCGCAGGCGTGGGCGTCGGCTTGGGTTTTACAGAAACCTCCGGAGTAGGCCGAGTAGGCGCTTTTTGCGTCACATCTGCCGCTTGTGTCGCGTCTGTCGTCTGTGTCGCGTCTGCCGTCTGTGTCACGTCTGCAGTCGGTGTCGCGTCTGCCGCCTGTGTCGCGTCTGCCGCCTGTGTCGCGTCTGCAGTCG
>JBMNTQ010000206.1:0-3228 GCA_050945815.1 Christensenellales bacterium
AAATACAACTTGCCGTATGGTCGTGTAGATTCGTAGGTTGGTGCTGAGCATAGCGAAGCCCAACAATTGCCTTGCCGCATGGTCATGTATGTTCGTAGGCTGGTGCTGAGCGCAGCGAAGCCCAACAAAAGAATTGATACCATCAAATTTAAAAAATAACGGTAGAATCATGAAATTGTTGATCGTCAACTCGGGCAGCTCATCCATCAAGTTTCAGCTGCTGGCCATGGAAAAGGAAAACGTTCTGGCCTCGGGCCTGGTGGAACGCATTGGCGAAACCCTGGGGTATATTAAGTGCACCTTTTTTCCAGATACAGAACAAGAGCGCAAGACAGAGCAGGAAGAACCGGTTGCCAATCACCACGCAGGTATGCTGCGGGTGATCGAATTGCTCTGCGATCCCAAGGAGGGTATTATTGCCGACACCAAGGAAATTAATGGTGTTGGCCATCGGGTGGTGCACGGCGGCGAGGATTTTCACCAAACTACCCTGATCACCGATGAAGTGGTCAAGGCCATTGAAAAAAACATTCCGCTTGCACCCCTGCACAACCCGCCCAATTTAGATGGTATTCGTGTGGCGCGGGAACTCTTTCCCGATGCACCCCAGGTGGCAGTGTTTGACACCGCCTTTCATCAAAGCATGCCTAGCCGTGCCTTTTTATATGCCCTGCCACGCGAACTCTACGAAAAACACCGGGTACGGCGCTATGGCTTCCATGGTACCTCGCATGCCTATGTGGCGGCTGAATGCGCCAAACTGCTTGGCAAAAAACTGGCAGACTGCAACCTTGTTACCGTGCATTTGGGCAATGGTTCCTCCATGACCGCCATTAAACAGGGGAAGAGTGTAGACACCACCCTGGGTATGACCCCGCTTGAGGGCCTGGTAATGGGTACTCGCTGCGGCGATGTAGACCCAGCTCTGCACCTGTTTTTGCAGCAGAATCTTGGTTTTGATCTGCCGGCCATAGACCATATGCTCAATAAGGAATCTGGCTTAAAGGGGCTCTGCGGCATGAACGATCTGCGCGATATCCACCAGGCTGTAGCAGCAGGGGACATCTGGGCAGAGCATGCGCTGGATGTACTTTGCTACCGTAACCGCAAGTATTTGGCCTCGTTTTTAGCCGTGCTGGGGCACACAGATGCCATTGTTTTTACCGCAGGTATTGGCGAAAACGACCCGGTGGTGCGCCGAGAAAGCCTGCAAGGGCTGCACAACTTTGGCATTGTGCTCAATGAGGAGCTTAACCAAAAGCGCTCCCGCACAGCCCGCTGCATTAGCGCTGCCACCAGCAAGGTAAAGGTGTTTGTGATTCCCACCAACGAGGAGTTGGCCATTGCCAGGGAAACTGCGCGGCTTGTTGGAGGGTGAGGAATAAACCAATAATCATGCAGCACTAGAGTGACATAGTGCAATTATTTTTATTCGTTTTCAAGTAATATTTCGGTCTTATTCAAAAAATTACAATTTATTTCAAACGAAGAACACTATTTTTTACCCTTGTGAGGTTAATGTGATGCCGGTAACGATAAGTAAAATACCTATCACATATACGATGCTGTATCTTTCATTAAAGATAAAATAACTTGCGACAGGAACAAATACGAAAGCAAGAGCCATTAATGGATAGACCTTACCTAAATCTGCATTGGATAGAACCCAAATCCACGCCAATGTGGCCAATCCGTATAATGCTATAGATATAGCGAATATTGTTAAAGTTTTTGTCGCCATCACCCCATGTAATTGATAAAATTGTGCACACAATTTAAATAAAATTTGTCCACATGCAATAGCAAAAACACAAATAATTGCAATTAAAGTAACCATTAAACATCGTCTCTGTAGATTTGAATTGGTCGGATAGGATTGCTAGAAATATCGAAGGAGAGAAATGACAAAATGAGTTGTAATCCTAAAATTATTGGTAAGGCGGAAAGCATAACTGTTCCTGCAGTGCTTCCTATTTCTGTCTGAATGGAATGAATCCATTGTTTTATGCCAAACAGTAAGCCAAAAATTATTAATAATAAACCAGCAGGTAATTCTAGTGATGCAATAGACATATTTCTTAAGTAATAATTATAAAAAATTCTCTTCAAAAAGTTACGAGTATGCTTGTAGAAAAATTCTATCCATATTTTTCTTATTTTTAGGTTGCTTTGTTCGTCTCCATAATGAGCATTCATAGGTACATCCATAACTACCGCACCTATCGTATTCAACCGAAAAAGCATGTCTGTTTCAAAAAAATATCGTTGACTAATTTTATTGAAAGGCAAGTAGGATAATGCTTTATGATGTATGGCGGTATAACCATTAGTGGGATCAAATATTGTCCAGTAGCCTGTAGAGAATTTTGCCATAAATGACAGTACCGAGTTGCCAAGCAACCGGATCTTTGGCATCCGAAGAATATGCTCAAGATTAAAAAAACGGTTGCCCTTTGTATAGTCGGCCAGTCCTAATACAATAGGTTGAATGAAATATTTTATTAGGGCTGGATCCATTTGCCCGTCCCCGTCAATTTTGAGCATGATTTCCATGCCATCCTCCAGCGCAGCTTTATATCCTTCCATAACTGCACCACCAACTCCAAGATTATGAGAGTTGAAGATTACACGTACGCGGGGATCAATGTTGTGCTTTAAAATAAATTTACCAGATTCTTCTGGGCAAGCATCGTCAATAATATAGATAATCGCAATATCATTGTCTATAGAATTAATGACTGATAATATTTTATTTTTTACTTTATAACACGGAATAATTACGGCAATTTTCATACGCTTATTCCCCAATGAATAAAATTTCAAATGCAAAGTCACTATCTTGTGGAATGGAATCTACGATTGCTTCACCTTCGGAATAGCTTGACTTTGATGAAGCCCACCATGTAATTGAATTCTCTTCAGTAGCATTGTTAGAGATTAATTTCATTGTATAAAATTTTCCGTTAGTGACAGGAATAAATCCAGCAGAAATTGTAACCCAACTATTATCATATAATTTATTTATATCTAATGATTTAAAAAATAATACTTTCCCTTCTTCATTAAGAACAGAAAGATTAATTGTTCCACTATTGTTCCTTGAGAAGGTAGCAAGTAATAATTTAATTTCATAGATAAATGATCCTGTTGCCTTAAATCTTTGCATAAATACCCGTTTATTTGTTAGTGGACCAAATGTACGGTCACCATTTATACTAATAATTCTAT
>JBMNTQ010000207.1:0-3203 GCA_050945815.1 Christensenellales bacterium
GGCCAACCTTCCCGGGCTTGGGCAATAAATCTAGCATCTGCATAGCTTTTCTTATTATCGTTACTCCAACACCAATTTTCTCTTGTACCCTCAACCCATCCCCAGGAGTTACCACTTGTGGTGGGGTGTTTGTTGGTAGCTACTCTCCACGGGGCTTTGCTAGCTCTGTTACATATCTCTAAATCAACTTTCAAGTTACGAGGTTTACTCATCCCCCAGCACCTCCTTCTGTATTTCCTCCCACAACTCAGGGTTTCTCCGCCGCAAACCCCACTCTTTAGCAATCCACTCGTTTCTGGCTTGCTTTAGCCTTTGATTTTCCTTTTTCACTTGGTCAAGTCTCCGGAGTATTCGCGAGGAGCGTCGCTTTTCTTTTTGATACGTCTCGTTCGAAACCTCGCCCGAACGCCTTGCGATACTAGCCATAAAGTGCCAGTTGAGCAGTGGTTCCTTGTTTATGTCCGATCTTTTGGCTATCCTCAAAGAGCTTTCCTTGGCCACCATTAACCCACACTCTTCGGGTATTTCCTCCACTTGGACCAGACCATCCGGTACCACAAAGTAAAATTCGTTAGACAAGGCTATGGCTTGTTGGCGCTTGTCTGGATTGGCAATTTCACTTAGGAAGTCCGACCTAGAAACCTTGATTTCGAAGGCAATTGTTGTAAACCCCTTGGATGGCCAGCAATTGATAGCCCATCCATCAAGTCTTTGTTCAGGGTTTTTGACTTGATTTTGACCACCTCCCACATATCCGGTGCCTACTCGAAGCTCTGAAAAGAATGCCCACTCAGGAGGACTGTATCGTTGTCTAAGGAGTTCTGTAATCTCCTTGGCGGTCATCCCCCAGCACCTCCTTGACAGGCCACTCTGCACCAATGACTTCCCAGTCATCTTTTTTGTCAAGAGGTAATTCTACTTCCACCGTCTTAGTTTCAGTCCATGTAATTTCGGGGTTATACCCTATGCGGGCTAAAACAAGTTTAATTTTCATCACCCAGCACCTCCTTGGCTTTAGAAACGCCTTTAGGAGTCAACCACCCCAAATCGAGTGTCACACCATAATCATACCAACCTTTATCACACCATTTCTCCAGCAAATACTTAGCCCTTTTGTGGTTTATTGCAATTGTTCCGCTATAAATCAATTCTCTGGGTGTCTCGCCATGTGAATGAAGTGCTAACAGAAAGACCTTTTCATCAAGTTTCATCCCCCGGCACCTCCTTGTAGCTCCCCAGAGCATTGTTGATCTGGTGGAAGTGGGCCCATAGATACCAGTTGGGTTGATGGTGCTCCAGCAAATCAAAAGCCATCTCCAATGCCTCCGCAAGCTCCCGAGCTAGGGATTCCGCTTTCGCTTGTTTGAAGGCATGTTTTTCCCAGTAGGGTTTACTTTCCAAAGCGTAGCACTCCGAACTGTTTGGACACTCCATCGTCTTTTGTTTTTTGCAGGAGCCACAATCTCTATCCATCCCCCAGCACCTCCTTAGCTATGCTTTTCAGCCAGTGGGAGCTATTTGCAAGCTCGGTAGCCACCCTTCCATCAAGCGAAAAGTTTTTCTCATCGGCCTCATTTTGCAAATACCTTACGGGATATGCAATTTTATTTAGTGCTTCTCTCAACTCTAGCACGAGGGTTTCTGCTTTAATCGCCCTCTCGATCGCATGGGTCGCTATGTCTATCGTCTCTGGTAGCTTAATGACGTCAAGTTTTCTGGCTTGTGCACGACTCCGCTGACTTTCACATAACTCCTTTAACCGCATACACAACTCTAAATCAGCTTTCAAGTCACGCATGTTTCTTTATCTCCCTTACCATAGTTCTGATGTGACCCATAGCCAGGTTCCATCCGGCGCAAAACTCGGGGTCATCCACGTTAAATTTGGGTACCAGCTCCAACTCTAGCTGTGCAAGGCTCGTGCGCAGCCGTTTATACTTTTGTTCCGCTTCAAAAGCCCTGTCCTCTGCCCTCCATGCGATAGCCAAGAACGCCACACACATAAAGAGGATGAATATCACAATTGACGTTTGCATTGTTCGCTCTCCTCCCAAACTACGTTCCCGTAGGTGTCTTTGACTTTGTAACTCCCGCCGAATATCTTACCGTGTAGCTTTGCCCTCTCAACAAGCTCCTGCAAGTCGTTGCTTGCGTGCATTGTGGCTACGTCTCCGCGGTATAGTTGATAAGCGGGCGGTCTAGCCATCAGCGGGCTCCTCCACCAAAGCTAATCGCTCCTCTATCATCCCGACCGCTGGCGTGCTTTGCAGGTTCTTTATCTCCCGCTTGCGCAGATTGTCGTAAGCCTCTTTGACTTGCCGATAAAGAGGCTCGGGGTACTCACTGTAGCCTATTTTTTCAAAGCCGACGGTCGCTACAGCTTGCCGTAGAAGGTCGTTGCCCGCGATAGCTCCGTAGTCGTACTGTTGCACTGCCTGGCGGATGATCTCCATGGCCTCCTCGGTGGATGGGATCGCATGCGCCAGCTCCACACACGCCTCCCGGATCTCTGCGATGGCGGGAAACCACTTCTCGTTTCGGATATGGGACTGAATAGCCCTCTCGGCCACTTTGTAGTCCAGGTCCTCTATGAACTGGGCGTAAACTTTGACGTTCCGCTCGTCCAACACCTGACGTGGATAAGCCAGCTGGAGCATTGTCACCAGCTTTAAAGCCTCTGTTCTTGTCATGGTTATCCTCCTTCGCTCCACGCAATGTCGATAATGTCGCCTTCAGCCCGCTCCCGCTCTATCTCTTCGCGGAGCAAGCGTTCTGCGGCTGTTTCGGTGTTTGGGTTATTGTGTTTTTGGTTAGGCGAACCTCTCTTTTGGTGTTCAAGCTCCAGGAGCTTAACTGCTTCTGGTGTAAAGGCCCTTTGCTGTAGCCAGTTATTTAGAATCCCCATGGTGTATTTAAACGACCGTTTGTTGTTCTCCGATGTCAGCTCGAGGGCTCGACAAATATGCCATTCGGTTAGGCCATCTTCTAGGTACGTCATTATCGTTTCTAGATTGTGTTTCGTGATAACGGTTCCTAACGTGTCAAAATACAATTTTTGGATTTGGTTCAGACTACTACTGACCTCCTCGCTCCCATTGAGGGAATCAGTAGTAGGGAATCCGGAATCAGGAATCATGTTAAGGGAATCAGGAATCAGCGTGCCACGGCGACCCGAACTCGTTTCAACGTTAGTGTGAACTTGC
>JBMNTQ010000208.1:0-3168 GCA_050945815.1 Christensenellales bacterium
ACAAGGATGTCTATCGTTCCTTTTCATCCAGCTACCAGGGGATAAAAGATAACAAGGACGAGTTGAAGGCTCAGAAGAGCGTAGAGATCATACCCTTCCCTGCAGGTATGTTCTCCGCTGAACAGGAAACCTTTATCCCGCGCCTCTCCGAGGAGTTTGTATTGCCCTCCCACCTGCAGAGCGCCTGCAATGCGGTGGCTGCCGGTGATGTGCTTGCCGTTTTGTTCCACGGCCCTGCGGGAACAGGAAAAACCATGTCCTGTAAGCTTGTGGCGCAGTCCATCGATCTGCCGATTATGGAGACGATCAATTGTACGGAAAACCTGGACGAGTTTGTATTGGGGAAGTTCATCCCGCAGGACGATAGAATCATCTTTAAGGAAAGCTATGTCACAAAAGCGATTCGTGATGGCGGCGCGGTTGTATTCGAAGAAATCAACTTTGCAAAGCCGCAATACCTTGCATTTTTGAACTCTTTGCTGGATGACAATGGCTTTGTTCGCCTGGATAATGGCGATGTGGTTAGACGCAATCCGAACTTTCGGTTTTTTGCGACGATGAACCTGGGTTACTTCGGCACCAAGGAACTCAATCAAGCCCTATACAACCGCTTCAACGTAATCATTGAAATTGCAGCGCTTTCCGATGAAGCCATCACAAGAATGCTGACGATCCGTGTACCGGAATGTACCCCTGTGGTGAGCAAACTGCTGGGCGTTTACCACAAGCTGAAAAAGAAAATCGAATCCGAGGAACTGGATGTGGTCATCTCTCCTCGAAACCTTGAAAACTGGGCGCGGCTTGCAAAATATGACGGATACATCAATGCGGCGGAAAAGACCATCATTCCCATTGCCAAATGCGATCGCACGCTGGAAGAGACCATACGAGGGGTTTTCATGCTCTACAAGTGGAGATAATTGGAGAGGGCAGTCCACCTACGCAGCGGTAGAACGAAGCATATAGCGTCGGCCGCTGAATGAGGATTAGAATCATGCAAAGGAGGCGGTCTGCATGACAAAGAGCAACGCAAAGAAAATACTAAAGCAGTTTCAGTGTGATTATAACCGAGAAATAGAAGAGAGCTTTGCCCAGACTTTCTCGGAGAATGAAAAAATCAGGCTTTTCTTTATCAACGAAAACGAAGCGTTTACCGATGGCCGAAACATCGTAGTCGACCCTGCCGGCGACGATTTATATTTCGATACAAAGGCTCTTACGGCGACAGAAAGCTATCTTGGATGGCCCAAAGCGTTGTCCGTTGACCCTTGGTATGCCCTGCGTATGGTGACTAGGGCGCAAACCGTACATGAATGCCTTCATATTTTGTATACGGATTTTCCAGGCGGCGTTGTTGCCGATCGTCGTTGCGATACAAAGAACAAGCAGAAAACGATGGCTATGATTTCCAACATCATAGAGGACGCTTACATAGAGGCGGTAGGTTGCACGGTCTATGACAATCTGGAGATGTATCTGAAATTCGGAAGGATATCCAGACTATTTGCAACACATCCATCTCAAGGCACCGTATTCAGAGCATTTGAAGTTAAGGTACAGGATGAGGATAGACCAGACAGCCCTGTGCCGGCTTTGGTATTACTGCTAGATTATATGGCAGACCTGCTGTTGTATCCGATGGTGGTTCAAAAAGCACCCGATCCTTTCATCGTGGAATATGTGGGAAAAACCAGGCAGCTGTTTATAGATGGCAGCGTTGCGCCTTCTCCCGCAGAAAGATATGAATATTCTCAGAAGATCTTTGACAGCATTCTACCGCTTATCCCGGACGACGAAGTCGAACTCAGTTTTGGAAATATAGCGAGGTATGTAGGCGGCACAAAAACCCACAGTGTTGTAGCAGATACCATCGAAACAGCGCAAAGCAAAGGCCGGTCTCAAACGGTGAGCATACGGCTGTTTGTTGATATGGACGGCAATCCGAGGGAGTCGGATTATCAAGCCGGGCAACTTTTGGAGACTTTAGAAGAGTTCAAACGACACAAGCAAATTGCACTCACGATCGTTACCTACGAAGGGTTCAAGAGCAGTTTTCAGGGAAAAGATTACGATTGTTCGGCCCTCCACAAGGATATAAAGATTAACGAAAACCACCCTAAAATTAATTTGAACTTGCGTAAAACCTATCAAAACATTTACAATCGTTACCGCATCAATATTAATTCCTACAACGGACGCTTTGTTCACCTGCTCAAAGCACGGATTCCCGTGCGGGAGGATAAGCAGCTCTTCGGCGTGGGCATAACATCCAAAATGCTCGGAGATACAAAGAAGCGTTATTGGTATCGAACGACGCTTAGTGTAGATATCCCGGATTTGGCGGTCTTGTTGCTCATAGACGGTTCCGGTTCTATGCAGGGCGGGCGCAGGGACGCCGCCATCTCATCTTCGGTTATTCTTCATGAGGTGCTGAAAAAACAGGGTATCACCCATGCTGTTGTGGAACACCGCGCACAGTTTGATGACCCTGAAATTGATATCAACGTATTGGTTGATTTTCATGCCCGCGAAGAGGAAAAACTAAATCTCATGCAGATAAACGCCTATGGTGATAACCGGGACGGATTGGCGCTTTTCTGGGCGGAGCGATACATGAATGAGCGGGTATACTGTGAAAACAGGCTGATCATTGTTCTTTCAGATGGCGCTCCCGCTCATGAGGCCGATGACTATTACCCGCCAGTCTCGACCAAAGATACGGCAAATGCCGCCGCAAAAATAATCAAGCGCGGTATTAATATCATAGCCGTTTCGCTGGATGACGGCGATTCCTTTGACTGCTATGATATGCTAAAAGAAATATACCCGAACATCGTTGCCTGCAACGATTTAAAAAAATTGACTGGGCAGCTTTTGATGCTTGTATCAAAACAGCTGCAGCATTAGACAACTGCACTTTACATCCGGAAAGCATCAATCCTGTCCACTTAACCTATAAACATTGAACTATTCCCGCGAACGAGCAAAAGGTGTAAAATAGGGGTGGATTTGTTTTCTTGAACAGAAAAACAGTAAAATACAGGCCAGACATCAATCTGATGCTATCGTTCCACGTTGAGAGTTGCGTATTGATAACAAGGGATGAAAAGTAGTATGGCTGAAAGGCTGTAAATAAGGGGATTTGAGATTTTAAGGGTAAAAATATAG
>JBMNTQ010000209.1:0-3154 GCA_050945815.1 Christensenellales bacterium
AAATACCCATTTTCGTAGGAGCCAAAGTCTAGCTGCAGGCCTTCAAGGCCGGCCTCCGCTGTAAATTTTACTGTATATCTGCCGGTTCCTGGCAGGCCCCATTCGGTTATTCCATATTTTACATCCACAGCCATTCCTCCTTCATCCTTTTTCTCAAAAATTGTCTCCCCCGCTACGCCATCACTTTCCCACCGGCAAACAGGATGCTGTTTCCGTCTATATATGCCGAGCGGTCGTCAAACAAGAAGGCTACAAACTCCCCAACTTCCTCCGGTTCCGCCAGGCGGTCCAGGGGAATCGTTGCCTGCATCTCTTCATAAAAGCTTTCTACGCTCTTCCCTTCCGCAGCGCCGCGCTGTTCAAAGGATCCCCGCAGCAGGCCCGTGTTGATATGCCCCGGGCAAATCGCTACACAGCTGATGTTATACTGGCCCAGCTCCAACGCCAACACCCGGGTCATCATGCTGATAGCAGCCTTCGACATGCAGTATGTGCCGTTGGTGCTCTCCTCCCGCAATGCCGAGATCGAGGATGTGCTGATGATGCGCCCGCTACGGTTGGGGATCATCACTTTCGCCACCTCTGTCGCCACAATAAACGACCCCTTAGCATTGATATCCATCGTGAAATCATATTCTTCGTCCGAGCACTCTACCAACAAGCAGGATTTTACCACCCCGGCGTTGTTGAAAAGGCCGTCAATTTTCCCATATTTGTCCAAAGCTTTCGCAATCGCCTGCTTCACGGTTTCGCGCTTGGTCACATCTACCACAGCCGAAATCGCTTCTCCGCCTGCCGCGCGAATCGCCTCCACTGTCCCTTGAAGTTCCTTTTCCTTCAAATCCATTGCCACAACCTTTGCGCCATACCCTGCGCAAATCTTCGCTGCTGCTGCGCCAATCCCGCCGGCCGCACCGGTTATCAACAAAACTTTATCTTGTAATCTCATTTTTCCGCTCCTTTCCAGCGACAAGCTGTCGTAAGCCTACCTCTTGTCATACATCTGACTGACCAGAATCTTCCCATGCTTCCCGGATTTCGCATCTTCAATGGCAGCCGCCGTATCCAACAGGTTGTAACGGCCGGTGATAATCTTGCGCATGTCAATGCTGCCCTGGGCCATCATGCGCAATACCGAAGGAATAATGGCATTGCCAGCTGTTCCCAGCGAGCCTGTCATCGAACAGCCCTTAATCTGGAAAGGCGTCAAGTCAATGGTCGACAAACCGCCGCTCATCCCCAATTGCACCACATTCGCACCAATAGACATCAGCTTCACAATTTCCGGATAGGTTCTGTTGGAGTTGCCTGCCGCTTCTACAACTACCTTACAGCCCGTTCCGCTGGTCAAATCCATAACCACCTGCGAAGGAGAGCTGCCCTGTTTAACCAATTCAATCGGGCTGTATGTATAATCTGCGCCCACCGCTTTCGCCAAGCCCAGCTTTTCCTCTACCGTATCAAACGCAAAGATTTTTGCTGCGCCTGAAGCCCTGGCCAGCGCAATAGCAGAAAGCCCAATCGGCCCGGTGCCAAACACTGCCACATGCGACCCCGGCTGCACGCCGCCGCCATTGATCATCATACCGTTGTAGGCAACTCCGGTAGGCTCAGACAACGCCCCGGCCTCCATGGCCGCCAGCGGATCACCCAAAAGCTCTGCGATGTTGTTGATGTTACAGCAATATTTTTCCGGCACCACCGCATATTCACTGAATGCGCCATGGTCGGACAGTCCCAGCTCTTCCAGCATGTGGCAGTTGTTAAACATCCCGATCCTGCATGCCGCACACTTGCCGCACCAGCGGATCTGCTCCGCAGCGATCAAGTCCCCCACTTTATAATCCTTAATATCTTTCCCGACTTCCACAATCTCGCCGGCGAATTCATGCCCCATAATAACCGGTAATCTCAAATGGCCGGAAAACATCGTATACCCATCAGCGTCCATTTCTGCAGCATGCATATCGCTGCCGCACACGCCGCAGGCACCCACTTTAATCAAAACTTCGTCATCTTTCGGCTTCGGCGTCTCCCAGTCTACGATGCCCGCACTCACGTCCCGCCAAACAAAGTCTCCCCGGGCCGCCCGATGATCCGCTAATTCTCTCGGATTAAGCTCATATCCTTCTTTCGGCGCCCATTTACCATCCAATACATAAGCCTTCATTTAAAAACGCCTCCTTGTCTAATAGTCCAGTTGTATCGTACTCCACCACAGCTGTCTGCCGGGGGCGCTAAGCATTCCCCAGCGAACCCGGCCCAGCTGCTTCCGTTCTTATTGATAATCAGCTACATTGTCCGTGGTGATCTTCTGCCACGGCACATTATACTCATCCTGCATTTCGCCGCCGTTTAAGTAGATCAATGCCGCGCGAATACACTCGCTTCCCTGTCCATCGGCATCCTGCAAGTATGTACAGGCCATCTTCCCGTCAGCAATCGACAAGATCGCATCCTGCAAGCCGTCCACACCTACTACCACCACATCGTTCACGCCGGCGCCTTCCAATGCCTGAAGCGCTCCCAAAGCCATCTCATCGTTTTCCGCAATCACAGCCTTAATATCGCTGCCGAAAGACTGCGCCCAGTTCTCCATGGTGGTCATCCCTTCCTGGCGGTCCCAGTTTGCGGACTTGCGTGCCAGTACCTCAACGTCAGGATAGTTGGGCAGAACGTTGTCAATACCCTCCGAACGCAAAACCTCCGATGACATTCCTAAAACACCCTCCAGAATCACAACGCCGCCCTTACCGCCGATGGCCTCACAGGCATACGTAGCGATGTTTTCGCCGGCTTCCTTGTCGTTGCTGCCGACATAGGCAAGCGTCAGGCTGGGATCATCTACAATGGTATTTACACAAATAACCGGTATGTTCTTGGCTGCTGCACTCTCCAGCGGGTTCTGCATAGCAGAAGCATCCACCGGGTTCAAGATAATAATATCCACTTCATTCGCAATCAGCGTTTCAATCTGGCTGATCTGCGTGTTTACATCATAGTCTGCATCTAAAAACTCCAGGGTCACGCCTGCAGCATCAGCAGACTCTTTGATAGATGCCCCCAGCTTAGCAAGGTATTCAGAAACGCTGGCGCCGTGGGCCACACCGATCCGCCAAGGCT
Organism: Christensenellales bacterium; assembly: GCA_050945815.1. Taxonomy (GTDB): domain Bacteria; phylum Bacillota; class Clostridia; order Christensenellales; family JBMNTQ01; genus JBMNTQ01. The sequence goes on from JBMNTQ010000209.1 coordinate 3,124, forward strand.
CTCCAGTTTCAGGGTTGATCGGGTTGGTTAA
>JBMNTQ010000210.1:0-3152 GCA_050945815.1 Christensenellales bacterium
GGACATTTCCATATTACCGAAAACGCTTTTTTCATTTGGAGAGTATAGGATGCTGGCGAGATTGCCGAAGGATGTTTCCTGAAGGTTACTGGTGATGTTTTTTCCAACGAAATCCTGATACTGTGCATAATAATGCCTTTGTGCGCCGATATCCGTCACCGCGGTCAGCAGTATGTGAAATTTGATGCCCCATATCTTGATTTTGGCCAGCGTATACTGAAAGGAAAATAAATTTTTATCTTCATCTTCCAGATAACCCGTAGCATACCACCATTCGCTGCATTCTTTGTGCGTCAGGAATTCATCCTCGAATCTTCTGTGCGGAACGCCCGTTCCGTCCGTATACACGATTTTTCCCATTGTGCTACACCTCCCTAATCATCGAGTTTTATAAAACGATACAACCTGCCTTTTCACTTCGACCTGATTCTTCCTTCCCGCCTCAGCCAACTTATTGTATCCGCGACGGTTTCATTCAGCGACCGGCATTGAAATTCTAACTCTTTTTCCGCTTTCTCAGTGGAATAGTTGTTGTTTCTCTCTAGGTTGTAGACAGTAAACCAGGTAAACCATGCGGGTCTGTTTGCCATCTTACCATATAACGCGCCAAGGCCGGAAAAAGGGCGAACGAGCCATAACGGTATAGTTAAAAGAGGTCTTTTTGCTCCGGATTCTTTGCATATGGCTTCTATTAACTGGCTGAAGGTATAACAGCGGCTGGCCATAATATAGGCTTCGCCCTTGCGCCCTCTTTCGGCGCAGGCGAGGATTCCGGCGGCCAGATCCCTTGCGTCCACGGAATTGAACGTGCCGCCGATTGAGATGCGCAACCGGCCTTCCGCCACCATCTTTATGGCGCTTGTGATCAGCCCGAAGCCGTAGTCGTTCGGCCCGATAATTCCGCTCGGATACACGACGGACGCATCCAGGCCGTTCTCCCGCACCGCCCTCAAAACCAAGTCTGTGGCCATCGCTTTGGTTTTGGCGTAATAACCAATCACCTTATCCGGGTCATGGGTTTCTGCTTCGCGGATAGGCTGCCCTTGGGGAAGCTCTGGGATTGCGCCTGTCGAGCTTACGTAAACAAGCTTTTTCACTTTGTGCCGCAAGCAGTTTCCAATAATGTTCCTTGTGCCATCCACGTTGATTGCGCGAACCTTTTCATCGGGCTTGGGGTCCAGCGTGACGATGCTCGCCGCATGGATGACAAGGATCTCGGTGCTTTCCGGAGCTGAAAAGAATCGCTCCAATGCTGCGCTATCCAAAAGGTTGCCTTCTATGACTTCCACCTCATGCGGCATATCGGCTATTGCGGCATCGTTAGGCAGCGCAAGCGCGCGGACGCACTCACCTCTTTCGGTTAATTCTCTTAGTATATTCCCGCCCAAAAGTCCGGTCGCTCCGGTCAGTAGAAAAAGTTTATCGCTCATCTTTCACGTCCTAAATTACACACTTGAGTAATCTGTAAGTCTATTATATAATACGAGAGGTGCAAGTCAATCTGAAAAATGTTCAATCCGACATCTTACACAAAGCGGAGGAAGTGTGTAATGTATAAAGAGCAGACAAACATCGTGGCAATCCGCACGCAAAAAGCCATATCCGGCGCTTTATTATCTTTAATAAAAGATCATGCTTATGAGGACATATCGGTTACTGATATATGCAGGCATGCCGACGTCGTGCGCAAAACTTTCTATAATAATTTTCATTCTAAAGATGATGTGGTGTATTATTTAATTAACGATATTTTCCATGAGATGGAATCCAACGTTGATTTGCAACATATGAGCGTGCAACAAATTCTTTTAATTTCGTTCCGATTCATAATGGACCATCGTGACGATCTTTTATTGTTTTATAACAGGGGGCTTATCCGGTTTGCTCATAAGAGCATATCGGCATACATCACAAAAGATCATATTCTATCCAAGCTGGATGAAAACACGGTGGATGCCAGGGCATACAAATACATTGCCGCGCAAATATCCGCGGTGCTCATAAGCGTGATAGAAACTTGGATAGAAAACGGCCTTGAAGAACCGATTGAGTTTATGGCAGAACTTACCGAAACACTCATGTATAAGCACATTCATACCATTCATTGAAGTCTCCAGATGCCTTTTGGAAAACCACAGAGCCCGAGCCTGAATACTTCTCTTAATAAAAATTAAAAAGGCGCGAATTTGATCGCACCTTTATCCTATCATGGCATATATAAAGTGGACAATTCTTTGTGTAGGACTGTCCACTTAGGGTGTAAAGGCTTGACTATTTAGATGACCTGTTTGGGGCAATGGAAATATTGTGACCCATCAAAGGATAGCATAATAGCACAAATAATTTTAGGTTGACAGGGCCTACTTGCAGTCTTCAAGCAGGAATTTACTTATCGTCTGGCTTTTGCCTGTCCTCCTGGCTTTTTCTTTTTTTCTCTCCTATAATACAAAGCGTAAATAGCAAAGCAGAGAATATGATAAGAGAAGAAATAAGAATATGCGAAAGTTTAACTATAAAATGATGAAGGACAAGTGTTGCAATCAATACAACCATGGCAATTGCTATACCAATTATAACTTCGTTTCTTTTCATAAGTACCCCCCTAGATAAATCTCTGTTTGGCATGTATTATTTCTTTTTCATCATTGATTAATAAAACAGAATTCACTTTGGTTTTCCGCTGCTTTTTTAAAAGTTTTATCTAGTACTATGTTCAATATAAGATTTCTTCAATAATATCAAATTAAAAACAATTAAGCCAGCAAAATACCGTTATCCATATATCTTATTTGAATCAACAGTTTGCAAAGACGAAACATGAGAGCATTATACAAAAAGATATCGCAAACCATTTTCCATGATTCGCGATATTGGCTGCGGCAACTTGCCGCGGGTGCGAAGGACGAGACTTGAACCGCTCACTTTGTTCGCTATCACGCCTCGGCCTAAAAACAGCCGCACAGGGCTGTTTTTTTCACGGCTGGTTCAAGTCCACCCCCACGTAAACATATAAAATAAAAAAGGCCGGCTTTAGGGGCGTTCACATAGGGATTAACTAAAAAACTTGTGTGACAGCTTCAAGCGGGGCAAAAACATACCAGCCATGTTCAAGCGTAATGCTTGGCACGGCTGGTTCTTTTTTAGGTAACAAT
>JBMNTQ010000211.1:0-3145 GCA_050945815.1 Christensenellales bacterium
AAAATTAAACCGCTTCACGGTTCCTTACTTTAACCGCTATCGCGGTTTACTATACCAGTAACATATCTGCTATAAATCTATGTCGTGAATTCTCGTTAAAACACTTTCCTGGTTTCTTTCCCGACATCGACAATCTGTATTAACTACCTTTCAGAGTAATACATAATCTATCGCCTATAATACATTATACATTGTCTTGCGGTCTTGCAGTCTTACGGTCGTGCGGTCGTGCGGTATTGCGGTCTCATTCTATGTGTTTAGCTGTCTGGGATATAGCTCGAAACATGTTATAACATTGTTATAACGGAACGGTACGCGGCTCGCGGTTAAAAGTTGAAAGGTGAAAGTTGAAAGCTGAAAAGAACGGCTAGCGGCACAAATGACAGTTGAAAGTAAAAAGTGAAAAGTGAAAAGTAAAAAGTGAAAAGTGAAAAGTTGAAAGTGAAAAGTAAAAAGCTCAGGGCGTGCAGCGTTTAGCATCTTTGTTAGCCTTGCGTCATTTGCTAATTGCTAATTGTTAATTGTTAATTGTCATTAAAGCGTTCAGGGTTAAGTGTTTAGTGTTTAGCGTTCAGCGTAGTCAATGCCTCATTATAAGAGACTTGCAAGACCTGCACGACTTGCAAGACTTGCAAGACCAGTCACTGTCCCCCGCCCCCTGCTCCCCTGCGCCCCGTGCTCTGTGCCCTGTGCCCTGTGCCATTTCCAAATTGCTAATTGTAAATTGCTAATTGTTTCTAATTTTACAGTCAAAATTCATGCGATATGAGAACAATCGCCATTGTGGCCGGAGGAGATTCATCGGAATATGAGATTTCAGTAAAAAGTGCGAAAGAGGTACTTGCTCTAATTTCCTCAAAATACGATGCCAGGCTGATCATGATAAGAGGCAACGCCTGGTACTGGGAAGACCCGAAAGGAAGACGATTCAGTGTCGACAAGAATGACTTCAGCCTTAATACCGATGATAGAAAAATCAGGTTCGATGCTGTTTTCATTGCCATTCACGGGACTCCGGGCGAGAACGGGCTTCTCCAGGGCTATTTCGATATGATGCAGATACCCTATACCAGCTGCAGCGCTTTCTGCTCTGCCCTCACATTCAACAAGCAGGCCTGCAAGCTTTATCTTAAGGACTACGGGATCCCAATGGCTGAGAATGTCCTTTTCCGACGCGAGACAATGCCGGATCCCGACGCCATCATTTCAAGAACAGGACTTCCGTGCTTCGTGAAACCAAACGACAGCGGCTCCAGCTTCGGGGTGTCAAAAGTGAAAAGCAGGAATGAGCTGCCGGCTGCCATTGAGGCCGCCTTCAGAGAAAGCAGGGAAGTAATGGTGGAGGCGTTCATGAACGGAAGAGAAATCGCCTGCGGTGTGGCAAGAATCAAGGGAAAGACATTAGTCCTTCCACTAACCGAAATCATTAGCATGAACGAATTCTTCGACTATGAGGCAAAATATACATCCGGAAAGTCGAAGGAACTGACACCGGCCGATTTGCCCGGAGAACTGACAAACAGGATTCAGGAACTCAGCTCAGAGGTCTATGACATTCTCGGATGCAAAGGAATTGTCAGGGTCGATTTCATAGTAGTCAACAGCAATCCCTTCTTCCTTGAGATAAATACCGTACCGGGCATGACAATGGAAAGCATCATACCCAAACAGGCCAAAGCCGCCGGTATCGACCTTGGAGAACTGTACTCAATGGTGATCGAAGACCTGTTCTGATCTCTTCTTGATCAAGGTAATTATACTTCTGCCGGGGCTGCTGCCTACTGCTTCGCCATCTTAAGGGCAGAGGTGGTGGTATAGTACTTGGTTATCATCCCGGGAACCTCCCAATCAGGCAGTTTGCCTGCTTCGAGGTATTCGAGGAATCTCTCGGTCACCTGACCGAAATGCTCTTCGTGCGAAACCCTGTACTTCTGCGGAATATTTACTTTCAGAGCCTTACTTCCCGAGTTTTCTATAACCAGACTGTCGTAGGGTAAACTATCCAGCGCGGCCCTGAGCTTCCCCGTGAACTCCTGGAGGGTGGAGCCCTTTATGTTTTCAACATAGAGGGTGGGAACATATGCCTCTTCCGCGCCCTGACGTATTACCAGGTCGCATAAGCTACCGCGCATCACAGAGTAGTGGGTGTCCCCTCCCCCGGCCGGCGGCATGAAGTCCCAGGTTACCGATACTTTTGCCCATATTCCCTTCAGCTGATAGATCATCTCACCGTTGGAATAAACATGAAGCTTCCCGTCCTTTACATCCTTGCCCAGGTATTCCGGGAACTCGTCCATACCCGTCACACCCCTGAACTCTTCCTTTGTTATTATCGTAGGCCATCTCTTTGCAGTGGCAAGCTTCACATCCGAAGGACTGAGTATCTGCTCCGGGAAACACTCCCACTGGATAAGGTCAACAAGATGGGTTGTGACATCAACTATTCCCTCTCCCTGCTGTTCGACGTCAAAGAACCAGGCCGGACGCTGCAGGGGAGTGCCTGAAACCAGCTTTGAGAAATGATGTACACTCACCTTCGACACTGCAGGATCGCCGGCTGTTCCGGGAACCAGCGTCCCAAAAACCTCAGGTTTCTGCGAAAGAAGCTTCTGAAGGATGGTCGTTATCTCAAACCTTTCGGTCATGATATCGTAAAGCAGAACCCCCTTTTCAGCAGCCTTCCCGAAATCAGCCTCAAGGCCTGGCCAGTCTTCCGGTCTAATGATCATAGGCTTATCGGCAAGCACATTCAGACCTGCCTCAATCGATGAACTTATATAGCTTGCCTTCTTCCTGTTGTTGCCCGACAGCACCACCACGTTCCCTGCTTTTTCAGAAAGCATCTTTTCAAAAAAATCAGGGCCCCTGTAAACTATCTCATTCCAGTTTGTCGGATTGTCTGTCCTGCTGTTGTACGAGGATATCCTCCCCAGGTGCTGCTCAAGGTCCGGTCCTTCCGGAGCATAAACCATTACATCCGGAGAAACCTGCGGGTACATTGTCTTCTGCACCAGGGCGGCATGAAAATGCCCCGGATCAACGGTCAGTAGTTTTACATTGTAACTGGATTCCATTAATTTATCCTTTTCTTCAGAGTTTCGTTTCCCGCTTCCACCCGATCCGCACGATGATAGTATCATCGCCG
>JBMNTQ010000212.1:0-3049 GCA_050945815.1 Christensenellales bacterium
TTCCACATTTACCATCATACGGATTGTGGAAAACGCGCAGGCCGAGATCATACAATATGACAACCCGCATGTGATTTTATTCCGCAACGGCTTAAACCACGAGCTTTCGTCGAAGGAGATGACCATCGGCGGGAAAAAAATATTCCACACTAGAACCGACTTGTATGAAAATGATGTTTTCATAGCCATGAGCGACGGCGTGGTCCATGCTGGTATTGGGCACGCGTTGAATTTCGGCTGGGAACGAGGGGACATCATCAACTTTATGGGGCCGCTGTCCCGCGCCGGCTATACGGCCAGGACGCTGACGACGATGCTGCTCGACCAATGCAACAGACTTTATGGCGGGAAACCCGGCGATGATGCCACCGTCTGCACGCTGCATCTTCGCAGGCGCACGCCGGTCAATCTGCTGATTGGCCCACCCGCGAACCCGGATGACTGCGCGAGGATGCTATCGCTGTTTTTTTCCAAAAGAGGGAAGCATATCGTTTGCGGCGGCACGACGTCGGCCATCGCGGCGGATTTCCTCGGCGAACAACTGATACCATCCCTTGATTTTGAGGATCACGAGATTCCGCCCACCGCAAAAATACAGGGCGTAGACCTGGTGACCGAGGGCGTCATTACCATCAACAAGGTGTTGAGCTACGCGCAGGATTATATTGCCGGCAACGCATTGTATGACTCATGGAGTCGCAAAAAAGATGGCGCTTCGCGGATCGCGCGGCTGCTGCTGGAGGAAGCTACCGACATCAACTTCTATGTCGGCAAAGCTGTCAACCCGGCGCATCAAAACCCGGAGCTGCCCATCGGCTTTAGCATAAAGATGCAGTTGGTGGACGAGCTGGCAGCGTGTTTGAAGAAGATGGGCAAACGCATTAAGGTGAGCTACTTTTAGGAAGAAGGATACGATGAAAAAGTTTGATACAAAGGTGCAGTATCTGAAGTACCAGACGCTGCGGGAGGTGGCGTATCAGGCCTTTCGCGGCAGGCTGCTCGAAGCGGTTTCGGATATCCCTCAAAAGATCATCCCCGGCACCAAGCCCACCATGCGCTGCTGCGTCTATAAGGAACGGGCCATCCTTGCGCAGCGGGTCAAGCTGGCAATGGGAGGCAACCGGGATAATCCCAACGTTATCGAAGTGATCGACATGGCCTGCGCCGAATGCCCGGTCGGCGGTTATGAGGTGACGGAGGCCTGCCGGGGCTGTATCGCCCACCGCTGCGAGAGCGCATGCCGGCGGGGAGCCATCACCTTCGACCACCGCCAGAAGGCGCATATCGATAAATCCACGTGTGTGCAGTGCGGTCTGTGCGCCAAGGTGTGTCCTTACAACGCTATTTTGAACAACAAAAGTCCGTGCGAAAACGCCTGTAAAACCAAGGCGATCAGCATGAGCGACACAAAGACGGCGCAGATTGACAACAACAAATGCATCGCGTGCGGCGCGTGCGTGTATCAATGCCCGTTTGGCGCCATTATGGATAAGTCCTTTATTCTGGATGTGGTGGATTTAATCAAACAAAGCGACGACAACAAGGCCTATCCGCTGTACGCGGTTGTGGCGCCCTCCATCTCCAGCCAATTTACCTACGCCAAATTGGGCCAGGTCATCAGCGGCATGAAGCGCTTGGGGTTCTACCATGTCGTGGAAGCGGCCTTGGGCGCCGACATGGTCGCTTTTGCGGAATCAAAAGAACTTGCCGACAAGGGCTTTCTCATGAGTTCGTGCTGCCCTGCGTTTGTGGACTATGTGCATAAACAGTTTCCCGCGCTTGCCGGGCACATCTCCCACAGCCTCTCGCCGATGGCGGTCATAGCGCAATACATCAAGAGGACGACGCCTGGCGCGAGGATTGTTTTCATCGGGCCGTGTACCGCAAAAAAGATGGAGTTTCAAAAAGAGATGGTTCGGCCATACGTTGATTGCGTGATGACCTTCGAGGAGCTCCAAGCGCTGCTGGACAGCCGCGGTATCGATATCGCGCAGCTGGAGGAGGATGTTTTGGACAACGCCTCCTATTATGGAAGGATATTTGCCCGTAGCGGCGGGTTGGCCGACGCCATAAGCCAAGGCCTGAAAGAGCGTGGCTTGGATCAGTTCGAGTACCGGCCGGTTTCCTGCGACGGTATCGAGTCCTGCCGGATTTCCCTTGCGAAAGCGTCCAAGGGCGGCCGCGGGGCAAACTTTATTGAAGGCATGGCCTGCGTCAGCGGCTGCATCGGCGGCGCGGGTTGTCTGACCCATGGCGAAAAAGACAAGCGAGGGGTGGACGAATACGGCTTGGAAGCCTACGAAAAGAAAATATCGGACGCCATCAGTGTATTAAAGTGAATTCAGATAGGGGAACTAGGCATAATACGGTTTTCCTCATTATTTCTGGAACTTTATGTTGCAATGATGAATACAGATGATCTTTATTTTAAAAGCGATATCATTTATGATACCCACCGAGGCCTGCATCTTTTTTGGTAGCACAGGGCAAATCTAGTACCGTCTTTTGATAGAATGACTTCTGTCAGAAGGTGGTATTATTTTGTCTGGAAAGGCCTGAAATCAGGTCGTTTGAGGTTTTCGTGGTAAAATCGAGAGCCTTTTATATTTGACTTTTCTCTCGATATTTTACTGCGTACAAGGTTTTTAGTAGTCTGACTCCCATGTAATCGTTTGACAATAGGGGAGGGTGTGCATTTCTTAAGGCAAATCGTTGAGCAATAGGGTAATCGTTGAACAGTCGATTCTCCTACACCAGAATTTCGTCAATTAACGCTTTCATCTGCTTGTTACCAAGTTGTGCGCGGAATTTAACCGAAAACCCTTCAGAGGCAAGGGTTTGAAAGAATATTTCTGCACAACTTATCCTAATAGCCTCCTCGCCGCGCAGGTCAGTTTTATCCTCCACATCTTTGGTTTCAATGTAAGCGTCAAAAGATGACATCTATCAGGTTGAAATAAAAGCCATTACACTGGAGCAAAAAGCCAGAGGTGATGGAAATGACACTAGCAGAGCGAGAAAAATATTGGAGAAAACAAGTAGAAAACTG
>JBMNTQ010000213.1:0-3044 GCA_050945815.1 Christensenellales bacterium
AGGGGATGGCGTGTTTTGAACAGAAAAATACACCCTTGACGTCTACTGCGAACACTGCGTCCCATTCGGCTTCTTCTACTTCATGGGTCCATTTGTTAACACCGTTGATGCCGGCACAGTTGACAAGAATATCGATTTTTGAAAATTCTTGAACAGCCTTTTTAAACCCGTCGGCTACACTTTTTTCTTTGGAGACGTCTATCTCGATTGCCATTGCTTGGCCGCCGGAATTTTTAATCTCCGCTACAGTTTTCTCTGCGCTGGAAAAATCTCTGTCTGCGACAACAACCTTCGCGCCTTCCTGCGCAAATAGGATAGCTGTAGCCTTGCCCATTCCAGTGCCTGAACCTGTGATAATTGCAACTTTGTCTTTTACTCTCATGGTTGATTCACCCTTTTAATATTATGGCATCGGTCATAATATTTCCTTTCTTGATATTTTTAAAATATAAATGAATACAATTATTTTTGCTGAGGTTATGGATAACCCTGCTGCATGTTCCCCAGGGACGTTGGAATGACGTTTGACGGTAGCAGCCTGGGCAAAAAGCTATGGTGCGCTTTTAATATGCTGGTATGCTGGGAATCCAACGCAAGTGCGGGGGAAAGGTGTCTAGATCGTTGTTTATTTTTAGGAAGAAATGGGCGTATCGGAACGATTTCCAGCCCGATTAATGTAATATATTACATTTACTAGATTATAACAAACGAGCAGATTGCTGTCAACGTAGAACCGCTGATTTTATTAAAAATAATGTAGCCGATATTCACAAACGATCAAGCAGTTTTTGTCGTGGGTATTCCGTTGTAATTTTGGCGGATAGCCAATGCAAGCGGGGGGATTTGCCAGGCTACAAGCGATGTAAGCTGTATGTTGGGACGAATGAATGTAATATGTTCCAAGCTGGGATACCATGGCGTTTGGGGCGCGATTTTGCCATGGGGGCGCACTGGATGACTTGTGCAGGAGAGTTAAGTTTTTTTGACATTTGATTTAAAAGCGATTATATTTGTAAGAGTATTACATTTCATCAGGAGATAGCATGAAAAAAAAGTACTTGAATATGAAAGATATAGCGGCTCTTGCCGGCGTATCTACGGCAACGGTTTCTCGGGTTTTGAATTCTCCGGACCTGACTTCGGAAAAAGTTCGCAAGAAGGTTTTGGAGGTGATTGACCAACATGGATATGTTCCTGGTCAGTCTGCACGCAAGCTTTTCTCCAATGCGGCGAATTCTATTGTGTTTTTTGTTTATGATATGACAATTCCATTTTATATTTACCTGCTTCGAGATTTGAATAAACTTGCTTTTGAAAAGAACTACGCCCTGACGATTTGTGAAATCGGCGACAGCTATGAGGCTGAGCTGAGATACTACAAATATTGTAAAAGCATACGTGCCTCGGGGATTATCTATACGACCGGGCCTACCCGTAAAGCGTTTGGGTTAGATGTGAACAACGAAAACCCCATTCCTATTGTGCTGCTGGACCGCGAGCCTTTTGAGGACCGCCACTGTTTTGAGGTGCGTTCGGACAACCGCAAAGGCATGTCGCTTCTTGTGGACTACCTCTACAAATTGGGCCACCGAAGCATCGGTTATGTCAGCGGCCCTAAGACGTTTTACTATTCGACGGAGCGTCTGCAGGGCTTTCGGATTGCCATGGATAAGCTGGGGCTGGACATTCCCCAGGAGTATATCGTACACGGCACGTTAAACACAGCCAACGGCATTCAGGCTTTCGACCATTTCTACTCGATGCAGGATGCGCCAACGGCGGTTGTGTGCTCCAATGATCATATCGCCCGGGGCTTCATTATGCGCGCCAACTCACTGGGTATACGGATTCCGGACGAATTTTCTGTATGCGGTTTCGACGGGTTCGATTCCGAATCCTTTTATCCGCCAACTACATCGGTTCGGCAGAACACTGCCGAGCTTGCAGAGGCCATTATGGACTTTATTCTGCATGCCGAATCCAGCCCCCCTCCGCAGACCAGGCTGATTGATGTTTCCATTGAAATTGGGAACACTTGCCGTAAAATCTCCCCTTAACTGTGTGGCTGGGGAAGGCGGGGCGAAAAGCGCCGCAGCAGAGGAGATAGGCAGCTCTGCTTGTATACAGGCAGAGCTTTTTTGCGTATACAAGCGATTAAAGAGCCGGAAAAAGGCACAACCCCAAAGGAAGTTGTGCCTTTTTTGCGTGGATTTTCTATTGGCCGCCTGCCTTGGCGGCTGGTGATTTGGCTTATTAGATATCCGACGCTGCGCTGTAGGCGCGGAATACGGCTTGAACGATCTTGCCTGGCTGTTCCGAGTCGCCCAGATAGGTGACCTTTTCAGATGCTTCGTCTACACGGTTGGGAATCAGACCGGCAGAGAGGATAACCGTGTCTGCCGGTAGTTCCAGCAGATTGCCTTTTTTCATGTCGATGACGCGCACGGAATGGGGCTGGATATCCAGTACTTTGCTGTTAAGCAGCACATCTACGCCGTTTACATCCAACACCTTGGTGATAACCTCCCGGGTGAATGCTTCCATATCGCAGCATGTTTCGCACATCATCTCAATGACAGAGACATCTTTATTCTTATATTTCTTGCTTTTCTGTGTTTCGATAACCAGCTCGCGGTCGAAATCTGCGTATTCTTTGAGGCTTACCTCGATTTCCCGTCCGCCAAAGAATTCGGCCACTTCGAACCCGCAGGAGCCGCCGCCTATGACGACTACTTTGTCGCCGACTTTCTCGGGGTTCTCGAGCGCGTCGGTTGCAATTAGAACGTTTTCACCATCGCTGCCGGGGATTACGCGCATATAGTTGGAGCCGGCGCAGATGAAGACATGGTCGTATTGCTCTTGCATACTCTTGTCGTAGGCGGTGTTGAGATGGATGGTAACGCCCAGTTTTTCAAGCTGGCGCTCGCACCACTCGGTATAATACAGGATGCGTTCTTTGTGGGGAGGAAGCCCTGCGGTGTACATGGCGCCGCCGACTTTATCGGCTTTCTCGACGATGGTTACATCGTGTCCGCGCAACGCTG
>JBMNTQ010000214.1:0-2995 GCA_050945815.1 Christensenellales bacterium
TATGAAAGGGAGAGCCACCGCGGGGTCGATATGGAAAGTTTGATGAAATTCTACGGCTGCAACTACATCGTTCAGGAAGTGACGACGCAGCATCCGACGCTGGCATCCATCCATCCCCAATCCCTCAACACCATCCGGGTGATCTCCTTTCTGTTTCAGGGCAGCGTGCATATCTCCTCCGCGATCCTGCGTATGGGGGTGGCGGGCTCCCGCCTGGATAACGTCTCGGCCGGTGGGATGGCCTGTCCGGTTCGTTTCGATGGAACTCTTAGCCCCAGGGCGATAAACCGGCAATCACAATGGATGACGCGCCATCCCGGCGGCACTGTTTTTAGCGAGGTTACAGTTCCTTCCTATCAGCGGGTACTGGCGACCATTCGCAGGGTTCATCAAAATATTCCGTATTTTCGTATCATCGGTTGGGATTTTGCCATTGACAGGGAGGGGGACCCGGTGTTTATCGAATACAACGGAGCCCCGGGAATGAATCAGGTCAGTTGCGGCCCCCTGTTCGGTGATCTTACCGAGTCGGTACTGAACACCATCTTCTTAAACGAGCCGGAATTCCCCCGGGAGCCGGAATTCCCCCTTGAACGATGTCAAACATTTTTAAATCAAGAAAGGATGGTCGTATGAACATCTCTGTATTGGGCGCCGGAAACGGCGGCATCGCGGTCGCAGCAGAGCTAAGCCTGCAGGGCCATGCGGTGACGCTTATCAAAACCTCCCACGCGGTGCATGACGAAAACTTTAACTTTCTTCTCGAGAACGGCGGCATCGTGCATCTGATCGAGAAAGAAAAAACAACAACCGCCAAAATTAATTCGATCACCAGGGATCTTTCCCGTCTTAGCCACAGTGAGGTGGTCATTGTCTATATACAGACCAACTACCACCAAGACCTGATTTTGCGCATCAAACCCCATCTTCGTGACGGTCAGATTCTGCTTTTAAATCCCGGCTATCTTTCCACGGCCTATGTGTTAAAGCATTGCTCCGACATCGATCTTACCATCTGCGAGGCGCAAAGTTCGTTTGTGGACTGCAGAATCAGCCAGCCGGGAACGATAAAAATCGGCTTTCGCAACGTGCGCAATCCACTGGGGATCTACCCCGCAGGGCGCAGAAAAGAGAGCCAAAAGATACTCGATCGGCTCGGATTTCCCTTTGTCTATCTCCCCTCGGTCCTGGAGGCCGCACTGCATAATCCGAATTTAATTGTCCACACCGTAGGGGCGATTATGAGTATTCCCCGTATCGAAAAAACCCAGGGGGAGTATTGCATGTACCACGAGGTTTTTACCCCCAGCGTGTGGCGCATCCTCGAGGCCCTCGATGGAGAAAAAATGGATGTCATGGAAAAACTGGGCTGTGAGCGCCTTTCCTACCTAGAGGCCTGCAAATATCGCAACACATTGGATGATTCCCGAGATGCAAAAGAGGTCTTCTTCTGGTATGCCGGTATGCCCACCCGGGCCAGGGGGCCCATCGTTGTGGATTCCCGATATATTTCCGAGGATGTGCCCCAAGGGCTTGTCCTTCTGGAACCGCTAGGGGTTAAGCTCGGCGTGGCAACCCCCATTTGCACTGCGTTAATTTATATGGCATCCGCCGCTTTGGGTCGCGACCTGCGGGCCGAGGGCAGGACAATAGAACGGCTCGGAAAAGATATCGTAAGGCATATCATACAGGATAAACAGGATGCCTTAGCCCAGCTGGGGGCCGGATAAAATCCCAGATATCCCTGGACGATCGGGCGGCAGAGCCGCCCTTCCCCGGCGGCGCGACGGTGTGTTCCGACCGCCGACCAAGTCCACTATCCCCCGCCGCGCAGGCCCTGCATCCCGCTGCTGCACAGTCTGGGTGTCGGAGGCAGGTTGCCTGCCATCTGTGCCTTTTCCGCGTTCAGGCCCAATTCATACCGATATGATCGATGCGGATATGTCTCTCCTTATTCAAAAATTTGCCCAATGATTTTGAAGGGATGTATAGGCGCACTGGGATGCTCCGGTTAGACAGCGAGTTCAAAAGTCGTGCTCTCCGGGTTTGACCCCCGGTTCTCCGCTTTTTATAATGAAGAGCTAAAAACGTCGGCGGCAGCAATTGAAAAATTGCCATAGGCGTAGTAATGGCGTAGTAACCGCCGCCAATTGCGGCCCACGCGGGCCAATTTAAAGCAAAAGAAACCCCGCATCAAAAAGCTGATTGACGGCTTAATGATGCGGGTTTCCCTTGATTATTCTGAAGTTGCCATGCAAAAAAGATTTATTCCGTTTCTTCCGGCTTGTCATCCAAGTCCTCATCTGCGCTGTTAATGAACATCTCCTCTGTGGCTTGCTGGGCTAACTTCAGCTTTTCCGCAAGAGCGGTAAGCGCCTCAGAGGTGCCGACAAGTGCTTCGGTAATACTCGCAAGTGTACCCGTGGCATATTCCAAGACCTCAACCGTAGTTGCCATTCGTCCTGCCAAATGGTAGTACATCGCTTTGTAATCCGCCATAGAAAAACCTCCTTCTCGACAAATGCTGTGATGCTTTGTGGACACCGTGGAAAAAAGATTTCTTATCTTTCTCCAAAGAGAGCGCCAAATTCTCAAAATAAATCAGATTCTCCGCAGGCAATGACCAATTTTATGATGCCATAAATCCTCAGACTCTTCATGGCCGTGTTCAAATAATTATGCGGCTGTTTTCGGTCGATGTACTTGCCATTGATAATTCCTGCCCTGTTTTCTGATAAAAGGCGGCGGGAGCTTCTTCGGTTGAACCATATCGGGCGGCGGCTTTAAATGGATGATTTGTTTCTGCGCCAATGTTTTTGATGAAACGGGACGTTTCGGAAACGAATAATCCTGCCAGCATGAAATGAACTGTTTTCGCATATTTTTCATTCTTCTGACTGTTGGAAGCATTGCGAGGATTTTGCTATAGCCGCTATCATTGTTTCGGTGCAGAGCATCCCCTTGGCGGGGAGGCTCACACGCTGTCACAAACGGC
>JBMNTQ010000215.1:0-2968 GCA_050945815.1 Christensenellales bacterium
ACTTTTTCATTCTTTTTCCTCCTGATTCATTCGTTCTCGATCGCTTAGCTCAAGGGATCTCTCATTCTAATCGTCTGCCTATTTATTTGAAAGCTTGGTCAGCCGATCGACATACACAGCACCTATGATTAATGCGCCCTTTATAATGAACTGCAGATAAGTGGAAACCACCATCAAGTCCAGCGCGTTTTGAATCACTGCCAGAATAACAGCACCCAGCAAAGTGCCCCAAAGCCGTCCTTCCCCGCCGCTTAGGCTAATGCCGCCGATTACCGATGCGGCGATAGCGTCCAGCTCATATCCTTCGCCCGAGCCAGGCAGCCCAGATGAAACTCTGGAAGTTAGCACAACAGCCGCCAGCCCCGCCATAAGTCCGCCAATAGCGTAGGCCGAAGCCTCCACAGTTTTAACTTTCAAGCCCGACGTAATAGCAGCCTCCCGGTTGCCTCCAATAGCATAGATGTATCGGCCAAACCGGGTTTTGTACAAGACAATGCTCGCTATAAGAAAACTGATAGCCAGAATCACCATGGGCAGTGGAATGGGCCCCAGGCTGCTTTTGGCAATGCCTAAAAATTGCGGGGAAAGCCCAGGAACGGGACGGGCGTTACAAATAATGTAGGTAATGCCTTTTGCAACAGACAACATTCCCAGCGTGGTAATAAACGGCGGTACCCTCAACACAGCTGTTATAATTCCGTTCATCACGCCAAACACCATACCTGCCAAACACCCTGCCAGTATAGGAACCACAACGGATACATTATGGTTTTGGGCCACCAGT
Organism: Christensenellales bacterium; assembly: GCA_050945815.1. Lineage (GTDB taxonomy): Bacteria > Bacillota > Clostridia > Christensenellales > JBMNTQ01 > JBMNTQ01. Next base: position 785 of record JBMNTQ010000215.1, read on the forward strand.
GCGGCGATTACGCCGGCAAATCCCACAATCGAGCCAATAGACAGGTCGATTCCGCCGGTCAGGATTATGAAGGTTACCCCAATAGCCAACAGTCCGTTAACGGCCATCTGCCGCATGATGTTGGCGAAGTTATCCATCGCGAAAAACCTTGGATGCACCAGAGTCATTACAACAATCATGACGCCTAGAATAATAAATAGCCCATACCGCTTATAGAATTTTCCGAAGTTAAATTTCTTCTTCTCCTGTGATCCTGTAACTTTCGTTACGCTATTCATCTTACTTCCTTCCTCCCCTTACAAATTAGACATTGCCATTTTCAAAACAACTTCCTGGTCAAATTCGTCTTTATTTAGCTCCCCTACCAGCCGCTTGTTGCTGAACACAACGACCCGATCGCTCATCCCCAACACCTCCGGCATCTCGGATGAAACCATAATGATGGATTTACCCTCACTACACATATCATTCATCAGCTTATAGATCTCATGCTTTGCGCCCACGTCAATCCCCCGGGTAGGCTCATCCATAATCAAAAGGTCCGGCTCCCGCATCAGCCATTTTGCCAGCACAACCTTCTGTTGGTTCCCTCCCGAAAGGCTTCTGACAGTCTGCTGCATGTTGCGCGCTTTAATCTTCAGCTTCTCATAGAAATCCTGTGCCACTTTTTTCTCTTTGGAACTGCGAATAAAAACACCGGCCGTTTTGAAGAAATCCTGAGACGGCAAGGTCATGTTATACAGCACCGTATTCGGCAGCACCAGGCCCTGGCGTTTTCTGTCCTCCGTGATAAACGCCACCTTGTTGCGAATCGCCTGAGAAGGAGAGTGCATCCGTATCGGTTCACCGTTCAGATAAATTTCTCCCTTTTCCAGCGGCGCGATTCCGAAAATCGCTTCCATCACCTCAGTCCGCCCAGCACCCATCAGCCCCACAACACCTAAAACCTCGCCCTTTCGGACATTAAAGTCGATGTCGTAAAACTGCTTATCCGTTGTCAGCCCCTTCACCTCAAAAAAGACGTCTCCTATGGGGTTGTCGCGTTTGGGGAACACCTGCTCCAAATCACGCCCCACCATCGCCGACGTTACCTCATCAATGGTAACCGAATCGCTGTCCCACGTATTAATCAGCTTCCCATCGCGCAGCACAGTAATCTCGTCACAAATCTTCAAAACTTCGTCCATCTTATGGGAGATATAAATAATCCCCTTGCCTGCCTTTTTCAAATCCCGAATTACATGAAACAGGTTTTCGGTTTCCCGCTCGGTCAGAGCCGAAGTCGGCTCATCCATGATGATGATTTTCGCATTTCTGGAAATAGCTTTGGCAATCTCCACCAATTGAATATCTGCAACCTTCAAGTCCCTCATCAGCTTATTTGGCTGAATAAAGTCACACTTCATCATGTCCAGAATATCTTGAGCCTTCCGATCCATAGCCTTGGAATCCACAAAGCAGCCCTTCATGGTTTCTCGGCCTAGGAAAATGTTCTCGCTGATCTTCATTTCGTTGATAGGCATCAGCTCCTGATGAATCATAGAAATCCCGTTTTGCAATGCATCTGTCGGGTTTTTACAATCCAAAATTTTGCCGTCCAGAACGATCTGAGCGCCCTCCTGCCGCGAATAAATTCCAGCCAGAATTTTCATCAGCGTGGATTTCCCCGCGCCATTCTCGCCCATTAGAGCATGCACAGAACCAGGCCTTACTTTAAAGTCAATACTATCTAATACATTAACGCCAAAGAAATCCTTAGTTATGTGCTTCATCTCAAGCAAGTAATCCAATGCAATTCACTCCCTTACCAGAATTCTTTATCCATGCCTTTCCGAGGGGTCCACCGCCGATTTCTGCCCATAGATCCGTCGTTTAAAGCATTATAAATCTACGATTGGCCAGCCCCGCCAGTATCTGCTTCAGCCCATGCTCACAAAATTGAAGCTTCCGTATAAACTGCAACCATCCTCCTGCAAAGCTCTCCCCCAGACGTCATCTGTCCAAGGAGTGCGCGTCAGCCTTGATAGCATCCTGCAAACAATTCGCGTTTCGGTTTTAACGATATATAGTTTAACGATATATATGTTTAAAGAATGTGATTCATGCTCTTATTTTAGTAATAAAACCCGGCTCCAGGTTTAAAAAGGCCCTTTACTATTGAAAATAGCCCCTCGAGGACAACGA
>JBMNTQ010000216.1:0-2919 GCA_050945815.1 Christensenellales bacterium
CACATTGAGGACCTGTTGATTCGTGATGAAGTCTCCCTCGACCATTGCAACATCCACAACCTTCTGTATGATAAAGTCATTATGGTCACCGGCGGCGGCGGTTCCATCGGCAGCGAGCTGTGCCGGCAAATCATGCAGTTTTCTCCCAAGCTGCTGCTGATATTCGACATCAATGAAAACAATGCCTACGAACTGATGTACGAGTTGAACATGGTCCACCGGCGCCCCGAAACTGTAAAGGTCTGTATTGGTTCTGTACAGGACGAACGCCATGTCAAAAAATTGATGAGCGACTATCAACCGGTTGTGGTGTTCCATGCGGCAGCCTACAAGCATGTGCCCCTCATGGAAGAAGCGCCGGAGCTGGCCGTCGAAAACAACATTTTCGGCAGCTACAATATAGCCAAGGCTGCCATCGCCCATGGCGTACAGAAGTTCATCTTTATCTCTACAGATAAAGCCGTCAACCCCACTAACGTCATGGGCGCTACCAAGCGCATCACCGAGCTTATCATGCAAGCCATGAACGAAGAGAGCCGCACAGAATTCGTATCGGTGCGCTTTGGCAATGTGTTGGGCTCCAACGGCAGCGTGGTGCCGCTTTTCCGAAAGCAGATCGCCATGGGCGGGCCCATCACCCTAACCCACCCGGATATCACCCGCTATTTTATGACCATCACCGAAGCGGTCAGCCTTGTGATGGAAGCGGCCTCTATGGCCCAGGGCGGCGAAATCTTCATTCTGGATATGGGGAACCCCATCAAAATACTAGATTTGGCTAAAAACATGATCCGGCTCTCGGGCTTGGTGCCGGATCAGGATATCAAAATCGAATTTATCGGCCTTCGGCCTGGCGAAAAGCTCTATGAGGAGTTGGTCATGTCCGAGGAGGGCGTAGCTAAGAGCAGCAACAAAAAAATATTCATCGCCCATCCTTCGAAAGTGCCCATTTCTAAGGTCAACGACTATCTCTATGCCCTTCAGGTCTGCATGCTGGAACAGGCAAATATCAAAAAATGTCTGATGGAAATCCTGCCCAACTACCAGCCGGTGGATTGCTGAAACGATCCATAAAAAGGTGACTTTATGCTAAAGCGTATCCTAGATTTGCTTTTCTCGGTTATATTAATCATACTAGCGGCCATCCCCATGGGGGTCGTCGTTTTTCTCATTAAAATAAACGCCCCTGGGCCGGTGCTGTTCGTCCAACAACGCGTGGGCAAAAACAAAAGGCTGTTTCCCATCTACAAGTTTCGCACCATGCGCACAGATACCCCGAAAGACGTCCCCACCCACCTGTTGGGAAACCCGGACGCCTATATTACCTCCATCGGAAAATTTCTGCGGCGCACCAGCATCGACGAGCTGCCTCAGCTGTTCAATATATTCTTAGGCCACATGAGCTTCGTTGGCCCAAGGCCCGCCCTCTACAACCAAGACGATCTCATCGCCCTGCGCGACCAATACAACATCAACGCCATCCGCCCGGGGCTGACCGGCTGGGCACAGGTCAATGGCCGAGACGAATTGCCCATTCCGGTTAAAGTCTCCCTCGACCATTACTACTACCAAAACATGTCCCTCCTGCTGGATATCAAAATTATTTTCAAAACCATTACCAGCGTTTTCAAAGCCCAAGGCGTCCGGGAAGGAAAAGGTGTCTGACAGCCAACCCGGCAAGAGGCGCCCGGCCCTCCCCACGGCCGCACAATCCTTACTAGGCCCCTTACACAACAATCAAGTAACGAGGTTCCTCGCTGCAACCATCGCCCCGGCAAGGAACCTCGTCTCTTCAATCATCTTTTCTAGCAGCAAAAGCAGCCTCTCTGTCCGGTGCCCTCAAGCTTTGGGCAGTTCGCCCGTCTCCACAAAGTCCCAAAATATCCCGGCGTGCTTCTTCACAAGCTTATACGGCTGTAAATGATACGGGCAACGGGATTCACAAACACCGCAAAGGGTACAGTCCGCTACTTTACCCATCAAATCTCGCCTCTCCGCATTGGTGTATTCCGCAACCGGCGCCCGCTGCAAGAAGAAGCCCATCCGCGCTGCAATGGGAATATTAATGTCCGCTGGACAAGGAAGACAATAACCGCAGCCTCTGCAAAACTCTCCAGACAGCTCCTCTCGCAGCGCAGCGATTGCCTTTCTCGCTTGTTCGTCCATCTCTGGCGGGTTCTCCGACAGTTCCAGAAACATCTCCAGCTCCCAGGGCTTCTGTACGCCCCAAATGGGCAAAACGCCCCCAATGGAGTCGATATAGGCAAACGCCGCCCGCGCATCGCCAATCAACCCGCCGGACAATGCCTTCATGGCAACAAAGCCCATATCTGCCGCCTGACAGCGCCGCACCAGGTCAATATCCTCTTGGGTGGACAAACAGGAGAATGGAAACTGCAACGTATCATACAAGCCGGAATCAACCGCCTGCCGTGCTACAAGCATGGAATGGCTGGTGATGCCGATGTGGCGGATCTTCCCCGCTTCCTTTGCCTGCAAAAGCACATCATATATTCCATCATCCCCGCCCAAAACCGGCACAAACGCAGGGTTATGGCACTGATAAACGTCAATATAATCCGTTTCCAGCATACGCAGGGAAGCCTCCAGATGTTCCCGCACCTCGCTGCCGCTTTTCCCATGGGATTTCGTAGCAATATAGATTCTATCGCGCATCCCCCGAAAAGCCCGGCCCATTTTCTCCTCACTGTCCGTATACATACGAGCGGTATCGAAATAATCGATGCCGCCATCCACAGCCCGCCGCAAAAGGTATTCCGCCGCTTGGAAGGAAACACGCTGGATAGGCAGCGCGCCAAATCCCGTCGCGCCAATCTGCAATTCGGTTCTCCCCAGTCTCATCTTCTTCATCCTGCATCTCCTTTCCTGCCAGGCAAAATCTTCCACTCGAGCAGGGCG
>JBMNTQ010000217.1:0-2898 GCA_050945815.1 Christensenellales bacterium
ATGTTTGAGGAACTGCTTGAGAGGATAAAGGGAGAATAGTCGATGGGAGACAGGAATGCGCAAGGCCGCCCGAAAAATAGGCGGCCTTGGCTTGTAGGAATATAGTTGGAAAAACGCAGGGCTTAATTTAGCTTGAGCGTCATGTCGCCGAAGCGAATCAGGCCCCACTTGCGACACAGCTCGGACAGCACGAAGCACAATACCGCAGGCAGCAGGAAATGCAGCAGCAGCATATAGAGCAAGATTTGTCCGCCGGGCATGAATTCGGACATTGCTGCATAGGTGGTGAACTGGCCGACCAGCCCGGAGGAGCCCATGCCCGCTCCCTGGGCAACATTTTGCATGCCGAATACCATGGTGGACAGGGCGCCTAAAATGGCGCTGGTGATCGTGGTAGGCAGCAGGATAGCCGGACGGCGGATGGCGTTGGGCAATTGGAGCTTGGCAGAGCCGAGACCTTGGCCTAATAATCCGTCCCACTTGTTTTCGCGGAAGCTGGCGACGCCGAACCCTACCATCTGGACGCAGCAGCCTACAGTCGCCGCGCCTGCGGCCAGACCGGACAGGCCAAGCGTGATGGCTAGGGCGGCAGAGGATAAGGGGGATACCAGCACAAGACCCATGACGACAGACAGGACAATGCCCATAGGCAGCGGCTGGAGCATGGTGGCTGCGTTGATGAAGTTGCCCAGCCCCAGCATGATGGCTTGGACGCCGGGGCCGACTAGATAGCCGACAAGGCAGCCGGGGATGATGGTGACGAAGGGCACAAGGACGATATCGAGGCGGGTGCGCCCTGCGATGAGGCCGCCGATCTCTGCGCCGACTACTGCTGCAAAATATGCACCCAAGGGGCCGCCCAAGGAGTAACCGTAGGCACCGCAGGCAATGGCAGAGAATATGACCAGGGGTTTGTGCTTTAAAGCGTGGGCCACGCCTGCACCGATGGCTGCGCCGACTACTGGAGAGGCTGCGCCGACTACTGCTGCGAAATCGCCCAGCAGGGACAGCCCCGGAATTTTGGATACCTGGCTGATGATGACGCCGACGATGACCGAGGCGAAAAGCCCCAGCGCCATACCGGACATGGCTTTGACCAGGTAGCGGTCAAACGCTTTTTTCAACTGTGACACAAACCCTTTTTGTTTCTTTTCTGTGTTGGATGCTTCCAAAAGAAATTCCTCCGTTCGTTCTAAACTTTTTAAACGATGATGCCGGCTTGCCGCAGCCGGGTTTCCATTTGATCCAGTTGGTCTTTGGTGTCTGCTTCTACGGTGTGCATATGGAAGCCCTCTGTAATGGTGGAGAGGGGCGCAGCGCCGGCCTGACCCAATCGTGTGATCAGGGTTTCTACCGCTTCTCGAGTGGATAGCATGAGCTGGCCGGTTAAATCGCCGTAGATAGGATGTTCGATGATGACGTCGCGGACTTTGCCGCCGCACTCTACCATAATAAGCAGCTCAATTCGGGCGTTTTCCAGTGTGTTGTGGCGGCAGGTGAACACCCGGGCGGGCCTTTGATAGTCGGAAGGGTTGATCAAGATATAGCCGGCGGGGGTTGCGACGATGTTGACGCCGGTTGCCCGCAAAAGCGCCACATCCTGCACCACCACTTGGCGGCTGACACCTAACTCTGCGGATAGTTCGGCACCGGTTAGCGGGCCGTTTGCTGCCGCGATTCTCTCGGATAGGCGTTTTCTTCTGGTTGCGCTGCCCATAGGGTGCTCCTTTCGTCTGGTGTTGATTTTGGCTTATTATAGCACAAGCGGATGACGATGTAAACAGGTGTCTTTACAGCTATCAAGAAACGAGATATAGTAGGGATACGGGGAGTCGTGTGCCTTTTGCAAACACCGGGTTGGCGGGACGTTTTCTTGACAGGCAATTTATGGGAAGGTTATAATGCAACTATTGAGAGGAGGGGTGGACGTGTTTCAACCCGTGGATCCGGTGGCATTTACCTTGTTTGGCCGTGATATTTACTGGTATGGCATATTGATTGCAGTGGCAATCGTGTTGGCCGTGGTTTTGACGATGTGGCGTTTTAAGAAGAACCGATATAGTACGGATGTTGTGATTGATTTGGCGCTCGTGCTGATTCCCTGTGCGATTATTGGCGCCCGCCTTTTTTATGTTGCTTTTGAATGGGAGCATTATGCGGCAGACCCCTTATCCATTCTTTATGTTTGGGAGGGTGGGCTGGCAATCTACGGCGGGATTATCGGTGGCGTGATTGCGACGCTGATTTTCTGTAAGGTGCGAGGATATAAGTTCGGTGTTTTTGCGGATTCGATTGCTCCGGGCTTGGCGTTGGCGCAGGGCATTGGACGTTGGGGGAATTATTTTAATCAGGAAGCATTTGGTTATGCTGTCCGTGACCCCAGGATCATCAACTTTCCTTTTTTGACGGTGAGAATCGATAGGCCCCATTATGTAGACGGTGTGTTGTGTATGGAGCCATTTCACCTGGCTACGTTTTTCTATGAATCGGTTTGGAATATTGCGGTCTTTGTGGTGCTGATGTTGTATTTGCGCAAGAAGCGGCCCCGGGGCAATGCATTTGCGTTGTATATGCTGTTGTATGGATGCGGACGTGCCTGGATTGAGGGGTTGCGTACGGACAGCTTATGGCTGATCCCGGGCGTAGTGCGGATTTCCCAGTTGTTGAGCGTGGTGATCGCTGTGGCGGGCCTTGGCTTTTTCCTGTGGAACAGCCGTAAAGGCAAGCTGGGGATCGGGCCGGTGGATGATAGCGGGCTGCCCCCTTACACCTCCGGGGAAGAGAAGACTGGCCGTAGAGATTCGGCCGACGTAGGGCACTTGACCGAGCAGGGCTGGGGGGCGGAACGGGAGGATGGGAAACCACCCCAAGAGGCCGGAGAGCAAAAAGAAGAAGATA
>JBMNTQ010000218.1:0-2893 GCA_050945815.1 Christensenellales bacterium
TATATTCTTAGATACATCCACCGGATTAAACGAAATCGAAGAGTAGAAGTAGGTAAAGAATATAATAAACAGCGCGTAGAAAACCATGTAAGGCCATGTCCCGGCGCCTACATTCTCGCTCCACCATATAGTAAAGCCGCTGTTGGGCCAGAACTGTGCGATCATGGAAGGCAGCGATATCAGCGTCATGGCGAATATAATAGGCAATACACCGGAAGAGTTTACCTTAATCGGTATATGGGTGCTCTGTCCGCCATACATCTTACGCCCCACCACGCGTTTTGCATACTGCACAGGGATACGCCGCTCACCGCTGTCCACGAAGATAACGCCCACAACAACAGCCAGCATAAACACGATCGCCAGCGGCGCAACCCAAGGCGCCAGTCCCCCGCTGAGAATCTCACCGGAAATATTAATAATCGACCACGGCAGCCGAGACACAATCCCCACAAAAATAATCAGGGAAATCCCGTTGCCTACGCCGCGCTCAGTGATCTTCTCTCCAAGCCACATAACAAACGCGCTGCCTGCCGTTAGCGTCAGGCCAATCAGGATGTAACTCCACCAAGCCGTGTTAATCACAGCCTCGCTGCCCAAGCTCAATACGATACCGGTAGACTGCACAAACGCCAATCCAACGGTCAGATAGCGGGTAATCCTGGTAATCTTCTTTTTGCCTTCTTCGCCCTCCTTCTGCAAGCGTTCCAAAGCCGGAATCGCCACAGCTAAAAGGTTCATGATGATCGAGGCGTTGATATAGGGCGTAATGCCCATGGCAAAAATGGTGAAATCTCGCAGCCTGCCGCCAACAAACAGATCCAGATAGCTCAGTATCGTATAATTATCCACCATGCTGGCGATAAAGTCGGTGTTAACTCCCACCACCGGAATAGACGCACCAATGCGATACACTAAAAGCATCAACAGCGTATACTGCATTTTTTTGCGCAGCTCCGGCACCTTCCATGCGTTTCTAATGACCTCTAACATGATTAGGAGATCACCTCAACCTTCCCCCCGGCAGCTTCTATTTTCTCCTGCGCCGCCTTACTTACTTTTACAGCCTTAACGTCCAGCTTTTTCGTCAATTCGCCGTTGCCTAAAACCTTCAGACCATCATTTATCTTCCTGATGATACGCTTCTCTTTCAGCAATTCGGCAGTAACGACCGTACCAGCGTCTAAGGCTTCCAAATCAGACACATTCACAACGGCGTATACCTTTGCAAAAATATTCGTAAATCCCCGCTTGGGCAAGCGACGGGACAAAGGCATCTGTCCGCCTTCAAACCCAGGACGCACACCGCCGCCGCTTCTTGCCTTCTGACCCTTATGGCCACGGCCGGAAGTTTTCCCCAGGCCGGAACCGGTTCCTCTGCCCAGACGTTTTACGGATGTCCTCGCGCCCTCCGCAGGCTTCAATTCATGGAGTTTCATTGCCGCCCACCTCCTTTATCGTCAAACTTCTTCCACCTTCACAAGGTGTTTAATTCTAAATATCATGCCGTCAATACACGGGTTCTTTTCCTTCTCAACAACGCTGCCAATCTTCTTCAGGCCCAAGGCCTCGGCAGTTGCCTGCTGATTCTTCAAGCGCCCATTGATACTCTTCACCAGCGTAATTCTCAGTTTGCTCATTTCGCCTGTCTCCCTTCTAGCCCAGAAGCTCTTCAACGGTCTTTCCGCGAAGCTTCGCAACACTTTCCGCCGTCTTTAAAGCTTTCAGACCTTCTATGGTGGCTTTCACGCAGTTGCCCGGGTTATTAGAACCGTAAGATTTCGTACGGATATCACGAATCCCCGCAGTCTCCAAAACCGCGCGAACCGGTCCGCCGGCAATCACGCCGGTTCCCTCCGGAGCGGGCAGCAGCAAAACCCTTCCTCTGCCAAACACGCCGATTACTTCATGGGGAATGGTGGTGCCCACAATGGGAATCTTCACCATATTGCGCTTTGCGTCTTCAGTTCCTTTGCGAATCGCCTCCGGGATCTCCGCAGCCTTGCCGGTCCCTACGCCGATACGCCCCTCTCCGTCGCCTACCACCATCAAAGCGGTAAACCGGAAATTTCGGCCGCCCTTCACGACTTTGGCAACACGGTTAACCGAGACGAGTTTTTCTTTTAAATCCAAGGTGCTTGCATCGATGCGCTGCATCTGTTTCCCTCCTTATTAAAAATCCAGCCCGGCTTCCCTGGCGCCTGCGGCAACTTCCGCCACACGCCCGGTGTAAAGGTAACCGCCGCGGTCGAACACGACCTTCGCCACACCCTTCTCCAAAGCCCGTTTGCCGATGGTTTCGCCTACCAGTTTGGCAGCTTCCTTCTTGCTCATTCCGGAAACCTTGCCCTTCAGCTCGCTATCCAGAGTGGAAGCAGCAGCCAAAGTATGTCCCGCTTCATCGTCAACCAACTGTGCGTAGATATTATTCAAGCTGCGGTAAACATTCAATCTGGGACGACTGGCCGTACCCTTGATATTCTTGCGCATGCGGTAATGGCGGGCCGACCGTACAGCATTTTTATCAACTTTCTTAATCATAAGCCCTGTTCTCTCCCTCTCAATTAGTTACCGGACTTGCCTTCTTTTTGGCGGACATACTCGTTCTCATACCGAATGCCCTTGCCCTTGTAAGGCTCCGGCAAACGCTTACCGCGCACATCTGCCGCAATTGCGCCAACCTTCTGCTTATCAATTCCACTAACGATGATTTTTGTAGGCGCAGGAACCTCAAACTCAATTCCCTCCGGCGGCGACATTTCCACAGGATGGGAGTAACCCAAGCTCAATACCAGGCCAGGCGCTGAAGGGAGCAGCCCTTTTTGCCCGCATCTTTGAAATAATGGGTATGAAAACGCTGCCCCTCAGTACCAGTCGGCGCAGCGATATTATA
>JBMNTQ010000219.1:0-2835 GCA_050945815.1 Christensenellales bacterium
AAAAACCCCAAATAGTTCCTTCGGTCATCCGCGCTTTGCGCCCGGCGATATATTAGGCACTTTAACTTAACTGTAGTTAATAGTTGATATTTATGAGGTGTTATAGCCGTGAATTCTGCTTTTGTCAATGTTTGCATTGGCAAAGGATCGGCTTGCCAGCGCATAAGCAATTAAAGAAACGCGCCACATTGCTATTGAAGCCTTTTTCTTTACGAAGACCATGGCTATTTCGCGCCACGGGGAGGCTGTTTAAAAAATGGAAGAGCCCGCCGTAATAGGCGAGCTTCATTTAAAATAAAGATACCGGGGCTATGCTCCGCAAAGGATTCTGGGCGTTTTCATAGCCAAATTTCCGAATAAGCAGCGTCACATTTTAGCCTTGGCTTTTCAATAAACGGATACAATCGGAAAGCTTTTCATTCAATTCAATTCGTTCGTTTTCGGACAAACCCGAAAGAAGCCTGTCGAGATGTTCACGCATCAGTTGATCCAGCTGACCCGCAGCGTCTTGTCCCTTTTCGGTCAGCGCGCAAGTAATCGTCCGGCGGTCTTGAATGCCGGGGGAGCGGGTCACAAGCCCTTCCTCAATGAGGGAATCTATCGTGCGGGTGAGCGTGCTTTTCTCCAGGCCAATTTGCTCGCTTAGGTCGGTCATATTGTTTTCTGTGGTCCTTAAGATTGCCATTAAAACCTGCTTTTGCGTTTTATTTATGGATAAATTAAGCGCGCCTGTGTTGAGCGAACGGCTGATTTCCCTGCGAAAGTTTGATAAGTCATCCAGCTTGCGCAAAATATTTAGATTATCCATTTTATCCCCTCCCCCAGTTGGTTGATTATTCAATAGTTGCAAATACAACTAATTATATGATATAATAAAATGGCTCGTCTGTCAAATTGTTTTGCAGCATTGCTGCCGTAAACAACAGACCGCAAAGAAAATACTGTATTTAGGAGTAATTACATGCATTATATTGGAATAGATATTGGCTCTGCCTCGGCTTGTGTGGCCTTGCTTGATGAGCAAGGAAAGCTGGTGAACCAAAAATATATGCTGCTAAAGGGAGCCGCCAAGGAAAACAGGCAGCTTTTACAGCAGGAGCTGCGCACCATGCTGCCGCAGGACGGCGTATATCAAATCGCCGTAAGCGGTTCCGGCTCAAAAATGCTGAACCTGCCCTCGGTGGGCGAGGTTTCGGCTTTGGCGGCCGGCGCGCGCTATGTTGCGCCCGATGCCGCTTCGGTCATGGAAATTGGCGGCGGGAGCGCGAAATATGTCGTAGATTTGCAAAAGGGTCATCTTCAATTTGCCTTAAACGACAACTGCTCGGCAGGAACAGGCTCGTTCTTTGCCGCTCAGATGCAGCGCCTCGGCCTGCCTCTGGAGGCCTATTCGGGCATGATTGCCAAAGCGAAACACATCGCGCCCATTGCGGGCCGCTGCAGTGTTTTTGCCAAAACCGATATCATACACAGCCAGCAGGCGGGCACAAGCGTTGAAGATATTCTGCTTGGCCTGTGCTATGCGGTGGTGCGCAACTATAAAGCCTCGGTCGCGGGAAAGCTGCCCTTGCAAAAACCGGTGCTATTAGCCGGGGGAACCGCGCTGAACAAGGGTGTTGTTGACGCTGTGAAGGACATATTCAATCTGGACGCCGGCGAGCTGGCGGTATTGGATGAATCGCCCGTTGTCACCGCCATTGGCACCGCGCTTTTGGCCAAAGAGAGGGGGCGGAAGATGGACGCGGGCGCGCTTGAGCGCATTATTGAAAAAACAACCGTGCAAAAAAGCGAAGCATCGGTCCTTTCGCCCTTACAAGACCCCTATACAGATCTGGATAGTCTACAGGAAGTGCATCCCTTTGTGTCCGGTCTGGAATATTATCTGGGCATTGATATCGGCAGTACCAGCACCAATCTGGTTTTGCTCAGTGAAAAGGAAGAGGTCGTCCACTTTTCATATCTGCGCACCAAGGGGGACCCCAGAGGGGCCGTGGCCCAGGGGCTTGAGGACTTAAAACAGCGCTTTGGCTCTGATTTAAAGATTCGAGCTGCCGCCACTACCGGATCGGGCCGGCATTATATAGGAAAGCTAATCGGGGCGGACACCGTACAGGACGAGATAACCGCGCAGGCTGCCGCTGCGGCGCATTTTATGCCCGAGGTGGATACCGTCATGGAAATCGGCGGGCAGGACTCCAAGTATATCAGCATTGCGGATACCTTAGTCAGAAATTTTGAGATGAATAAAATATGCGCGGCGGGAACCGGCGCTTTTATTGAAGAACAGGCGGCCAAGCTGGGCATTCCCATTGAGGAATTTGGCAAAACCGCCCTTGCCGCAAAGGCTCCCGCTCAGTTGGGGGATCAGTGTACCGTGCTGATCGAAAGCAATATCAATGCGCATCTTGCCGACGGGGCATCCAAGGAGGATATTGCCGCCGGCCTGTGCCACTCCATTGTCAGCAATTACCTGGGCCGGGTTGTGGGCGCAAGGCCCATTGGCAAGCAAATCCTTCTGCTGGGTGGAGTAGCTTATAATCCGGCGATTGTGGCCGCGTTCAAAGAACGTTTTGGGGAACAAATCAAGGTCGGCCGCTACTTTCATGTGAATGGCGCGGTAGGGGCCGCGCTGCTGGCTAAAAGTAATGTTGGCGAATCGGAAAGCACCTTTAAGGGGCTTGCCTGCCTCGATAGCGATGCCGAAACAAAAACAGACATCGCCGCGCAAGAGCCGGCGGGCACCTCTGCAAAGGCATCGAAGCTCTTTGCTTTCAATCACAAAAATGAAAAAGACCCAAACAAAAAAACCATCGGGATGCCGCGCGCGCTGTATAT
>JBMNTQ010000220.1:0-2834 GCA_050945815.1 Christensenellales bacterium
CGAGCTTACGATTTCACAATTGGAATATTCTGCCAGTCCCTCACCGAAGCCCTGCTTCCGGCCTTCAGCTGTCGTATGACCCGCAATACCCTCGATTACTGCAATTTCGACTGTTCCTTCTTCGTCCTTAAACAGTTCGCCCATAGCTCTGCCGGCGATACGGCCGCCTTCGATGTTGTCAGAGCCAACCCAAGCAACGATCTCAGCATTTTCTTTTTCCATGATTTCCCCATCCAGCTTGGAGTCGATGGTCACAACCGGAATACCGGCAGCGTTAGCATCCAGAAGCGAGGGAATGATGGACTGAGTGTCTCCGGGCACGATGCAGATTGCATCCACTTGCTTGGTGATCGCGTTAGCGAAGAAATCCACCACAGCTTCCGAATCCGTCTCTTTTTGAGGAGCCGAGATTTCTAAAGTAATCGAAATTCCTTCATTCTCATACTCCGCAACTCTTTCATTGGCGCCTTTTTCCATGTCAACATAGAAGGGGTTGCTCAACGTTTGCAGAATCATAGCAATGTTGAATTCTTTCTTTTCAACATCAGGATCAGTCGTCTCGCCACCAGAAGGATCGGTGGTAGCTGCGCCGGGTTCTGAAGTCTCAGGCGCGGTTTCGCCTCCGCCGCCGCAAGCCGTCAGAGAGAGTAACATGATGCATGCGAGCACCAGAGCAATGATGTACCTTGTTTTCTTCATTTTGAACCTCCACGTTTGATTTATTTGTAAAACCTCGTTTGATTTATTTGTAAAACCTCGTAGGTTTATTCCATTACTTTGCCGCCATCGATGAGAACACTCTGGCCGTTCATATAGTAGGAACGCTCATCAAATAAGAAAGCCACCAGTTCGCCAATTTCTTCCGGCTCGCCCAGCCTGCCCACGGCAATGGTATCGGCCATCTCTGCATAATAATCTTCCACTTTCTTGCCTTCGCTCTCGGCCTTCCCGACAAATGCGCCATACAGCAGGTCAGTGTTGATGTGTCCCGGGCTGATAGCCACGGCGGTAACGCCCTGAGGCGACCATTCAATTGCCTGTCCTTTGGTCATCATGCGTACAGCGGCTTTGGCCATGCAATACACCATATTCCCATATTCCCCACGGTAAGCGGAGATGGAAGCGGTGTTGACAATACGCCCCTTCTTGCGCTTGATCATTTCCTTAGCTACCTCAGTCGCCACGATGAACGCGCCTTTTACATCAATATCCATGGTTTTATCGTATTCGCTGTCAGATACATCCAACATCAAATTAGGAATGCAAACGCCGGCATTGTTGAACAGGCAATCAATGCGCCCAAATTCAGCAATCACAGCCTGCACAGCCTTTTGTACGGAAGCGCGGTCTGTTACATCCGCCACGAAGCCGGCAGCTTTTGCGCCCGTTGCTTTGATCTCTTCCACGGTAGCCTGCAATACGTCGCCCCGCAGGTCGATTGCAGCAATGGTAGCGCCATAGCCCGCACATTTCAGGGCAGTAGCTTTCCCGATTCCGCTTGCCGCACCCGTTATCAAGACAATCTTATCATTTAGCTTCATTCCAGTTTCCTCCTTAAAAATCTAAACTATCATATAAATTTGCAAATTAGCAATACAGCTTTATCGGCTTAATAATGCTGGCTAATCAATACTTTGCCATGCTTGCCACTCTTGGCAGCTTCGATTCCGGCGCTGATGTCATCCAGATTATAGCGGCCGGTGACCATCTTGCGCATATCAATGCGGCCTTTAGCCATCATACGCAACACCGACGGGAAAATATCGTTGCCAGCATGTCCTAAAGAGCCCACAATGCTGCATCCCTTGATCTGGAAAGGTGTCAAATCAATGCTGGACAGGCCGCTGCCTATTCCCAACTGCACCACTTTCGCGCCAATAGACATCAGGTTGACAATATCCGGATAGATCGCGCTGGCTACGCCTGCACATTCTACCACTTGTCCGCAGCCAATGCCCGCGGTTTCATCCAATACCACTTCCGACGGACTGGTTCCCTGCTTGCCCAGTTCAATGGAGTTATATGCAAAGTCAGCTCCAATTTCCTTTGCCAGCTTCAGCTTTTCAGGCACAGTATCAAACGCAAATATTTTTGCTGCACCGGCAGCCTGGGCCAATGCGATAGACGCAAGTCCAATCGGGCCGCAACCAAACACGGTGACATGGGAGCCGGGCTGCACTCCGCCGGCGTTAATCATCATGCCCGCGTAAGAAACACAGGTTGGCTCGGCTACAGCGCCTGCCTCCAAAGCTGCCAATTTGTCGCCTAGCAGAGTTGCGATTTCGTTGATGTTGCAGCAGTATTTTTCTGGCACTACAGCATATTCAGAAAATCCGCCATCACTAGACAGGCCAACTTCTTCTAGGAAGTAGCAGCTGTTGAATTTCCCTTTGCGGCAGGCCGGACACTCGCCGCACCAGCGAATCTGCTCAACAGCAATCAAGTCTCCTACTTTGTAATCGCGAACTGCAGAACCTACTTCTACGATTTCTCCTGAAAACTCATGACCCATAATAACCGGCAGGCGAAGATGGCCGGAATATACCGTATAGCCCTCGCTGTCCATCTCGGCAGCATGCATATCCGTTCCACAAACACCGCAGGCGCCCACTTTAATCAGAACATCTTTAGGCCCGACTTTTGGAACCGGACGCTCAACGATCCCTGCACGCAGGTTTTTAAAAACAAAACTAGAGCGTTGCGCCCGCTTATCAGCCGCTTCCCGCTCACTGAGCTTGTAACCCTGTTTCGGCATAAAATCCGCATCTACCACGTAGCATTTCATAGTCAACGTCTCCTTATATATTGATTTATATTGTTACTTATATTAGGTT
>JBMNTQ010000221.1:0-2823 GCA_050945815.1 Christensenellales bacterium
AATCGTAAGCTCGCAGACAGCAGACTGGGATCAGGAAAAAGCATACCGCGTATTCCAGAACGTCCTGACTGCACACCCCAACGTAAAGGGCGTATTCGGAGCCTCCGACTTGATGGCTGTGGGAGCAATCCAGGCGATCGAAGCGGCTAACAAAACCGGCCAGATTAAAGTAATCGGCTTTGACTATCACGAATCTGCTCAGGCAGCTATCAGTGAAGGCACAATGGTTGGTTCCGTTGCTCAGTATCCTGCCGAGATGGGTGCAAAAGCAATCGAGATTGCAATAGGTAAGCTGACAAATCCCGATTTCACCACAGACGCTGAGGTTTATACCACAGTAGAATTGCTGACAGACTAAAAGGTAAACTAAACCCATGTGGAAAGACCCCGCCGCACTGCTGTATGGCAGTGCGGCGGGGCAATCCACGGGCAGGAAATGTGAGGTGTTTGTGTTGCAGAATAATGAAAACGATAACGTCCAAAATGGATGCGAAGACTATTTGCTGAATATGCTCAACGTGACTATGGAATTCCCTGGCGTATTGGCTCTGGATAATGTTTGTTTTAATTTAAGGCGGGGAGAAGTACATGTTCTTTTAGGGGAGAATGGTGCTGGAAAATCGACTTTGATGAAGATTTTGTCCGGTGCATACAAAAAAACTCGGGGCACAATTATCTATAAAGGTGAAACAATAGACATACATGACGTGCATCATGCCCAGGAATTGGGCATTGGTATTATTTATCAGGAGTTGAACTTGTTGCACAATCTATCGGTTGCGGAAAACATCTATGTTGGCAGGCAGCCCAAGACTAAATCCGGGAAGATAGATTGGAAAAGGATGTATAATGATGCAGCCAATCTGCTAGATGAGTTGGGTGTGGATCTAGACCCGAGAGCACCTGTGCGCGACCTAGGCGTTGGCCAGCAGCAGATGGTAGAGGTTGCCAAGGCAGTTTCCAAGAATGTAGACGTCCTGATTATGGATGAACCGACATCGTCTCTAACTGAAAAAGAAATTGAGCAGCTTTTTAAGCTGATTAAGGATTTGAAGGCAAAAGGAGTCGGCATTATCTATATTTCCCACCGCTTGGAAGAGTTGGAGAGAATCGGAGACCGAGCTACAGTTCTTCGTGACGGTCAATATATCGAAACAGTCGTGTTCGATGGGAAACCGGATCTGGACTATTTGATTAAATTGATGGTTGGCCGCGACCTTGCCGAGAAATATCCTAAACAGAAGGTTCCCATTGGGGATGTAGTTTTTGAGGCAAAGGACGTTTGCTCCAAAAAGTATAATCTTAAACCCTGTTCTTTCCATGTGCGCAGCGGTGAAATACTAGGGGTAGCCGGGCTTATGGGTGCTGGCCGTACGGAGCTTATGCGGGTTGTTACAGGCGCCGATCACATGGATTCTGGAAAGATTAACTTACACGGCAAAGAAGTCCGTTTCCGAAACTTCGGGGATGCCGTACGCAATCGGCTAGGCTTTCTTACCGAAGATCGTAAAGGGCAAGGCTTGGTGTTGAGTTTTGATGTCAAGACCAACATTACCTTGGCCGCCCGGGAAAAAGTTGTCAAACGCGGCATAATAGACTTGAAGCTGGAAAGAAGCGTAGGCAGTCAAATGGTGGATGCCCTCCGCATCAAAACGCCCAACCTGCGGCAGCGGGTGAATTTTCTATCCGGCGGTAACCAGCAAAAAGTTGTGCTGGCAAAATGGCTGTATATGGATTGTGATGTGCTGATCTTCGACGAGCCTACCCGAGGAATCGACGTAGGAGCTAAAGTTGAAATCTACAACCTTATGACAGAATTGGCCAAACGAGGCGCGGCTATTATCATGGTCTCATCTGAGCTTCCGGAGGTCCTGGGTATGAGCGACCGGATTATTGTTATGCATGAAGGCAAGATAACCGGTGAGATGATGAGAGAAGAAGCCGACCAGGAAAAAATACTTTATTGCGCGACCGGAGGGAGATAATATGCAACCACAAACAGAACAGAAAAACATAAAGAAAAGAGCTTTTAAACTTTCCGACTATACAGTGTTCTTCGGGCTGATTGTATTATGTATTGTGCTATCATTGCTATCAGAGGTGTTCTTTACCAGTGACAACATCATGAATATCTTCCTGCAAGCCTCTATCAACGGCGTTGTAGCAGTAGGTATGACCTTTGTTATCATTACCGGCGGTATTGACCTGTCTGTTGGCTCAATCGCTGCTACATGCGTAGTCTTCATTGGGCTGGGCAAAAACATGTTTGGCGAACACACTGCGACAAGCGGAATCGCCGCTATTGTCTTGGCGCTGTTGATTGGCTGCGTGTTGGGGGCCATCAATGGTCTGACTATTACCAAAGGAAAACTTCCACCTTTCATTGCCACGCTGGGTATGATGTCTATAGCGAGGGGGCTGGCTCTGATCGTTACCGGCGGACGTCCCATCGGCGACTTACCGGCCATCGTACGTTTCATTGGCAGCGGAAGAGTTGGCGGCGTTTACATGCCGATTATCGTGATGATTATCATCTATGTTATCGCTTTCTGGGTCCTAAAATATACTTGGCAGGGTCGAAGTACCTATGCTATTGGAGGCAACAAAGAAGCATCCCGCCTTTCTGGAATCAAGGTAAACCGCACCATTATGATTACCTATATTATTTCGGGCTTTTGTGCGGCTGTGGCAGCTGTGCTCAACGGCGGACGGCTTAACTCCGCAAACCCGACGACAGGTATAGAGTATGAGATGGACGCCATCGCCGCATCCGTAATTGGCGGCGCGAGCCTCTCCGGCGGTGAGGGTACGATCATTGGTACC
>JBMNTQ010000222.1:0-2814 GCA_050945815.1 Christensenellales bacterium
GGCGGATGTAAAGTGCACGGCAGGCAGAATATCCAAGACGCGGAAGGTCGCCTGATGGCGTATGCGTTTGGAAGGCTTTCGGGCATCCCCGGGAGCACCTTGTATGGGTCGGCAATGGCAGCGTGTGCACCGGCATCCTTTCCTTCAACATCGAAACTCCGTCTCGGCATCCAGATCGGATCGGCGCTCTCTCCTGCGATCTTTTGAAGGCGCTTCTCATCCGCCGGCACCATGTACGGATACACACTACTTTTGTGCAGGATCAATGCTGCGCAGATAGGTCTCTCTCCACGCGCGTCAATTTCTCTCTTCTGTTCAGAACCCGCTTCAGCCCGGACACCCACATATTAAATGACCATATCTTTAATGATGGTCATTTGTTCAAGAATATTTTCTATCCTGGATTTTTTGCCGCTGTTGAGAATGCTTTCAGACCGCAAGCTTGCACGCAGAGATGCCACCGCAGGATAGAATGTTTCAAGGATTGATTATTTGCCGGGTATGTGATAGTATTTGGGTTAGCGAATACTAACTAAACGCGCCATCCCTTTAGAAAGAAGGTTCACAATGAAAGTAGTTTGCGACAGCCGCACCGGCCTTGGGAAGAGATTCGCTGAAGAGCTTTCCTGCCCTTCACAACCTGTTTCAGCGCCGGTATACGAGTCCTGTATTTTGGTCACTCGAAATTCCGGATTAGGTCAGATTCCGAAGTCCACGCAGAGCTTTTTGGAGCAATACGGTCGACTGGTCAGAGGTGTTGTAGTCAACGGCAGCAAGCGCTTCGGCAGGTTCTATTGCGCGGCCGGGGTAAAGATAGAAAGCCGTTACCATATTCCCATTCTGCGAAATATTGAGGGCGAAGGCACGGACGAGGACGCAAACGCCGTGAATGCATCCATCCGGGAAATGCAGTCTGGGGAGGGTGTGTAATGAATTGGGTTTTGGCATCGCTGATTTCTGGCCTGATTAGCGGCATCTGCTGGCTGATCGGAGACATTTGTCTGGTCGGCTTTGATATCGATGAGGGGAAATACGCCGAATTCCTGCAAAAAACGGGGATCAAGAATCGGAGAATGGCGGTGCTGATGCTGTCCGGCTCCGTCCGGCGCCTGCGGTTCGGCGCATTGATCGCCAATTTCTCCATCCCGCTGATGCTGTTCTCCGCTTTTTCGCTCTACGCACTGGCAAAGCCCTCCCCCTGGGCCACGTCTGCGACCATACTGTTGGCCGTAGGTTTCAGCCTGTCACCGGTCGCCCATGTCGCCTATTATTATGTGGGAACGCTGTGCAAGAACCTTCATGAGAACCAACATAGGGCTGCGTTTGCACAGGATCCGGAAGGCGCGCTGGTCAATGAATATGTATTCTTTCTGAATATCACATGGTCGGCCGCCATCGGCATTACAGCCTTGGGTTGGATTGTATACACCATTTTGATTCTGCTCGGACGCACCGCTTTTCCGCCGCTGTTCTTCCTGCTTACCCCTTTATTCATCAGTCCGCTGGCATTGCTGCTGACCTCAAAGTTCAAAATCGGGAAGCCGTACTTAAACGGGGCGGGGTTCAACGTTGGGCTTACTGTTTTTTTCACGGCTGCCCTTATTTGCTACCTGTCGCAATCCATGTAGACCGGCATATGGAGAGGACCCCTTTCTCCCTTCTGCGTTTCGCAATGCGCCTGCTTTATCCCCCTTGATACGCAGGCGTGGAGGACAGGCCCTCTCTATCATTCGATTCACAACTTATCCAGCCCCCGAGGCCCATTTGATTTGTGCAAGATGGTCCCGAGGATACGCGCCTGGGAGCGTATTCCTTCCAGGCGCTTCGCTTTAAGGCTTGAGATTTCTCATGGAATTAAGAAAACGTGTGATCAAATATTGCAACAGATCCTCATCGTTCTTCTTGCCGAGCATGCTGCATCGAATGAGCATAGACGGGTTGGTCGCATCAACTCCATTGTTGACTCTGAATCGCCAGATTGAGCGTTGTGAATCGCCCTTGCAATATCCATCATGTCATTGCTCAGGCGCTGTCAGGTAAGAAGTGATGACATAGCCGACATTACCTTTATACCCGATCTTATGAAATCCATCCTCCGTGTCTCCCAAATATTCGACCTTATCCCCCAGCGGAATCATGCCCAGCTTGGCCGCCCTTGTGGACGGCTCCGCCCAAAGAGACACGTTGTTCTGGCAGTTTACAACCGTCAACATCGTGGGATTGGGACTTTCGGAGGACAGATAATCCCTGTGCGCATAGCCGGTCTTGCCATTATAAATTACTTGCAGAAAGTCGCCACTCTGCTCA
Source organism: Christensenellales bacterium (assembly GCA_050945815.1). Lineage (GTDB taxonomy): Bacteria > Bacillota > Clostridia > Christensenellales > JBMNTQ01 > JBMNTQ01. The sequence continues at coordinate 2,308 of JBMNTQ010000222.1, forward strand.
CCGGTAAACTGAACGGCTGCGCCTTCGGGGATCTGCATCAGCGACTTTGCGCCGGTAGACGGCTCGCTTCGCAGGTTTACATAGCTTTTTACATTGAACACATACATCGTTTGAGATGCCCGTGCCGGTTGATCCGGCGTTGGCGAAGCCGCAGGTTCCGGCTCTGGTGTGGCATCGGGAGCGGTCGTTGCCGTCCCGATGCCCGTCAACTGACAGAACACCATGCTGCCTGCGCGCCACATGGAGATGGACAGATTTTCGGCGTGGTTGCTGGTGAAGCGAAAGTCCAAGCCTCGCGCATAGTCGGTCAGTACAGTATCTTTGACATCCTCTACATAGCCCGCGCTGTATGCGCTGCCGAAGGTGTGTTGTTCGTCAATAACGATATCGTTACCCAACTCCTTCAGCGCCATATTCAGCGTGGTAGCCACCTGGGATACCCCGCCACCCATCACAGAGATGCCATTCCCATTGGGGGCGAGTACAAAGCTATTCTCTGGAGTGCGC
>JBMNTQ010000223.1:0-2786 GCA_050945815.1 Christensenellales bacterium
ACCGCCTCGACCCAAAATTCTTACGGCTTAACCAAATAGTCTTGCAGCAACTCGGAAAGCCGCCGGTGGCCACCCGCAAATCCGAACAGAATCAGACTGTCGACAGCTTCAAGGCTCAAGACAGCAGTCCGGTCTGGCCCTTAGTTTCACCGGCGGCGCGTCAGCACTTCCACCAATGGGCTTTAATTAACCTGATAGGACAGCACACCGTCAACCAGGATCGCAAACGTGCTTTTTATCAGCCCTTTTTAATGCAGCTTACAGATTGCTGTCTGATCGACCCGGCTGTGCTGTTGCTGGAATTCCCCGGTTTTTATCTGCTGGATCATCAGGATTACAGCCATCAGGTTATGTATTATGAGCGGCCAACACTTGAATTGGCACTGGAAGGCAGGCAGGAACCCGTTGAGCTTGCAGCTCCTTTCTCGACGATTGTCACCGCCCGAGAGGTTATGCTTAGTCAGAACCGCTCCAACCGGGTTCTGCTGCGTCTGGAAGAGGTTAATTTGCTATACGCCCGTGATTTCATTAATAGTATTCTGAATCCGGAAAAACGTGATTCGATTATATGAGTGAAGAAACGAATTCAGGCTATAACCCTGAGATCCGCATGCGGATGAAGCTGTTTGCTGCACGAGCCAGCTCCGTTAGGGAAGAGCTGCAGGCTATCCGCACTATCCCGGAATTACTCGATTACACTTCAACAACCGTTCTCGATACGATACGGCAGCTGCCGCTTTACTACTGGCTGGCAGCGCCGGTTTTTGTTATGATCCGAAATCTTACTTTGCAGCATAACGATATCTGGGATGAAATGTTTAATGTTGCTGCGCAAGGCATACATTGGCAGGAAATATTGCAGCAGATCGGTTTGATTGGCTGGCTACTGGGGATTGTGGTGTTGGCAAAAGGCATCCGACAGGTTCAGACAGGAGAACTTGAGCTAAGCGCCTGGTTGCGGGCACATACCTTTCATCTATTGCTGGCTTTGCTTCTGTTCTGGAGTTTGCTCTCATTCCTGTTTTCCGAAGATCGTGGCTTGTCCTGGCAGGGAGATTCCTACCGTATGGAGGGCTTTCGTGCCTATTTAATGTATGGCGGTATTTTTCTTAGTGCTCTGTCAGTCCGTACCTGGGGAAATATGAAGCGGCTGTTGCGGGTTCTTACAACTGTTTCCTCACTGATCGCTGTTCTGGTCCTGATAAATTATGAGCCCTTAAATGAGCGTCTCGGGATCGGGGAGCAGACAGGTATATTCTTCAATTCCAATCATTATGGCTATTACTTGTGTCTGACCATAATGGCGACACTGCTCCTTTACCTGACTGAACAGCGTCGGCTGCAGCGTAGGCTGATTCTGGCAGCATTCCTGTTGCAGACTGCCGCGCTTGTGCAGGACCAGTCACTGGGACCTTACCTGGCTGTCTGCTGCGGCCTGATTGCGGTTGCTATAGGATTACGTTGGCTCAAGCGCAGCCAGCTGAAAAAGCTGCTTTTTGTAGGCGGGCTGTTTTTGCTGGTGTCAGTGCTGATGAATTTTTATACCAACGTTCTTGGAGCGGATCTCATGCGCTTATTTCGTGATTTTAGTCTGATTCTGAGACGCTCGGAGGAAGCCGGTCGTGCTGGCTCCGGGCGTTGGGTTCTTTGGACCAGCGGCATTCGTTTTATCGTAGAAAAACCACTATTCGGTTATGGTCCAGATAATCTAGGAGCTCGTTATCTGCTGGCAAATGTGAGCATCGACCGACCACACAATGAGTTGATTCAAATAGCTGCCAGCCTGGGGATACCGGCGCTTTTATTTTATCTTGGAGCTCTTGGAATATTATTCAAACAATTTTTCCGCAACCGCTTGCATCTTGGAGTTGAAGGTATAGCACTGGCGGGAATTATCATTGCTTATTTTGTTTCATCGTTGTTCGGTAACACCATGCCTTATACAACACCTTATTACCTGATAATTCTTGCTGCCGCATCATCGCTGCTAAAGACAATATCAGCACAATAGGATGAAGCTGGCAAACAGTCATCTGCTGATCTGTAATTTTTGCACGGTAATACATATAAATTGTAGTTGACCTGAAACACAACTTATAATTGTCCAGCCTGAATCTCTTGTGCTATCATAAGTAGAACGATTGTTTGGCACGGTCGGTTAAGCGGCTGGCGGGAGTTTTTGCATGCTTGTTTTAGGCATTGATCCGGGATACGCGATAACAGGCTACGGGCTGGTGGAATACGAGCGCGGGCACTTGCGTGTGATAGATTATGGCGTTGTCTCTACATCGTCGCGCACAGCGTTTCCAGACCGCCTGCTTTCGATTTCCGACACGCTGGCTGAGCTGATTGAAGCTTATAAACCAGAAGTCGTGGCGGTTGAAGAGCTGTTCTTCAGTCGCAATACCACGACCGCGATCGGTACAGCTCAAGCCCGCGGAGTAGCGGTTCTGGCCGGCGCTAAAGCGGGGTTGCCAGTCTACGAGTATACACCGATGCAGGTTAAGCTGGCAGTTACCGGTTATGGACGCGCCGACAAGCAGCAGGTACAGCAGATGGTGCGCATTTTGCTGAATCTCCGGCAGATTCCAAAACCGGATGATGCGGCCGACGCACTGGCGATTGCCATCTGTCACGCCCATTCCGGTCCGAGAAAGAACGCAAAAGCAGTAGGAGGCTATCAATCTTGTATGCCTATTTGAAAGGTACGCTGGCGGCCCGCTTAAACGACAGTGTTGTAATTGAGAACAATAACGTTGGTTATCAGGTGCATGCAGCACCGGAGC
>JBMNTQ010000224.1:0-2764 GCA_050945815.1 Christensenellales bacterium
AAATGACAGAACCAACCGGATTTCATGCTGCTGAACCCATTGAAGCATTCCCTTATGCACCACCTACCGATGAAATCAGAAAGCAGTACAAAGAAATTTTCCAACTCAACAAACCGATTAAAGTGCCTTTGCCGAAATTAATATTTGACAAGCTTATATCGACCATGAGCTGCAAGCTAAAGGAGACTGGCATGCATATAAAAATGAATGGATGCCCGAAGCACGAACTTATATGGGGCGTTTTGTCAAAAAATTCTATTTGGATGAAATTCCACAATTTTTCTTAGTCCTTAAAGGTGATATGTCTGTCGTTGGACCTCGACCACTGGCAGTCCATCATTATGAGCGAGATTTAGCCCAAGGCAATGTTACCAGAAAATTGATTCGCGGAGGTTTATTAGGTTACGGGCATATACGCAAAGGTACTCCCGAATTTGGGAAACCCATTTATGAATATGAGTACGTTTATCGTTATTTACATCATTCCTCTTGGAAACTACTCATAACTGATTTGTATGTTATTTGGAAAGGTGCTGCTGTAATGATTAAAGGTGGCGGTCATTAACAAAAGGTCGTTGATAAAAAAAGACTCCATAAAAACATTGAAGTCCTATAAAACAAGAAGGGCTGTCTCACGACAACCCAATCTTTTTATTAACCTTAAATCTAATACCATGAAAAACACAGTACAAAAGTACATCTTTTTTTATGTTGTAAAGCATGATTTTTGTGCTTTTAACTCAATTTAACGCTTATTGTCTATTCAGGTTCATTAAAAGTGGTGTTTTAACAGTTTTATATCAAAAATTGGCTGCTTATTCATTGGATTTTATCCAAATTTGTGTTCTGCCAATCAATCCGCCACGATCCAATGAGCCTCTCACGTTCAAATTACCGGATTTTGCATCGTAACTAATATTGCATTTATACACTTTGCCATTGTTGGGATCTAAAATGGTTCCTCCTGTAAGTGAGCCGTTTTTCTCCGTCATTTCATTCAGAATAAGTAAACCAAGGATGGGCTTGTCCTTATTGCTGCCGGTACATTCCGTACAAAGCTTGTCGGGATTTTTAAACAGATGTTCAATCTTGCCGTAATACTTACCGTTGGTAGCTTTAAAAATATACACAATGGATTTTGTTGATCCGTCGCCATCATCGATGGTTTTCCACTTGCCTGTAATTTTATCAATCTGTCCAAATGACATAAGGCTGCATGCCATTGCCAATACAAAAAATAAACTGAGTCGTTTCATGGGAATTAATTTTAAAATAGATGCTGCAAATATATGCAATTATTTTAATTCTTTGATTTTAATATTTTGGAACCATACTTCATCCCCATGATCTTGTAACAGGATATGACCGGTCTCAAAATTACCAAAATCGGACCATACATTGTATTTGCTATAGGCTACCAGTGCATTCCACATTTGATTGTTGCGTTCATACTCGACTATTTTGATCCCATTCAACCAATGTTCAACGTGATTATCTTTAACAACAACCGTAGCCGTATTAAAAAAGCCGCCTCTGTAGGGCTTGTTAGGTATAGTAGGAATTAAATCATATAATGCTCCTAACTTGCGATTGCCGGCTACGCCCAATTTTGCATCCGGATGATGCATGTCATCTAAAATTTGAAATTCGCATCCTATGGATGATCCGGCGCCTTGATTTAATTCTGTATCAACAAAGTATTTTATCCCGCTGTTGGCACCTTTCGTGATTCTAAAATCAACTTTCAATACAAAATTCTTATACTTGTTGACAGTCACAATATCACCACCATTGGTTGATTCTCCTCCATCCGATTTTAAAACTTTTAAAATGCCATCCTCAATGATCCATCCTTTTTGAGGAAATTCGGTTAAGCGGGCGCCTCTCCAGCCTGTAGTTGTTTGACCATCCCATAATAATTTCCAACCTTCTTGTTTTTCCTGTTCAGAAATGGTATTGGGAATGCAGTTTTTCTGAGGTGCTGATTTAGAATCGGGATAAAGTTCATTTTCAATATTGGAAGTCAATATACGGATATTTCTCCAAGCTACTGTTTTACCTTCCAAACGCTTGTCACTGCCAATATCATGCACCTGAAGGGCGATAAATCCGGACGCTGTCTGATTGTCAAGGATATTTGAACAGGGCACATCATTGATCCAGGTGCGTATGCTGTTTCCGACTGCTTCGATGCGGGCTGTATTCCACGCTTCATTTTTAAATGCCTTTTGAGCGTTGGGATAAGCGGCAAGATCATACAGCCAACCTTTGCGAGCTTCATCGTATATACCTCCTGACCAAGCTCTTGGAGAAGGGTCTATTTCAAATTGATATCCATGTACCCTCCCGTTGTTATACGATTTGTCGGAGAGAGAACGAAATTGTACGCCGGAATTTAAACCGTCATCTACTTTAAATTCAAATTCAAGTATAAAATCACCATAATTTTTTTTGGTTACAAGGAAGGTGTTGGGCGTATTCACTTTACTGATTCCGACAATGGTTCCGTTTTGCACTATGTATTCGGCATTACCGTTTAGTTTGGTCCAGCCGTTCAAGTTTTTTCCATTGAACAGCGTTTCCCACTTGGCTTGTGAAAAGCCTGTTAAACACATGGAAGCAAGGATGAGCAAGAATGTTATTTTTTTCATTGGATTATTTTTTTAAAAATTGATGTCTTTACATTTTATAAAACTGTTTCCACTCTTTTCTTGGAGCTGAACCTTTTAGCAGCTCGTTGGCAATTTTATTATTGGTGATTTGT
>JBMNTQ010000225.1:0-2725 GCA_050945815.1 Christensenellales bacterium
AAGATATTAACCTTCTCTTCATCTATAGGCATGATGACATGCAGCGATATAAAAAGTCTTCCGGGTCCGTAGCTGTGCACATGAATTTTGTGAGGCATAATCATCTCGGGATAGTCTTTCAGCACTGCATTTATTTCTTCAATGAGCTCGGGATCCGGTTTTTCTCCCAAGAGGGATGATATTGTCTCTTTGGCAAGCTTTAGACCTGTAAAACCGATGAAAATCGAAACCGCTACGCCGCCTATGGCATCCAGATTTACCCCCAATGGCTTTGAGAGCAAAACTGAAAGAAGGACGACCGAGCTTGTGACACAGTCGACAATGCTGTCGAGAGCCACGGCTTTGAGACCGGAGGACTGTGTTTTCTCGCCTATTGACTTGCTGTAAGCATACATATATGCCTTGACAAGTATTGAGAAAACCATTATGCCAACGGCTATGGGGTTTGCCGAGGCAAGGACCGGTGCCGAGACCTTTGTAATCGACTCCCGAAAGAGTTCTACCGCCATGGTGAGAATGAGCACGGATATTATCGCGCTTGAGATATACTCTATGCGTCCATGCCCGTACGGATGCTCCTCGTCCGGCTTTTTGGCCGCTAAAATCATGAAAAGCATGGCTATAAGATATGAGCCGGCATCGGAAATATGGTTGAAAGCGTCTGCCGTTATCGCCATTGAGTTTGAAAGCCTGCCCGCAATCAGCTTTGTTACAACAAGCAGGATATTTAGAGCAAGGCCCACAAAACCGCTGAGCTTTACATAGCCCAGGCGAACATTTTGGTCCATATAGTTTTTGTGGTCTTTAATAAATAATTTTGCAAGTAATGATATCAACGTCAAGGCCTCCGAATATCTTGTCGATGTATTATATAACAAAAGCAAAATATAAAAAAGCTCGTGAGCTTCGTTTAAGGCTTAGCATAAACTGTTTTTATTCTTTACTCGTTATTTTGTTTTTAGGAAATAGTTTTAAAGCAAATAAAAAGAATTAACTTTACTTGATGCTTTGTGGTAGTATTGTATTTGACAGCAGGCAGTTCTTAGCGCAAATACTTGAGGCTCCCTGCTGACTAATTAAAGGTGAGGTGCAACTATGGCAGATTCAGAAAAACTTAACATCGGCAAATTCAACAACATAAAACTTATTTCAAACAAGGTGCTTGCAAAGGGCTGCGCTCTCTGCGACAGAGACCTTGACAGACCGATTATCGGCATAGCCAACTCGTTTAATGATCTGGTTCCCGGACACAAAAACCTGCGCCAGCTCAGCGAGCAGATAAAGTTCGGAATCTATCGCGAGGGCGGAACTCCCGTGGAGTTTGGAGTTATTGCCTGTTGCGATGGAATTACCGACAACCACTTGGGCGCCAAATACACTCTCCCCTCCAGAGACATTATCGCGGATTCCGTCGAGCTGCAGGCCAGAGCGCACGCCTTTGACGGCTTGGTAATTGTTGCAAGCTGCGACAAGATTGTGCCCGGCATGATAATGGCAGCTATTCGCCTGAATATTCCCACTATTTTTGTTGCGGGAGGCCCGATGGTTTCGTCTCCTTCTTTCGGCAACAAAGTGAAGTCAAATTCCACCACTATCGCAGAAGCCTTAGGTATGTGGCAAACAGGTCAGATTGATGAAGAAACCCTTCAGAACCTTACAAATACCTGTACCATGTCATTCGGGTCTTGCCAGTTCTTAGGAACCGCCAACACCATGTGCTGTTTGGCTGAAGCTTTGGGGCTGTGCCTACCCGGCTCGGCCCTTATTCCCGCCGTTTATAACGAGCGAATAAGAAGCGCTTTTGAGAGCGGCGAGGCAATAGTAAGACTGGTTAAAAACAATATCACTTCCAGAGATATTATCACCAAAGACGCAATTGAAAACGCCGTCATGAGTCTTATGGCAATAGGCGGCTCGACAAATGCCATTATACATTTATGTGCCATTGGTCACGAAATAGGCCTTGGCAGTGAAGAAATGATGGATATGTTTGACAGGTTTTCGGAACTTGTGCCCGTGGTGGCAAGAGTCAGCCCCTCGTCGGAAGTTTATGACGCTGAGGATTTATATAAAGCCGGCGGTATACCTGAGGTTATGAGAGTAATAGAGAAGTATTTGAATTTAGATGCAATGACTGTGAGCGGAAAGACTTTGTCGTGCAACCTGAAAAACTATAAACTTCGCCTTATTCCCAAAGACGGGATAATTTCGAGTTTGGAAGAACCTTTCCTGCCCTTTGGCGGTGTAGCCGTAATGAGAGGCAATATTGCTCCCGACAGCGGAGTTGCAAAGCCCGCCGCAATTCACGAAAGCGTGCGCGTTTTCACGGGTACCGCTGTCTGCTTTGACGGTGAGGACAGCGCCCTTGAGGCCATTGAGCAAAAGAGGATAAAGCCCGGCGATATTGTTGTTATCCGCTATGAGGGTCCGCAGGGCGGGCCGGGCATGAGGGAAATGTATCTCACTTTAAAGATGCTCCACGGCCAAGGACTTGCACACTCTACTGCCGTAATAACAGACGGAAGATTCTCGGGCACCAACAACGGCTGTTTTGTCGGACATATTTCTCCCGAAGCTGCTGCGGGCGGTCCGATTGCCCTTTTAAAAGACGGCGACAAGATTACCATTGATGTATACAATAAAACCATAAATGTTGATCTCAGCGAAGCGGAGCTTGAAGCGAGAAGAGCCGAGTGGAAGCCCAGAAAAGTCACTATACTCCCCG
>JBMNTQ010000226.1:0-2714 GCA_050945815.1 Christensenellales bacterium
AGAATTCCCTGTTAATCTGTGCGTTGATTTCATCTGCCATTTTTGTACTTATCATTTTGGCGTCCTTCGTTAATTGTGTTTATTGATGTTGAACGATGAGTAAATTAATCACTGAGGAATATTAGAAAGGATACTGGAATCTTCCCTTTTTGTCATCACAGATTTTTAAGTGGCATTCTGTAGCCACCCTGCCGGTACTGTTGCATAAATGATGTTGCGTACGAAGAAGATTTGTATTCGCATAAAGTTTAGAAATCCGGCATACGGAAGGAATCGTTCGTACGGATGATCCAGTCGTGTGTAAGTTGTCGCAGCTCATCACGTTTCCCCTTTGCAATTGTGTTGAAGGCGAGATTGCATTCTTCATAGGGATCATTATTCAGGTTGAAAAGAAGCCAGTCGTCACGTTCGGTGCATACATACTTCCATTTATCAGCGGTGAGCACACCGCGGTATGGACGGTCAATGCTGTTGTGGTGGAGTGTGGGCACGACGTTTTGCAGGAAGGCGCTTGCGGGAGCATTTTCCAGGGTACGCTGCCCCCGGAAAATCGGAGAATAATCAAACCCTTCAAGATCCCCGGGCAGGTCAACTCCAGCAAGACCCAGCGTCGTTGGCAAAATATCAACCGTATTGATCGGATACTCTACACAACCATTAACATTGTGATTGAATGAACGATAAGCATCGTTATTCCATACAATAAACGGAACATTGCCTGATTCCTGGTAGGGATTCGTCTTCTTGAAAAGACCGTGGGAGCCGTGCATGTCTCCGTGGTCGCTGAAGAAGATAATCCACGTGTTTTCCTCGAGTTTAGTCCGCCGCAGGGTATCAAGTACTCTGCCGATATTTGCATCTAAGTTCTCGATCATTGCATACATACCTGCCAGATCTTCGCGTACTTTCTCTACAACACCGGGATTGTGCGCCACATTCGGACGCAGTTTTATGTCCTGCGGGTTGTAGTTTACCTTGTATTCAGGCGGCGCTATGTATGGATTGTGCGGAGGCTGTACAGAGAGAACTGCAAAAAATGGTTCTTCTTTGCCGGGACGTTCTTCAAGGTAGTCGAGAAGCAATGTAGTCAGTTCATCTGTTTCGTATCCCGGCAGTTTCTGCATCGGGAACGGCGTCTGCGAATCGAGATGACCGTGCACCCAGCTGTCGTATTGCATATTGTTGTTCTCGTAGCCAATCCAGCGGTTGAAACGACCACGGCGCTCGAAGGGGATTTCGATTTTTGCCACACGACGCGTAGCAGCTTCCTTTTTGCCGTCCAGATGCCACTTTCCGAAGTATGCAGTATCGTACCCTGCCGCATTGAACATGTCGGCAGCGGTGGGCATTTCCGGAGGCATTTGGAATTCATGCCCTGGCACACAGTGGTGGGGATAGCGTCCGGTTAGCAAGGAACCACGGAAGGGGCAGCACAGAGGAAATCCGGAAACTGCGTTTCTGAAGTTCCATCCGCTTGCAGCCATACGGTCGATGTTCGGTGTGCGTGCATTGGGATCGCCGTTGCAGCCAAGGGTATAGGCGGGTTGTTGGTCAGAGAAAACCCAAATAATATTGGGACGATTCATGGTGTTGTAAGTCTAATGGATCAGCATTAAAGCAGCCGGTGAACGTGCAGAAAGATAGAGTGTTTTACCGTCATCACTTAAATTTACAAGCCAGCGATTGTGATCATTTTCATCTACCCGCAGCGTTAATCCGTTGTCTACTATGGCAGAACCGTTTTCGGAAACTTGAACAACAGGTATCCAGTGACCGATCAGGGACGGGTCTGCCAACACGGGGGCGATAACGCTATCTTCCTCAAAAACAGCCCTGTCAGAAAGAACAACAGGATTTATTCCCTCTTCACCGACGACAACATCAACGCGGTTGCTTGCCTGAACAAACATTGTTGCTCCATACATTTCACCTCCCGCAAGAACAAGTGAATTTTCATGCGAAGACTCTATCGGAGTCTGACCGACATTTATCTCGTTTATGTTATTCACGACTCCACCTCCGGCAACAACAAATGAATTGGTGCAAGATTTATATCCTGTGTCACCCCTGTTATTTCCTATGTAGAGGGAAGTATTGTTCATATCCCACGTTGAAACACCAAGCGGACCACCCGCAATGTACGCTGAGTTACCGGTTGCAACGCCGCGACGTTTATCATTGACAGGATATCCGATGCGAACCGAGTCATGAGATGAAACGCTTGAATTGTTGGTTATGATCAGACAGTTTTCCATGGCATCTCTGGCATTGTATGCGCCGACTCTTACTTGCCCGATGTTGTTGATTTCTGCACCATTTTCAACAACAAAGTTATTCCCGATTGCTGTACCTTGAGAAGAGTATCCAACCCAAAGCATTCCATTGCCGGCATCCCAGACTGTTCCGGGGTCGGAAACGTTAATATGATTTTCGTTGGCAGAAGAATTCGAGCTGCTCGGATATCCCACCCTTATGTCGCCTTTTGATTCTATACGAGAACCGGAGCGCAACTCCAAACGGTTATCGGTAGCACTTCCGTTTGCTCCGCGTCTGGGAACGGAAATACTGCCTACATTCCTGAGCAATGCGCCATCTGTTATATATAAGGCATTTCCTCTTGGAATCGGAGCACCATCAGAAAACCCTACTGTGACTGCACCGCCGCCATTGTCCCAGATTGTACCTTCATCAGAAATTGTGACGGTACAGTTGGT
>JBMNTQ010000227.1:0-2711 GCA_050945815.1 Christensenellales bacterium
TTTTTTGATAATAAATTCCCGTGCCCGGTATGCCGGCAGTAAATGTTTTTCTGCCCTTTGGACTGACGCCGAAGCGCAGGCCCTTTATGCCGGTGGAAACTCCGACACCTGACTTTGAGAGATTGAGTTTAAATAACTTTCCGAGTTTTATACTTTTCCTGAATCTCAGACCCATATTATCACCTCATTTGCTTCACTGATAATATCTTATTTTGTATAATTTGTAAATTAAAAGCTGTTATCTTTAATGTCTTAAATTTGCGGCAATATTCAGGATAATTATGCGCTGCTGTTAAACGGGACTCCAGTTTCTTTATTTGAGCTTAACAGCAGTATTGTTTTATGGTATATTCTATCCGGCAATATACAACACCTCGGAGAAGGAGAGCTTAAAATATGAGCAAATATAAGGGCTACATGGGCAGAGTTTTAGAGATTAACCTGAGTACCCGTGAAATTTCGGAATACCCGTGGAGCGATAAAGAGAGAAAACTCTACCTTGGCGGAAAAGCCATGGCTTCCAAAATAATGTACGACAGGTTTGACGGAAGTGAAAAAGCGCTTTCGGAAGAGAATAAAATCATAATCTCCACGGGGCCTTTAACAGGAAGCTTTGCTCCGTCTTCAAACAGGTTTAACATTTCTTCGCTTTCTCCGCTCACCGGCATTACCGCCTCTTCCAACTGCGGAGGAAACTTCGGTTTCTATTTGAAAAAAGCCGGCTTTGACGCTCTTATAATAAGCGGAAAAGCCGACAAACTCTCTTGGCTTCTTATAGAGAACGATAAAATATCTTTCTTTGATGCGGCGGAGTTTGAGAGAATGCTTGTAACGGAAACTCAAGAGCTCATGCAAAAAAAGACCGATGAGCTTCTTGGGAAAAAAACGAGATGCGGCATGGTATGCATAGGTCCTGCCGGTGAAAATCTTGTGAGGTATTCCTCTGTCATGAGCGGCGACAGGGCTGCCGGACGCTGTGGTTTGGGAGCTGTTTTCGGCAGCAAGAATCTTAAAGGCGCAGTTGCGACCGGCACGCACGAGATTCCAATCCACGACAAAGATAAAACCATAAAACATCACAGAAAATGGACTGCCTATTTGAGAGATCACATGTTTACAGGCGGAGTACTTCCCAAGCAGGGCACTGCGGGAATACTGCGTTATCTCCAGCAAAGCAGTACACTGGCCACACGCAACTTCGGCAGAGGACAGTACTGGGCATTTGAAAATGTCACGGGCGAGGCCCTGCAACGGGAAACAATTATCAACTTCGGTTGCTTAAGCTGTCCCATCCGCTGCAGCAGAAGCGTTGTGGTAAACGGTCAAGAGGTGAAGGGACCAGAGCTTGAGGCTCTCGGCCTTCTAGGCCCCAATCTTCTGATAAGCGACCTCAATGCGATATGCGAGCTCAGCCATGAACTTGATGAGCTCGGTATGGACGTTATATCGGCCGCAGGTACTGTTGCCTGGGCCATGGAAGCCAACGAAAAGGGGCTGTGGGATAATGGGCTTAAATTCGGCGTTCACTCAAACCTTAAGCAGACATTTTCAGATACAGCTTTTAGGCGCGGAATTGGAGACGAGCTTGCCGAAGGCTCAAAGCGCCTGAGTGAGAAATACGGAGGCAAAGAATTTGCCATACATTCCAAGGGGCTTGAGCTTGCGGCCTATGAGCCGAGACGGGCTGTCGGTCAAGGGCTTGGCTATGCGGTTTCAAACCGTGGGGGCTGCCACTTAAACGGCGGCTATCTTATTCTTTTGGAGGCTATAGGCCTGAGAGTCGATGGTGAAACAATACACGCCAAGGCAGACCTATGCATGTTCCTGCAGGATTTAATTGAGACGACATCTTCAAGCGGACATTGCCTCTTTACCCTTATAGGCTTTTTCCCTTCTTATCTTTTAAATAAGCCCAATAGCCTTATAACACGCGCTGTGAACAAGATTGTGCCCTATCTGGGTTGGGCTTTGAGAGTTTTAAACTATTTCCCCGAACTTGCATTTTTTAAAATTCCCCTGCTGCCCCACCTCTATGAGATAGAGTATGTGACCGGAATGAAGATGAACATAGGAAAATTTAAGAGAATCGGCGAGCGCAGCTACAATATTGAGCGTGCAGTGAATGCCAAATTCGGCGTGAGCGCCGATATGGACAAGCTCCCCAAGAGGTTGGTGGAAGACCTGCAGGACCCTGACAGGCCAAACAGCCGCGTACCTTTGGAAAAGCTCAAAAAAATTTACTACCGCGCCAGAGGCTGGAATAAAAACGGCCTTCCGAGCAAGCTCAAACTGCGGCTTTTGGGAATTAAATAGCAGACTATTTTATTAAGGCTGTGAGAAGTTTTTCTCAGAGCCTTAAATCTGTTTTGCAAGTCCTAATCGCTCACTATCTTTCGGCAAGATTCTTATCAGGTTTCACAATCATGCCGCAATCTTCCTCGTCGGGAACATATAAAAAGTTTACCGGAACATACAACATGTCATTTGGATACATGCTGCGAGCAAAAGGAATTTCAGGGATACCGGCAGAGTGGAGGAATTCTTTCAATTCCTCCAAGTCATCAAAAGACTTTTCGGGAATCACCCATGCGCAGTTCGGCTCTTTAAAATGCAGGATAATATAACGATACGGAGAGTCAAACTTGCTGCCGTTTACCCTTTTTGCCAAACTGTGTTCATAAAAATGTGTGAAACCGACAAGGGAGCTCAGG
>JBMNTQ010000228.1:0-2707 GCA_050945815.1 Christensenellales bacterium
GACGGCATCGTCGGCTCCAAGACGGTGGCGGCCATCAACGCTTTGCTCCCCGAAAGCGGTGAGGAATCTGAAACACCCGTTGATCCTGAGCCTGCCAAGCCGCAGGTCAACGGCTCGGAAATAACCGTTTAACATTGCCACATCAAGGTTGCCACTCCCGAAGGGTGATTGGCAACCTTAAATTATATAGGAATCCAGCAACCATGCGGGTTCATCCTTCAAGGTTGCAAGATTTCCAAGGGTATACGGCTCGCCTTCGGGCGGGCTATTTTCATGCCTTCAACTGCCCTTAAAACAGCCAAAATAAAATGTTGCGAAAAATGGGCACGGGCAATGAGAATCGTTAAATTTGAACACCCCTGACAGGGGAATCGTTAAAAGACACTCGGAAATCGCAACGGTTCGGGTCAAGTGCTCTCCGAAAACACCCTCCGGCTCTAACCAACTATTGATACAGCCTGAGAAGCCCGAAGCTGAAAAAGCCCAGTAATACTGGACTTCTGGACAAAACAAAAACCACCTGCTGACAAAATTTCTTTTACCAATAGATGGTTAGTGATTTGTCTAATAGAATAGCTTTTGATACAATTTGGCGGAACGCCAAAGGGGGTAAAAACGGGGGTAAGGGGGTAAATCTGGGGGTGGGGGGGTAATAATGCTATGCTATTGATCACACATTCTTTGATAGTTTTCTTCATATTCATCAAACGGTTTGTACCGTTCCAACGAGTAACTTCCGTCATGCATAATGAGCAATTCCATGTGCCCGCCAATGCTACTGCTTCCGTCTGCTGTCTCTTTTGAGTCTGCCTCTTTTAAAGAGCATAGGCATCGGTAAAGTGCAGTATGTACATCTGGTGCTCCTTCAAAGCATTTCATTACATCAACGTCGCCTGGACGGAAGAAGACTTTCCCGTCGATGGCTTTCCCAACATACCCTTCTTCGGAATCATATTTATAGGCGCGTGTATTCCCCTTTGAATCAAAGCCGATTTGGTAAATACAGGCGTATGTATCGCCAAATTCTCCAATCAATCTTTTCTTCATTAAAGGCGCTGAATATTTGTCGAGTGTTTCAATGTCGCGGGCTATAATAGCTTGATCCGCAATTTCGCACCATCTCTGGATTGCCTGATAACACCCCACTCCTAAAATGACTGAATTCTTAGATAGTAATGGATGAATCTTGCTTGTATAGTTAATAGGTATGTAGCATCCGGATTCTTTCCTTACAACAAGTGTATCGGCTGCAACGACGATCTGTTTATCATCGGCCACTACAATGAAGGCTGACATAGCATCACTCTCTTTTATTTTTCATCCGAAAGACCTTCCTATGTGTTCTTTTGAGGAGAGTATCCTCTGAACATGGCCTTGATAATTTTGAAAATCCTTTTGCCCGTCCGTTTTTCATTATTGTATCATCATTCGATTCTTCTTTCAAGCATAAAGAAAAAACCCGCACCCCTCGGCATGGCACCGAAGAATGCGGGCTGGTCGTTACTATATTTCGATGGTAATCTCCATCTGGTTTCGGAAGGTGAATGTTATGCGCGCCGCGTCGCTGACCGTCGCATGGTCGACCGCCGCATTCCAGAGTGTTTGCGAGAACTCGGAAACAACTGCGTCGCTCTTCAGCAGGGAATTTAGAAAGAGGTCAATGGAATGCCGCTTGGCTTTCCGAGTGGCGCATTCAGCCTCGATGGTAGCAACCCGCGCGGCGGCGTCCTCGTACCTCTTGGCCAGACTGTCGTATCGCTGTTGGTAGTCCGCTTGGTTGAGCGCCATGCTGGCATTCTGCAAAATGGCCTGCCGGATCAATTCGTCCACCACGGTCATCTCGTCCCTCAAGGCGGCGGCTTTGCGCTCAATGGACGCTGTGTCCATCAAATACGACATGATGGCCTTATACTCACCTGCGATGGAAAAGCGCTGGGCCAACAGTTGATTGTAGGCTTCAAGGAAGCACCGCTCAATGCAATCCTCCGTTAGGTGCGGCGTCTCGCATTTATGGCCGTCTTTGAACTTAGCGTTGCATTGCCAAATCACCCGGCGATACTTGCTGTTGGAGTGCCAGACCTTGCCCCCGTACCTTTCGCCGCAGCACCCACAAACGATTTTGCCCGCAAAGACGCTGGTGCCATTGTGCTGCTTGCCGAGGAGCTTACGCCGGGCAAGCTCCTGCTGAACCATCTCGAACATATCCGCCGGGACGATGGCGGGATGGCTGTTTTCCACATAATACTGCGGCACCTCGCCTTCGTTGACCTTCATCGTCTTGTTCAGGAAGTCCGTGCAGAAGGTCTTTTGCAGAAGGGCGTCTCCCTTGTACTTTTCGTTGGTGAGGATGCTCAGAATGGTGTTGGTCAGCCACTTTTTCTTTCCTGCCGGGGAGGGAATGCCCTCGGCCATGAGTATTTCCGCAATGCCGTAGGGCGTTTTCCCTTCAAGGAAAAGACGGTAGATTCTAAGGACGATTTTCGCTTCCTCCTCGACAATCTCCGGCAGCCCATCCTCGCCTTTACAATACCCGAGAAACCGTTTGTACGGCATGGACACCTTGCCATCCGCAAAACGCTTTCGGTACTGTCAAGTATTTTTCGCAAATAAGATTTTGCCGTTTGGCAGCCGGTATCTATCCGACAACGAAATCCGTCTCGGAAGAGCCGGCAACGTCCAGATGCTTCATGCTCATGTAGCGCTTCGT
>JBMNTQ010000229.1:0-2698 GCA_050945815.1 Christensenellales bacterium
GCCTGTGTATATGCCGGCGCTGCCGGAGCAGATGTATGCGTTGCTTGCCGATGAGCCGTATTTTGGCGTGCGTGTGGTGGAAAAGGGCCTAAAAACAGAAGTTGGCAGCATCAAGATCAGCTTTGCAGCAATGAGTCATCCTATTCCCAGCTATGCGGTGAGCTTTTGCGCCGATGGGAAGCGGCTGGTTTATTCCGGTGATACCAACTGGAACCCGGATTTGGCCAAGGTGGCCCAGGGCGCAGATGCTTTTCTTTGTGATACCGGGTTTTTAGAGCGGGATCGGGGAGAGCAGGCACCGCATTTGAGCGCGGCACAGGCGGGGCGCATTGCCCGGGAAGCGGAGGTTTTGCGGCTGTATCTGACGCATATTTATCCCCATTATGAGGAGAAGGAATTGTTGGAGGAAGCGAGGCTGTATTTTGAACATGCCGAGGTGATTCGGGAAATGCAGCCGATTGAGATTGGGAAATGAACGGGCCTGCTCGGCATAGAGTATGGGTTAATCGGCGGCCTTTGTGTTTTGCGGCTGTGGCTTGCCTAATCGGGATTTTTGCGGCGCGCTTGCTTTTTCAATATGCTGTGGCGGTGGTGGCCGGCCTTTTGGTATTGGCTGTGTTGACTGCATCTTTTCGCTTGTCCCGCAGCTTGGTTGCTTGCAGCCTGGTTTGTGCGGCGGCTTTTCTCATGGCGGGCGTTCGGTTACACCCGGTTTATGCTACGCTGCCGGAGGGAGAGTGTGTGTTGTATGGCCGGGTTTGTGAATGGCCGGAGCGTGAAGCGCAGCATACACCTTTTGAAAAGACCCGGGTTTTCCTGGAGGATGTGCGCCTACAAGACGGGGAAGCTTTGTCGCTGGGGGTTTTGTTGGAGATAGGCGGCGCGGCTTCTTTGGAATATGGGGATGAGGTTGAGGTTCGAGGGCAGATTGCTTTGCCTGCGCCGCCCATGAACCCTGGACAGATGGATACGCGGCTGCGTCTTTTGATTCGCGGCGTGGGGTATGTGGCGCAGAGTGACGCTGCCTCGTGGAAGGTTGTTGGGCATTCACGGGACCTATATGGGGCTTTGCTGGAGACAAGGCAGGGAATTTCCGACAAAATTGATGGCCTGTTTGACAGCGCGCCGGTGATTCGGGGCGTTTTGCTGGGGGATACGGATGCTTTGGAGTGGGATCAGGCTCAGGCTTATCTGGACTTGGGGCTGTATCATCTTTTTTCGGTTTCGGGATTTCATGCGGCGATTTTTGCCGGGGCTGTAATCTGGATTTTGGATAAATTGCATAAAAAGCGTTGGGCTTTGTGGATTGCGGGGCCGATGTTGCTGGCTTATACGGCATTGGTAGGCTTTGCGCCGCCGATGGTGCGAGCGCTGGTGATGTGTGTGGTGATGATGGGCGCCCTTGCTGTGGGCCGGCGGAATGATATGCTGACTTCCCTAGCAGCGGCTTTGCTGGTGCTTTTAGCAATCAACCCGTTGTATGCCTTTGATATTGGATTCCAGCTTTCTTTTGCGTCGGTTTTCGGCATGGCGGCGCTGTTGCCGCTCTTCTCCGGGCTGATGAAAAGGAGCGGCGTGTTGCTTCAGGGGCTGGCAGTTTCCTTTTGTGCGCAGTGCGGTACATTTGGGCTGTCCGCTTACTACTTCAATCGGCAATCTATTTTGGGATTTGCGGCGAATGTCGTGATTTTACCGCTTTTTTCGCTGATCGTCTTGGTAAGCATGGCGGCGGTGGCAGTGGGGTTTGCGTTTCCCGGCGCCGGGCTTTTTCTGGCGCAGGCGGTGGACGCTTTTCTGGTCGGCATTGATTTTATGGCAAGGCAGATGGGCAGCGTGCCTTGGGCTGCGGTTTCCCTGGCCTCGCCTCAGCCTTGGCTGGCAGCGCTGTTGTTGGTTGTGGTTTTTGCGGCGTCGCCTTATCTGATGGTGAAGGCCAGGCCCAAGGCTATGGTGGTGGTGCTGTTGCTGGGGGCGATGGCGGCGGCCTATGTTTTGCCCATTGCGGCTTCCCACCGGGCGGAGGCGGTGTTTTTTCAGGGAACGGGGAGAACGGCTTTCTTGCGTACATTGGACGGGGAGAATTATGTAGTGGACGATGGGGTGGAGATAGACGGCATAGGGGCTGCTGTTCGCTATATGCGCAAAAGGGGCTATACC
This sequence comes from Christensenellales bacterium, assembly GCA_050945815.1. Classification (GTDB taxonomy): domain Bacteria; phylum Bacillota; class Clostridia; order Christensenellales; family JBMNTQ01; genus JBMNTQ01. Next base: position 2,158 of record JBMNTQ010000229.1, read on the forward strand.
GACGCGGTGACGCTGATTCTAAGCGCGGATACGGGCAGGGCGTATCGGAACCGCGCTACGGAATATTTGGGCGCGGAAAAGGTTTTTTACGTGGGCGAAAAGGATGAGGCGGCAGTCGGGGCGGAAAGGCCTGTAGCAGCAGGGCAGGAGATTTTTCTGGGGGAAGCTCTGGCTTTTTGTTATGGGCAGTCGGGCTTTTATTGTTATTTGTCGTATGAGGAGGGTGCCGTTCTTTTGCTGGAGGGGGATGGCGCCGCTTGGCAGGACAGGAAGATTGAAGCGCCCAAGACGTTGTTGCGGCCGGGGGATGATGTAAGGCAGCCGCAGAGAGAATGGGCTATGGTGGTGTTGCAGGGCGGCGAAAGTCCTTGGCCGTACAGCGGGCCTTTCTGCGACACGGACAGCGCCGGCGCCGTGACTGCGCTGTGGGCAGATGGGGAAATAGATGTGCAAACGATGCATGGACAGGTGGGACAGGAATATGGACTATAACGGTTTCATACAGGAGTTGAAGAAAGCTGCAAGGACGGCCTATGTGTTT
>JBMNTQ010000230.1:0-2687 GCA_050945815.1 Christensenellales bacterium
CGGACCCACCGGACCTACCGGACCTACCGGACCTACAGGTTCGGCAGTTTCCCTTATCGGTGTACAATATTCGGACATATGTCCTACAGAACAAACGAAGCGTTTATATCGATCGGGTGAAACAATTAAGTTTAAAGTTGAAATGACAAATGGCGCGCCATATATAAATTATCATCCCGAATCGGGTACATTTGTAATAAGCAAGCCCGGTAAATATGGTGTCAATTTTATGCTATACGCGTCGGAAATCATTGATGGAAACAAAACACAGATTCAACTTGAGGTTAATGGAACGGTTGTGTCCTTCCGTGATGTTATTTTATCCTCAATCAACGGCCCGCCCTTTACATTTACGGATTTAATCCAGGTAAACAGCGAGAACTCTACACTGCGTGTGTTAAACACAGGAAATAATCTTGTGTTGAGCGAATTGGTGGAATCTGTTGCCTTCATATCTATTTGGGGGCTTGTATGATTGAAACGGGGGATTATTTTCTTTGGCAGAATTTTGGCTCACTTAGCTTATACAATAAATGGCAACCAAGCGGCTGATGATTTCCCCTTTCGCAAACTCTCAACAAACGGAAATCGAAAACTGACAAATATTCTGATGGATTTCTTAAAAAAATTTGTGAAAGACGCAAAAAAAGCCCGGCTGAAAAATTCAGCCGGGCTTAGTTCGAAGTGTTAACCTTTAATTGATGATGTGTGTGTTCATATTGATAGCCGTAATATCCCGTTGATGGGTGTAGGCTTTGAAACGCCGATACCGCCGTCTCTGCCAAGGGCTTGCTCTGTTCCGTGTTTTGTCCATCCGGTAATCTTGCCATTTACAGGCAGGCCATCATAAGTTCTCCGGCCATTAGTATATAACGTTTGACAAGGTTCAAAATGATTGCGACTTTTAAAGTCTAAATATTAAATTTGAAACCACCGGAGCATGGGCATTAACCCTCAAGTTTGAACAGGGGATAATACACAACAACCCTACCTATACCAGCTTACATAGTTTTGCATAACTTTAAATGTAGCCCCTTGTGGTTCTTTTTTATTTTCAAGGGTTTGAGAAGAAAAAACCCCGCTACCTTACGGTGAAAACCGGCTGGCAACGGGGCAAATTCGTGTTATTCCAATATATTTAAAGTCCCTTCAGGCCACTCCGCATTGTCCGACACTCTAGCCTCATGAAGAAACGTATCGATCTTTAGCCTGTTAACCGGGTCATCCGTGCCGTCAAATCGAATGCCCAAAATGGGCATTTTTGACCCGCGCGGCGCGAGTTCCAGTACCGACTGGGTGTTTTCATGCTGCGAGGCAGCAGCAATGATTCCAAGCAGCTTTGGATGAGTAAAATCAGCCTTTTTGCAGCGATATGCTGCATAACCGCCGGAACAAATATGATAATTGCTGCTCTGCTGCGGCGTCTTGATCGACATGTCAAATACACTGCCCTGTCCCATTGCTGTGGAAACCCTTGTCATAAGCTTCCCCATGCTGCTGTAGGCGTCAAATCCGTCCGTTTTTGCCCATTCGTAAAGCAGCATTTCGCTAAAAGGAGCAAAGCGAATCGAAACGCCATGGTCACGGGCTCTCTCCAAGACGAGTTTGTAAAAAAGTGGATTCATGATACAGCCGGGCTCTCCGGTCACAAGATAATAGCTCTTCGCATCTTTACGGCGTCCGGCCCATCGGATCAGCGTATCATCGTCCGGAATTCCCTGGCGGAAAGCTTCCTCCATCTCTGAGACCAGTATATCGCTCCCTGCACAAAGCGCAATATCTCCCGCAAGCAAAATGCGAAACAGTGCGTCCGCGTGCTTTTCATGCAGAGGCAGTTGGTCGATATTTGGAGCGATGACCGACAGCTTCTCCGCGAGCTTCCGACGCACAAAGTAGGCGTATAGGCCATCGGCTTCCGCTCCGTTGTTCTGCGGGTATAGCAGCTGCAGCTGATCGTGCTTTTGTACCTCTATTGAAACATCACCCAGCAGAGATACCAAGGAAAAACATTCCTTGCCGCGCATATAAGATCGGCCTTCCTTCAGGCTTTCCGACGAGGTGGGCGCGAGCTGCACCACCTCAAAGCCCTTGCCGCCAAGATGCGCCGACAGCAGACGGGAATAGGGATATACATACGGAATCGCCACCGGGCAGTCCCGCTTTAGCGCGCCTATATCATTAAAAAAACCGGCTGCTCTTTGGGTAGCTAATGGCTTTACTGCATGCTCCGCTTTCTTTTTATGAGAAAGCACGCTGTTGATAAAGGCATCCAAACGGGTAATGACCCCCACATTGGAAGCGTGCTCGTCAACCTCAATTTGCAGATACGGCTTGCCCCTCATTTCATCTTCAATCCAGTGGGATGCAAGGGTGTCCGGCCCGCAGCCGTGGTAGGTCAGATAGACCGCGTACAGGTTGGGTGTTTCCGCAATCGATTTTGCCGTCAGCATCGCCCGCGACGCAAAGGGCCAGTAGATCTCCTCCCGCGCTTCTGTATTTGCCGCTTCCAGCGCCCCGGGCAGTTGCTTGGGAACAACAAGCTGGTATCCCCTTTCGGTCATCATGCTTTGGAGATTCAGGCTGAGCACCGGGTCTTTGGCGCAATATCCTCTGCTGATCAGCACAAAGATCGGTTTGTCGCTGTTTTTGTAATCAATCGTCGGCGGGAAAGCGCCTCTTCCGCCTTT
>JBMNTQ010000231.1:0-2682 GCA_050945815.1 Christensenellales bacterium
TAAGAGAATAAGAAGGCAGATTGTCCTGCCGGTCTTTATGTTTAAAGTATTATTTGGAAACAAAGATATAGTGAAAGAAATTGAGTAATACAAACTATTCTAAATTTGTCATCCTGAGCGCAAGAATCTTTCATCCGAGGGCAAAGCCCTCGTCATTCTGAGCGTAGCGAAGAATCTCATTAGAAGGTAGACAAAGATGAGATTCTTCACCTTAGGTTCAGAATGACACTGACCTTAGATTCAGAATGACACTGACCTTAGATTCAGAATGACACTGACCTTAGTTTCAGAATGACATACAAAATTAAATGTGTAAGAGGAGGAAAAATGAAGTTATTTATTGATACTGCAAATGTAGAAGAAATAAGAAAAGCAAATGACATGGGTGTTATTTGCGGGGTTACAACGAATCCTTCATTAATTGCAAAAGAAGGCAGACTTTTCGAAGAAGTTGTAAGAGAAATAACTTCCCTAGTTGACGGACCTATAAGTGCTGAAGTAATAAGCCTGGATTCGGAAGGAATGATTAGAGAAGCTTTGGAACTGGCTAAAATACATAAAAATATTATCATAAAAATACCAATGACTCCTGAAGGCTTAAAGGCAGTTAAAGTATTAAACAAGGAAAAAATAAAAACAAATGTTACCTTGATTTTTTCTGCAGGTCAGGCTCTTCTTGCAGCAAAAGCAGGAGCGACCTACGTGAGTCCTTTTGTTGGAAGACTCGATGATATTGGCAATGACGGTATGACCCTCATAAAGGAAATTGTTGATATATTTAGAAATTACAAAATTGATACAGAGATTATAGCTGCTAGCATCAGACATCCAATGCATGTTATTGAGGCAGCAAAATTAGGATGTCATATTGCTACCCTTCCTTATAAAGTTATAGTCCAGCTTACAAAACACCCTTTGACTGACAAAGGAATAGACCAGTTTTTGAAGGACTGGGAAACAGTACCTAAACAATAAAAATCTTGGAGGAAAAATGAAATACGATGAATTAAAAGTCATAGCCAATAGCATGAGAAAAAACATTCTGACTATGATATATAATGCAAATTCAGGTCATCCGGGAGGTTCCCTCTCTGCGGTTGAAATAATGACCTATTTATACTATAGGGAAATGAATATAGAATCACCTACAGATGAAAACAGAGACAGATTTGTCCTTTCAAAGGGTCACGGTGCTCCTGTTTTATATGCAGTCTTGATGGAGAAAGGTTTTATCAGTGAAGAATTAATTCCAACATTAAGGCAGGTTGACACCAAGCTCCAGGGGCACCCTGATATGAAAAAACTACCGGGAGCCGGAGTTGAAGCTTCAACAGGGTCTTTAGGTCAGGGACTTTCAATTGCAAATGGAATGGCTTTAGGATTTAAACTTGACAAGAAGCCAAACAGAGTGTTTGCTCTTTTAGGAGATGGAGAATTAAACGAAGGTATGATTTGGGAAGCAGCGATGCTTGCATACCACTACAAACTAGACAATTTAACTGCAATATTAGACCATAATGGTTTGCAGATTGACGGAAGAAATGAAGATGTTATGACAATTGAGCCAATTGATAAGAAATTTGAAGCATTTGGCTGGCATGTTATCAAGGCAGATGGTCACAGTTTTGAATCTTTAGAAAATGCATTTGAAGAAAGAAAAACAATCAAAGGTAAGCCGGCAATAATTATTGCTAATACAACAAAGGGCAAGGGCTGTTCCTTTATGGAAGACCAGGCTGGCTGGCATGGAAAGGCTCCAAATGCTGAAGAATACTGCAAGGCAATGGAGGAAATGGGCGATATTGGAGATAAAACTAACGGAGGAGGCGGTATAAATGGCTAAGGCAACAAGAGAAGCATACGGTGATGCATTAAAAAAATTATCAGCAGCAAATCCTGATGTTGTTGTTTTGGATGCAGACTTATCCGGCTCAACTAAGACTTCAGAATTTAAAAAGGTAAGTCCAGAAAGATTTTTCAATGTGGGAATTGCAGAGCAGAATTTAATAGGTACTGCAGCAGGCTTATCATTGGTAGGAAAAATTCCTTTTGCATCTTCCTTTGCAATGTTTGCAGCTGGAAGAGCTTTTGAAATTGTGAGAAATACGGTGGCATATCCGGCTTTAAACGTTAAAATTGCTGCTACTCACGCAGGTTTGACGGTTGGAGAAGATGGAGGATCCCACCAGGCTATAGAAGATATAAGTTTAATGAGATCCATACCGGGCATGACAGTTATAAATCCTGCTGATGCCAGGGAAGCAGAGCAGGCTGTTATAAAGGCTGCTGAAATTGTGGGTCCAGTTTATATAAGACTTGGCAGAATGGCAGTTGAAGATGTATATGATGATTCATATGTTTTTGAAATAGGAAAAGGGGTAGAGCTTAGACCTGGCAAGGATGTAACGATTATTGCTACAGGCCTTATGGTTCAAGAAGGTCTAAAGGCTGCAGAAATATTAAAAGATGATGGAATTGATGCTAGGGTTATAAACATCCATACAATTAAACCGATAGACAGAGATATAATAATCAAGGCGGCTAAAGAAACAAAGGCTATAGTTACTGCTGAGGAACACAGCATAATTGGAGGCCTGGGAAGTACAGTTTTAGAAGTCTTGTCCGATGAATATCCTGTTCCCTTAAAAAGGGTGGGAGTATCGGATACCTTTGGAGAGTCCG
>JBMNTQ010000232.1:0-2669 GCA_050945815.1 Christensenellales bacterium
GACTTGACCAAGTTTATTATCATCCTTATCATAAAAACTTATTATTCCCATATTCTCTATTCTTTCAAAGGCATGATTTGCACATTTTTTTAAATCTACTGTACTTTTATTATCATTTTTTACAAATACTTTGAGTTCGTATGGCTCTGTTTCAGACTGTATTTCAATGGAATAATATTTAACGCCTTCTGGGTATGGTAGATTATAGGCAATCTGACTTACTTTAGAATTGTCTCCGATATACTTAGTTCTAATGTCTTCGTCTTTAGTATTTTGATTACTACAAGCAGTTAAAAATATAGCACACAAAACAACAGATACTTGCAATAAATTTCTTAGATATTTTTTCATGATTTTTGTTACCTCCATAAATTCTAATTTGTCTACACCGCTTTAATCTTATCATTTATCAATTCAATAAACGCTATCACAGTTGCTCCTATCATCGGAAGTCCATAAGGACTAAATAGGAAACCGATGACCAAACCCGATATACCTATTCCGACTTCTCCTTGAATAAAAGAAGCTAACGCCCCAAATATGCAGAACATCATAACGATATAAAGTAACGCTGTTCCTATACCAAGTAAGAATGTCAGGAACGCAGTCAGAATTGATAAGACAAGACTAATCGGGAATAATATAATTTTTAATATCCATCGCATACACTACCTCTTTTTCTCTTCGGCTTATGTGCTGCTTACAACCATTATTTTAGTAGATAACGGCTCTAAGCAACACATAAACTATCAGTTTCTTCAGTTTTTAACTTTGGTAGAAGCTTCAAAACCTTTGATTTTACTGAACTATTTGCCTCTGTCATTATTATGACACGAGACCCGCAAGCCATATCCAGTACAGTGGCGACACGGCGCTCGGTATAAAGATCGTCCAACCCCTCCGCAAGCAAAATGCTGACGAGCAGGCGGATAACTTCACGCGGGGTGTAGTGATCGCCAGCTTCGGCATTTTCGGAGAACTTACGGATAATTTCTTCAAACATATATCCGGCTTTTATTCCGTCCACGGTGGTGGGGTTCAGGTCAAGTTCAGAAAATTTCCGAACAACCCCCAGGAGACGATTATTCTTATCCATTTTGTCGATTTCTTTCTCAAAATCGAGGTTATGGATTATGCTCTGGACGTTTGCCGAAAAACCCTCGATGTAGCTCTTGAAATTCGAGACGATGTTATCTGCGTCGTTCAGGAGCTCGGCAAGGGTATAACGGCTCGTGTTATAAAATTTATAACCAGCAACTTTTTCAAGTATTTGTGGCGGAACGTCGCGCTTGGCTTCAAAAGCCGCGACCACCGCATCCTTGGTGTCGGCGAGGGCGCACTCAAAGCGACGGATGATTATCATTGGGATAATCACGTCTTTATATTTATCGGACTTGTAGGCACCCCTCAAGCTGTTAGCAATAGAAAATACAAGGTCGACTTCTTTGCTGACGTTAATGCTGGCGTCATCCATCACAACATCGGTAATTCGTTCTTTAGCCATTCTGAAGGCCTCCATATTAATAATCATTGATATCAATCCCGGCTTTAAGCAGCCTTGCGTAGCGCTCGTTAGACATAACAACCACGATGGGCTTGCCATTCTTGAGAACGAATGCAGTTTTATCTCCGTCAGCTATTGCGGTCAATATCTTGGATGACTGACCTTTCAAGAAATCACCAATATTGTGATGCTCCATCGGTTCTATCGGTTTTTTGTCTGGCACTTTCAGACCCTCCTTCACCGTGCATAGTTGTACATATAATATTCTATCAAAATGTAATTACAATTGCAATGCCTTTTGCAGGTTTTTTTTGTGAGCAAATTGCAATTCGGTACATGCGATTTTAAATTCTTCGAAAAAAAGATTCACACGGCGTGTGAGTTTTAAGCGGCGGCAGTGCGGCTGTAACGTAAGCACTGCCGCCGTTTTTTGCGTTTCAGGGCAAATACGGCAATTTGCAATACCCTGAAAACGGCTATTTTACTGGGTTTTTTACCTCTCATGCCATAAGAGGGAAGCAAACCAAATTTTCTTTAGTATGGGGTCGAGCTGGACGCGGACAAGCGTTTAATTCGGCCCCTTTTGGCTTTCAACCAAAGCCCGCCAGCCACCATATTTTGCCAATCACAAGGAGGAAATCTAATGAAAAACCAAGCAAATCAAAGTAACAAGTCATTCAAACCTACCCCTATTCCACACCGCACAAAATTCGGTGAGCCGATGGCCTACTATACGCTTTCGGACGATGGAAAAATCCACACCGAGGTTTCACGCTCAGTTTGCCTTGCCCATACTGACGAAACGGACAACCCATTCCCTCAACGCTGGTATGTCGATGAAGAATCCGGCCTTGTTGTCCGGCTACCCCGTAATCAAAAGGGTGAAGAACTCGCACGGGACAACATGCGCTCTATATGGCGGGAGCAAAAGCATCAGGAGCGAAAATTCCAATGCGTATGGAAAGGCACAAACAAGTGCAGTCAAGAATGAGGGGAACGAAGTCAGGACTGTCCAAAAGGGTAGCGATATTCTCTGGATACTTAAGGATGTGTGCGGCATTCTCGGGATTGAGAAATATCGCGACGCAGCAGCACGATTAGACGACGATGAAAGGGAGCCGGTATTAGTGGACACCCTTGGTGGCCGACAGGAAATGATCGCAGT
>JBMNTQ010000233.1:0-2662 GCA_050945815.1 Christensenellales bacterium
TTAGTAGATATGAAAAAGAGGTTAGAGACCTCAAAGCGGAAAATGACAGCAAAAATATCCAAAAAGGCGGCTTAGAAACATCTATGAAGCGTGCCGAAACTGAACGCAACGAACTGGCACTCAATGATGCCAATAATAAGAAAATCGAAACCTACAAAGCTTACGCACAGTATATGTACGATGTGCTATCCGAACAGTACAAAGCCGAGGAAGCCAATACTCGGATAAAGCTTGAAGAAAAGGTCAATGAGATATTTAAAAGCATCTACAATGGCGGATTCTCTCTGGCGATTGATGAGAAATACAATATCCAAATCATAGTAGATGACTACGAGGGGTACGCTGAAGATGTTGAGACCTCTACTGCACAGAGTATTTCGGTTATCTTTGCTTTTATCGCCGGTGTGATTAAAATGGCAAGAGATAGTAAAAATCCTGAAAATGAGTTACTCGTTTCTGAGCCATACCCACTGGTTATGGATGCACCGCTTTCTGCTTTTGATAAAGCTAGAATTAAAACCGTTTGCGAGGTGCTGCCTGATGTTGCGGAACAAGTTATTATTTTCATCAAAGACACCGACGGCGAACTTGCAGAGATGTATATGAGTGACAAGCTTGGAAAGCGCTATAGTTTTGATAAGCGCTCTGAGTTTGAAACCCATTTGGTTTAAGGGGGAAGTGGCTATGTTTGATAAAGAATATTCATTTAGAGGGTCTCATGCTGAAAAGGCAATCAAATTAACTGCTGATTTTGATGGTAACCGCAACAAGCTTTTTAAGCGCAACTTAGATGTTTATATCATGGCCCCAATTATCGGGTTCCTTTACCAAGAGAAGGACGAGTTAGATAAGGGCAGCGAAACAACAAAGATTTTCCCTGAACAACTTATCAATGAACAGTCGACGTTGCAATTTAACTATCGGCTCATTATGCTTCTCGACAGTAAGCATGAGATGAGCTTTGATGAACGCGTTAACAAGGCATTTCGCTACTATGGCAGCGAGAAGGCAAGGCTGGATGAGGTTTTGTATGAGCAGTATGTTCTTGGCGGCGTGAATATTTTACATAGAAAGTTGATTGAATCAGCAAAGTCAGAAGAAGATTACCTTGCGAACCTATACGATTTTATTGAGGAGTTCGACGAAAGATATAACCAGATGGTTTCAACGGAAGATATTTCAAACTTATGCAGATTGGCAAGAAGTTGAAATGGCCAACGCGTCTAGACAACAACGTATAGTCACTAATTTGCTCTATGCACGTTATCAGGCCAATGGCTTTATCACGGAAGATGAGGCCCTGGATTTGATGACAGAACACAACCTTCCACTGAGTGAAATAGACCGGGTTACAGAGCAGCTCCTCATCATGGGGGTTCTGATTAGGGATGAATCGGATGACTTGGACGATCCTGACGATGGCTATGATCGAACCCGAACGGATTACGATGAAATCTTTAGCAGGACAATTGAAATTGATCCAGGTTTGGCAAGTTTTATAGAAACAGTGAAAACAATCCAAGCGCCGCAGCATCGCGAGTGGATTAACCTTCTGCCACAAGCTAAAGCTGGAAACGAATATGCCTATAATCGGATTTTTCAAATGTATCTCAGAAATGTAGTCAAAATAGCTTTATGGCATCACGATAAAAATGATACTCCTCTAGCTGACGCAATCCAAGACGGGTGCATCGGCCTTATGACAGCTATTGAAAAATATGAGTACGGAAAACAAGACTTGTTTACTACATATGCTCCGTGGTGGATTCAACAGGTTATAAGTCGAAATTATATGGATACAGCGCGTACAATTAGAATCCCTGTTCATATGTTCGAGACAATAAGGAAAATCAGCCGCACTTCAGCTCAACTGTTGCGAGAACTTGGACGCAAACCGTCATTTGAAGAGTTAGCATTCGATTTAGATGAGTCAGCTGAAAAGGTATCCGAAATCTTAGCACTAACCCAAGAATGCATCAGTCTGGAAGATTTTGATGAGGACGAGTTGAGCGATTATGGTTTGTTTGCATATGAAATGTTTGAAAACATCAGCCATGATGCTTTGCGTTCGACGGTTGGCGATTTGTTAGAAAGATTGACACCACGAGAGAGTGAAGTGCTAGTGTTTCGCTTCGGCTTAAACAGTGACGAGCCAATGACATTAGAGGAAATTGGACAGATATTTAATGTTACCCGTGAGCGTATAAGACAAATTGAAGCAAAAGCGATTCGGAAATTGTGTCACCCAAGCCGCTCGAGAAAACTAAAAGACTATTACCTTGATTAGTGGATTAAGCAAAGATTCATCAATGAATTCCTCAAGTCAAAACACAGCGTCTCAAAATTTGAAAATCATAATTAGAGCAAATACGGTTTCTTTGTAACAGGGAGGAATTTTATGCCGAGTTCGCCAAATCAGAAAATGAAGTTACTTTATCTCATGAAAATTTTGCTTGAGCGGACAGATGAAAACCATATGCTCACAATAGTTAATTTGATTTCTGCGTTGGCTGAATATGATATTAAGGCAGAAAGGAAATCGCTCTACTCAGATATGGATTTATTGCGTAAATTTGGCCTAAATATAGAAATGCAAAAGTCTAAGACCGTAGGCTACTACATTGATTCTCGTAGCTTTGAATTACCGGAATTGAAGTTGCTT
>JBMNTQ010000234.1:0-2600 GCA_050945815.1 Christensenellales bacterium
GGTTGTTTGATGTCTCGTTTCCTGCCTCCCAAGATATCGATTTGTATATTCGAGTTGCCCAACTCTCGTCAGTCCGATATCTCGATGTACCGCTGGTGAAGTACTTCATGACCAAGGATTCAATTACCGGCAGTCAAAAGCGACAGATGGCTGGACGGATGAAATTGTTGGAAAAATACGATGGCTTGTACGATCAGTATCCAGACGCACGACACAGGTATGCCATCACCATCGTCTCGGGATTCCTTGCGATGGGCCAAAGAGATGTCGCATGGGACTTATTCAAAAAGGAGTATGGGATATCTCCAGCTTCTTTGCTTCGCTATAGCCCGTATCTGGTGAAAGGGTATCTTAAGCGATTGGTTCGGTGGACTTCGTAGGAAGGGGTGGTGCTTATGGGAAAGAATCGTCTGTTCATTGAGGAGTTTGGGTTTGCTCTCTTCTCGCAACAGCTCCTCTTCCGCGTCTTGAGGAAGTTGATTCCTGTACAATCTGTAAAAGATCACCTCTATAAACGAGAACATACCTTCAAGCGAAGGGTATTGGGTAAGGAGTTGGGACCGGTTATCGATTCTTTGGTCCAGCGTGTTCCGCTCGAAGCGACATCGGTTGTAAACAAGACTATATGGGTCTTCTGGTGGCAGGGCAATCAAAATGAAATTCCACTGGTGTCCACATGCCTAAATAGCCTGGAACGACAGAAGAGAGCAGATGTTGAGTTGGTCATCCTTACCAAAGACAACCTCAGTGATTATTGTACCATCCCTCCAATTCTCAAGGAGAAATTTGAAGCTGGTGTTATTACCATAACCCACTTCTCGGATATCGTACGCATGGCACTGCTTGCCCAGCGGGGAGGCGTCTGGCTTGATGCCACGGTATATGCAGTATCGGATTTTTCATACATCTTTGAACACACGCTATGGAGCATGAGAAAGCCGGTTGATACCCATCAATACATCCCGATGGGCCGATGGAGTGCGTATGCCATCGGAAGTGGTCAAGGCAATCCAGTCGCTGTCTTGATGCTTGCCCTCTTTGAAGCATATTGGGAGCGCCATCAGTGTATGATCGACTACTTCCTGGTCGACTATAGTCTTGACCTTCTCTGCGAGCGTGTCCCGCAAGTTCGAGCATCGATTGATTCAATCAAGCCCAACAATCCACAGGCTCTTGCTCTGCAATCGTATCTCAACAAGCCGTTTGACCAGGGTATCTATGAGTCATTGTGTACAGATACCCAACTCTTCAAGTTATCTAGGCGAGAAAAGCTCCATGAAATGCAAGGGGAGATAAGGACCCTGTATGGGTGGTTGTTGGATAAGGGTAATCGACATGAGGAAACGGGGTGATTCAACAATTCAAGAGGATTGATGAATCACTATGTGATGTGTTTGAATTATTGGCTAAGAATCCTTCAGCCAATGTGTGTATTCAATGTAAAAATGGAATGAGGCTACAATGACTATTCTCTATAATGTTCTTATCTATCCCATAGAAATAATCATCGAGGTTCTGTTCACCTTCTTTTTCAGGGCGTTCGGAAACCTTGGTTTGGCCATTGGTGGTATCAGTGTTCTTGTTGGATTGCTCTCCTTGCCTCTGTACCACCAGTCAGATGTGATCCAGCGCAAAGAACGTGAACAGAGACTCTCGATGCAAAAGGGAATTGAGAGGATCAAGGCGGCGTTCAGTGGTGATGAGCAGTACATGATGCTCTCTACCTTCTACAAGCAACACAACTATCATCCCTTGTATGCTCTGCGTGGGTCTGTCAGCCTGTTGATCCAAATTCCCTTCTTCATTGCCGCATATCATTTCCTCTCCCATCTTCCACAGCTCCAAGGGCAATCCCTGCTATTCATTTCAGATTTGGGAAAACCGGATGGCTTGATCAGGATAGGGGCAATACAATTGAATGCATTGCCCATCCTGATGACCGCTATCAACGTAATTTCTGGAGCCATTTATACAAGAGGTTTTCCCAGAAGGGATAAAATCCAGTTATATATGACTGCAGGAATATTCTTGGTATTGCTATATACCTCGCCCTCTGGTCTCGTTCTCTATTGGACACTCAACAATATCTTCTCCTTGGCGAAGAATCTGCTCTACCTCTGCAAGAAACCTTCCAGAATTCTTTATGTCCTTGCAGTGCTTGCAACGTATGTGTTGGGGATAACGCTGTTGATCACCGAGCCACGCTTGCCGATGACATATAAAGCTGTCCTCTATGCTCTATTCGTCCTCGTTCCACTTTTCCCTCTCGTGATGAAGGGCGGATCATCCCTATCCAAACAGTTTCTTACTAATCTTCCCCTTGAAACACGACAGGTGTACATGTTGTTTGCTCTGTCTTTGATTGTGCTTTGGATTTTGGGTGGTATCTTCATCCCTGCAAGCGTAATCAAGTCATCACCGATTGAGTTTACCAATCTCGGTGAACTGGTATCTCCACTCTCTTTCATCACCAATACTGCAAGCATCATGTTTGGATTGTTGGTGCTCTGGCCTTTTGTCTTCTTTTTAATGGGCCAGAAGAAGAGCAGAGCGGTGTTTGCATATATTGCACTTCTTCTCGCCATAGCAGCAATCATGAA
>JBMNTQ010000235.1:0-2586 GCA_050945815.1 Christensenellales bacterium
CCGGTGCGGCCGTCATATTCGGCGCATCCGGCGGCGTCATGGAAGCGGCGCTGCGGACGGTGGTGGAAATCCTCACCGAAGAGACGCTGCCCAAGCTGGACTTCGTCGATGTGCGCGGTCTGGAAGGCATCAAGGAAGCGAGCTACGATGTCGCCGGAACGACGGTCAAGGTGGCCGTCGCAAGCGGCACGCAGAACGCGGCCAGGCTGCTTGATAAGATCAAAGCCGGCGAAGCGGACTATCACTTCGTCGAGATCATGGGCTGCCCGGGCGGCTGCATCAACGGCGGCGGTCAGCCGATTCAGCCGGGAAGCGTCCGGAACTTTGTGGACGTATCGGCGCTGCGCGCAAATGCGCTGTACACAGCCGACGCGCTCATGAAGATGCGCAAGAGCCACGAAGTGCCGCTCATCAAAAAGCTGTACGACACGTACCTCGGCGAGCCGGGAAGCCACCGGGCGCACGAGCTGCTGCACACATCGTACAGGCAGACCCCGAAGTATCCGGGGTTGGATGCAGACAAGAACGAAAACTAAACACGATACGCACTATCAAAGGGACGCTGCACAGCGTCCCTTTGTGCATCGTTTAAGCTGGGAAGGAGGAAATCTATGAAACTCGGAGTGATTGCCGGAACGACCACGGATACGATGCTGGGCCTGCAGTACGTCAAATCCCAGGGCATCGAAGCGATCAGCCGGCCGTGCAGCGAGGACCCCACCGAGCAGCTGGATATGCAGTTGCACCGCCAGAAAGAGCTGGCCGACCGGGTCGTGTCGCTTGCGCGGGATATGGTCGACGACGGTGCCGAAGCCATTTACATCTACTGCAATTCGCTGTCCACGGCCGTCGACCTGGACTGGATCCGGGCGCAGCTGCCGGTTCCGCTCGTAACGCCGCTGGACGTGTACGAGGAGTGTGCGGAGAAATTCGAACACATCTTCGCCATCGCCGCCAATGCGCAGTGCCTGGCCGGGATCGAGCGCATCGTAAAAGCGCGCAACCCCGACTGTCTTTTCTCCGGAGCTGCGCTGCAGTCGCTGGTCTATCAGATTGAGTACCTGCTCCCGCCGGAACAGATCGTACGGGATTTGGACATGGGAAATTTTCTGGGTACTTTCACCGGGATGGGCGCCGATACGCTGATTTTAGGCTGCACGCACTTCCCGTATATTTACGACTACGTGCGGGACGATATCGCCGTTCCCATCATCGATCCGGCGAAGCGAATGCTGGAGCTGCTGGGGCTGTAGAGAGGCCGGGCGTGTTTTCGGGCACGTCTTCGGGGTTGACGAGCCGCTCCCGGTACAGTGCCAGGTCCTCAGCGGCGCGTGACGGATCGGCGATTGCAAAAAGACGCAGCAGGAGCGCATCGGTGAGGCGGGCTTTGAATGCCGCAAATTCGTCGTCCGGCAAGGCCTGACGCTTTTCAGGCGACAACAGGGCCGCCGCCCGGTGGCGGATGCCTTCCGGATACCCGCCCTCCGGTTCCGCTACATTGAGCCCGACGCCGAGCACGACGGCGTCGGGTTTTCCATTGCGGTCCGCTACAGCTTCGGCCAGGATGCCGGCGACTTTTCGGCCGTCGATCAGCACGTCGTTGACCCACTCCACGCAGGCTTTTACGTCGGCCGTTTCTTCGAGGACGCGCAGCACCGCAGCGGCCGCGCGCACGGTCAGGTGCTCGGCATCGCGGTACGGCAAAAGGGCGCTCACATAGATGCCGCTGCCCTGCGGCGAGTGGAAGTGACGGCCGTAGCGGCCGCGTCCGCTCGTCTGCGATCCGGCGAGGACGGCGTCGCCTTCGGCAGCGCTTCCGTCGCGGTAAAGTTCTTTTAAAATGTCCTGCGTCGAGGTGACTTCATCGAACCGGTGGATCATAATCCTCTCCTGTTGGGGGAAATAGAACTGGTTATTTTCTTCCCATTAGTATATAATAAAACAATTGTAAAAGGGAGAGTTACATGGACAAAAAGAAAATACTCGGTAATTCACTGTTGCTGCTTACGGCGTTGATCTGGGGTACATCGTTTATTTTTCAGCGCGTGAGCACGGATCACATCAGCCCGCTTTTTTTCGGTTCGTCGCGCATGGTGCTTGCGACGTTCGGTCTTTGGATCATCGTAAAAGTGACAGAAGCCCGAAAGGGAAAAAAGGGTCTCGGCGAGGCGCAATCTCCCGAACAGCAGGAAGCCCTCCGCAAAAACACGCTGCGGGGCGGCGTCATCTGCGGCGTGTTCCTGACGCTGGGGATGTCGTTTCAGCAGATGGGCATCGTGTACACGACGGCGGGGAAAACCGGATTTATCACGGCGCTGTATATCGTGTTCGTCCCGGTGATCGGCGGGATGTTTCTGAAGCACCGCACGACGTGGCTCGTGGGACTTGCGGTCGTGCTGGCGACGGTCGGCATGTATTTCCTGTCGATCGACGAGAAACTGACGCTGGGCAAGGGAGATGCGCTCGTCCTGATCTGCGCGGTGTTCTATGCGCTGCACATCCTGAGCTGCGATCACTTCGTGCTGATATCGGATCCGCTGCGGCTGTCCATGTACCAGTTTGCGACCTGTGCGGTCCTCTCCGGCA
>JBMNTQ010000236.1:0-2583 GCA_050945815.1 Christensenellales bacterium
ATGATGAATATATAGAAACGCGTTACAAGCTGGCTATCTCCCCGCTCCTCTTTCTCAGGCAACTACCCAAGATAGCCCGTCTTGCACGATACAGGGTGCCAGCATTTCTGCGCAAAAGGCGCCAACGCTCGGCAACACCCTTACTATTACAAGATTACAAGGCGGACATTTCGTCCGTTTTGAACAAGTTTAGAAGGATATGAATCAAATGAATGAACAAAAAAAGCAGTATTTAGGCGTACGAGACATTGCAAAGCTGGCAGGTGCCTCCATCGCTTCTGTTTCAAGGGTGCTAAACCACCCGGAAACTGTTTCAGAAAAAATGCGCGACAAGGTGATGGCCGTTGTAAGAGAATATGATTATACCCCCAATCTATCGGCAAAAAATCTCTTCTCTGGAACGTCCACCTCCATCGCTCTGTTTGTTGACGACATGGCCAACCCCTTCTTCACCAGCTACATCAAAAGCCTCAACTCCATCGCTTTTCGCAACGACTATACTCTTTTAATTTGTGATGGCGATGTAGAAAACGGCGACGATATAGAAGAAAAGTTTTACAATTATTGCAAAAGCTTACGAACCTCCGGCATTGTCCTCACTTCCGGCACCCACCGAACCGCTTCCGAATCAGGAGAAAGCTTCCAATCCGTCCCCGTAGTCCTGCTGGACCGGGAGAGCTTCGGAAGCAAAGCCTGCTTCGAAGTACACTCTGATTACCGCAAGGGCATGATGCTGCTAATTGAATATCTACACAAACTGGGCCACAGAAGAATCGGCTATACCCGAGGCAAGGACCATACCCTGTCTGCCAAACTACGTTACGAGGCCTTTTTAGAATACACACAAAAGCTGGGGCTGGATATTCCCGCCAACTACATCAAAGAAAGCGACTATACGATCACTTCGGGTATTGAAGCCTTCGACTACTTCTATTCCATGCCGGATGCGCCCACAGCCATCATCGCCGCCAACGACCAAAACGCCCGTGGCTTCATTCTGCGCGCCAATTCTCTGGGCGTCAAAATACCCGAGGAATTCTCTGTATGCGGCTTCGACGCCATCGAACCGGATGCGTTCTATCCGCAAATCACTTCCATCCGCCAAGATACCCGCGCCCTTGCCCAAGCCACCTTCGATTTTATCGTCAGCGGCAAACATCTGACCGTCTCAGAAGAGAAGATCATCGATGTCTCCATGAGCATTGGCACAACCTGTGTAAGGAACACTTCTTCCAGCTAAGCAATGCCTTTGCAGCAAGAAGCACCGTAACTATCTATAAAAACCCTTTGCCCTAAGCCGCAGCGTTATCTTAAGAGCGCCTTGGTTTAATAACAATCCTTCGGCCATGCCTAAGGGTTTTTGTTTGCCCAAAAACGATTCTCGACCAGTATCAGCGTCTTCCTAGGTCTTCCTATTCAATAAACCTCTACGCTGCACGGCGCTGCGCTCAAGGGTCGATCTATGCCTTCATAGATCAAGCGAATCATCGGCCGCATCCTGGGCGCCGCAAACCGGCAAGATGCATAAGCTATGAGCCAGGCATTTAGAAGCGCCGGCCACCAACAAACCTTTGTTTTCCAGCCTCCCCTCAATCCACGTCTCAACCATGCCCATGGCTACTCTTGACATCGCGTAACAGGCGATACGCCTTTCCATACCGACAGCAGTACGATCGTTTTCACCATTGTCGTGACCAACACAAACAACACTCCGTGCAAAAGCAAAGCCTCCTCTTGCCTGCAAAAAGTTGCCACACACAAAATCCCCCCCGCCAAACACCTTGTCCAATCACTCCCCACCCAAACGCTTTTTATCATCTGTAGTTTGCTGCATTCATATAGTATAATGATACTATTAACTGTATTCATATAGTATAGTGATACTATTAACTGTATTCATATGGTATAGTGTTTTTGTATGAATACAGCAAACCAGAAAGGAAGCAAAAGCATGCAATACCGTGAAATTAAAAAAACCGGCATGAAGGCCAGCATCATCGGGCTTGGGGGAGAACACCTGGACGGCCGTCCCTACGAAGACACAAAAGAAACCGTGGATGCAGCTCTGGAAAGCGGTATCAACATAATCGATCTGTTCATGCCCGGCGACGATATCCGGAAAAAATTCGGCAGGGCACTGCGAGGCCGGCGGGATAAATTCCTCATCCAAGGCCATATTGGCTCCACCGACATCAACCAGCAATACGATATCTCCCGCGATCTGAACACCTGCGAAAAATATTTCTTGCGCCTGCTGGAGTGTTTGGAAACAGATTACATCGACATCGGAATGCTATTTTTCATCGATAGCGAAAAAGATTTCGATAAAGTATTCAACTCTCCTATTGTAACGTACGCACAAAAGCTCAAACAACAAGGGATAATACGCGGCATCGGGGCCAGTTCCCACAACCCGCTGACTGCCAAGAAAGTGGTGCAGACGGGTATCATAGATGTGCTCATGTTCAGCATCAACCCCGCATTCGACATGACGCCCTCCAGCAAGAACACATTAGACAATCTGGAAGATACAGGGTTTATGGTGCAGGAATACGAAGGCATACAGCCCGATCGGCTAGAGCT
>JBMNTQ010000237.1:0-2565 GCA_050945815.1 Christensenellales bacterium
TAATTGATTCTATGGATAATCCGACTTTAGAGGATGTGTGGCGACATTTGGTTGCGTGGTACTTAGTAGCAGGACAAGAGATTAACATAACAAAGAAAGATGTGCAGGAGGTTCTTGATGGTAGAGATTTATCACAAGGGTAAATTTGTCGCAGAGGTCAGTAGTGCAGAAAAGGCATCAGAGATCACAGGTATGCACACTAGCACGATAAATGATGCGACGAAAGACGGTTCAATCCGTGGCGGGTATTAGTTCTTCCGACCGAATCCATGTGAGAAGCGGATGAAAAAGTACATCGTGAAGTACTTGGGGGAAACGAAGGAGTGTATAGGGATCATGGAGGTTTGCGACTTCACTGGATACAACGCTCCGTATGTGCGGAAATTGGTGAATCATCCAACTAGAAACTGTCAAATAACAAGAATATGAGAAGCAATCTTATAAGGTATTACATTCGGGAATCAAAAGCACCGCTGGAACAATTAGCATTGTATATTCATTTAGACCAGCCGTTTTTATTTCCTGACCCGAAAAAAGTCTTAAAGGAGTTACAAAGTGAATCCACAACCAAAGCGGAAGAAAAAGAAAAGTTTAAGCAAGGTGAGAACCGAAGCATTGACAGCTATGCAACTGCTTCGGAGGCTAGAGGAATCGGATGAAAGAGGATATTGTTACTGTATATCGTGCGGTAAAAGAATGTTCTATAAACAAGCACAAGGAGGGCATTACATCCCAAGGCGGCACAGAAGCACCGAGCTTGAGCCGGATAACATTAATCCGCAATGTGCAAGATGCAACGGTTTCCTAAGTGGAAACACTATCTTATATCGGGATAACTTGGTAAAATCTATCGGACTAGAGCGAGTCGAGAGGTTGGAAAACATGTTTAGGGCTGAACAGGGTGATGAAGATGCTATGGATAAACTCTCCTTAGATGACCAAATAAAAGTGAACATGAAAAAGAAGATTTCAGATTATCAAGAACTCATAAAAGACCTTAAAAAATGTATAAAGGTAGAAAAGGAGCGTCTAGGTGAATGCTAAAGATTGGATTCTGCAAAGAGCTAACTTATCAAGAGAGGAACTTTATAATAAATACGCAGATTTTGTGCGTGATACCGAGTCAAAGATGGATTTTGACACTTATAAGCGATATGTCAGGAAGCTAAACAAACTGGCAAAAAATGATGGTTTCGGTGTTGTTTCTCGAACGGTGGAACAAGACACAATCAATGAAACCATCTTATCTCCCGAGAACTATCGAACGATAGACGATGTGGCGAAGTTCTCCGAGATTGATACAGACGTTTGGTATCCGAATAAAATCACAACGAACAGATGGAACTCCGGTGAGGTAGTTTGTTGGCAATTCAAAGTAGAGTGGAAGCGGAAGATTAAAGGACTTTCACCTAAGTCAGCAGTTGAGATATTCAAAGGTTATACGAACACTACAGAACCGAGAGCGAAAGTCTATTTACCTGAGGACGGAAGATACATAGAGTTGAACATTCCCGATTTACACTTCGGTAAACTTTCATGGGGTGATGAAACGGGGCAGGGACACTATGACATCAAGATAGCGAAAGAAGAACACATGAGGGCAATAAGCTATTACTGTAATTTATACTCCTACCGTAAAGTAAAACAGTTTCTATTCCCTGTTGGTTCTGACCTTTTCAATGTCGCAAACGAAACTAACTCAACGATGAATGGCACTTTCCAAGACGAGGACTCACGAGCGAAAAAGACCTTCCAAGAAGTATTTGACATGATCGTTACAGAAACGAATTGGCTAAAAGAAATCGCTCCAGTTAAAATCATCGGTATATCAGGAAACCACGATGGCGAGAAGGCGTTTTATTTGAACGTAGCCTTGGAGGCGTATTATTGGTCTGACCCAAGAGTCGAAGTAGACAACGACCCAAGGGATAGAAAGTACTACAAGATAGGAAATACTTTATTAGGACTGTCTCACGGAAAGACTAAAGGGAAAGCGATTCCATTAGAGAACTATCCTCTTATCATGGCAGACGAAGCTAAAGACCTTTGGAGTCAGTGCGAACATCGGGAAATGCACATTGGACATCTGCACCATAAGAAAACAATTAACAACACTTTGGAAGATGAATTTCGGGGAACGATGGTCAGGGTTCTTTCTTCGTTGGCACAGATTGATTATTGGCATCATTCGTCAGGGTACAGAGGGACGAGACAAGCTGAGGCGTTCGAGTACGATGAGGATGGTCTACGGACTATAGAGGTGTACAGACCAAAACATTGACTAATTGTAGCAATGTGGTATAATTAATCATGCGAGCTATCGTAACCTAAGGGTCGGTAGCCGTAGGGGGTGGGACGCCATCCCCGATAGACTACCATACCAAGATGTATGGAAAGATAGTGGACTGTTACGGCAATCCACTCTATGGCTTCCTTTTGGAAGATGCACAGAGGTTGCCACCGAACCAGCCTATGCAAATCGGTGGGATATAAGGGGAATGGCGGAATTGGTAGACGCGCCCATCGCGGAGTATGGGTGTGGAGAAAGGGATAAAGCGGACGAGA
>JBMNTQ010000238.1:0-2562 GCA_050945815.1 Christensenellales bacterium
TCGTTATCGCCGCCGTCAGCGTTGTCTTCCCATGATCCACATGCCCGATCGTGCCGATGTTGACGTGCGGTTTATTTCTCTCAAACTTCTCCTTAGACATTTCTTTCCTTTCCTCCTCGTTTCTCAAAAAATTGCCGCCCCTTCCATCCGGCGGGAAACCATGGGTCAAAACGTTGGAGCGGGTGATGGGAATCGAACCCACATAGCCAGCTTGGGAAGCTGGAACTCTACCACTGAGTTACACCCGCATGTAAAGACCGATACTATTTTAATTCAGCGCCGCTTTTTTGTCAACCAAGAAATATAAAAAGCGCGCCTTGAAAAGGGCAATTCTACCCACACTATCGAAAACCTGCCTTCCATTCTCGAAGCCCATAGCATGCCGCTTCTATTTCCAGTCCACAAGCTTCTCCAGCTTACGTTTCACCCGCTGCAAAGCGTTATCCACAGATTTTACATGCCGTTTAACCAAAACCGATATCTCCTGATAGGAAAGTCCCTGCAAATACAGCGTTAAAACCTCCCGTTCAAAGCCGGACAAAAGCTTTTGAATCTGCTCCTCAATGCGCACATAATCCTCCTGCCCAATGAACAGATCCTCCGGGTTTGAAAGAGTATCGCTGCTCAAAACATCCATCAACAAACGCTCCGAGCTTTCCTCATAAACGGGCTTATTCAACGAAACATAGGAATTCAGAGGAATATGCTTCTGCCGGGTAGCTGTTTTAATAGCGGTAATCATTTGCCGAGTAATACAAAGCTCCGCAAAGGCTTTGAAAGAGGCCAGCTTGTCCGGGTTAAAATCCCGAATCGCCTTATAAAGGCCAATCATGCCCTCCTGCACCACATCCTCATTGTCCGCCCCGATCAAAAAGTACGAGCGCGCCTTCATCTTAACATAGTTTTTATATTTCTCCAGCAAAAACTCCAGAGCCTCGGTATCGTCTTTTGCCAGAATAACAATTTCTTCGTCTGTCATAAGCTCCCAGGCCGGAAGCTCCGCATGTCCTCCAGCGTCTCTCAATACAGTTCCTCCACTTTCAACCAAAGTCTTGTCTTAATCATATCCCTTCCCAGCCGCAAACGCAAATGAAAAACCTTTTTATTTACCGCGGCTCTGCCGATATTTTTCATACATCAAAATACCCGCCGCCACCGATGCATTATACGATTCCATCTTGCCTACCAACGGCACAGATACCAGAAAATCACATCGTTCCTTAACCAGCCGGGAAAGGCCTTCCCCCTCCGACCCCACCACCAACGCCAGCGGCCCGGAAAGGTCTGCCTCATAAGCGGCTTGCCCATCCAT
The DNA here is from genome assembly GCA_050945815.1 of Christensenellales bacterium. Taxonomy (GTDB): domain Bacteria; phylum Bacillota; class Clostridia; order Christensenellales; family JBMNTQ01; genus JBMNTQ01. The sequence continues at coordinate 1,313 of JBMNTQ010000238.1, forward strand.
ACTAGCCCCAACCACCCAAACGCCTTGCCCTTTAAGCTCTTGGATCAACGCAGGCAGGTTCGCCACTTGCGCCACCTTCACATATTCAATCGCCCCTGCGGACGCCTTGGCAGCAGCAGCGTTCAAAGGTGCGCTGCGCCGCTTGGGCAACACCACTCCATGGGCTCCTAAAGCCTCAGCGCTGCGCAAAATAGCACCCAAATTATGCGGATCCTGTATGCCGTCCAACAATATGAGAAACAACGGCTGTCCCTTCTCTTTTGCGTCCTGAAAAATATCCTCCACGCTACAATATTCCTTGGCCGGCAAAATCGCCACCATCCCCTGATGGTTGCCCGGCCGGCCGCCATAGCCATACGGCATACAGAGTTCGTCCAGCTTATTCCTGGATACCTCCACCACCACCACCCGCCGGTCCCGAGCCAGCTTGACAATCTCCTTGACCGAACCGTCAGTGTTGCCTTCCGCAACAAGTAGCCGATCAATCGAGCGTCCCTTTTTTATAGCCTCCCGTATAGGGTTTCGCCCCATTAAAACATTCAGTTGCGTATTCGTCTCGTTTGTTTCCAAATTCATGCATTCTGCCCTTTCTTCTCCGCTCCAACTAAAGCCGCCACCGCTTCAAAAAGCGCCCGCTCATCTCGCTCCGAATGCGCCGCCCGGCAAATCTGCTGCGCCCGCTCCCGCACCTGGACCGAGCGCCCGCAGCTCATCCGCCCCTCCGGACAAGCCCCGGCAACACAGCCCGGGCCGCCCAGCGCAAACAGTTCCGGCGCAATCCTCTGACAAAGGGCCAGCATCTGCCACGCAAGGCCCCTAATTTCCCACTGGGTCCGCTCGCAGCAGCGAAGGTTGAAAAAATGCCGTAATTCCCGGACATTCATCGTCACCATCATCTTTGTTTCTGCGGCATTGGGTAAAACAAACCGAGCGTCCTCGTTAGACTTTTCACCGGCATCGCCCAACGCATCACACCATTCATTATACCATTGCTGAATCTGATCCATCTGCCGGGCATATCGCTGCTGCGCCTCTTCCCCCAGCTCAAAAATCGCCGGCGGCATAATATAATCAAAAGTTTCACGGCTCTTTTTGCCCACATAACGCTGCGACTGCACACTAAAAGAAGCAATCCTATGCCGCGTTATCTGTGCCAGCAAGGCCCTCGAAACCCCCTGTATCCCAAACGTAAAAGAAGCGTGCTCCATAGGCGACGCATGGCCCATATCTGTCAATTTGCGAATGAATGC
>JBMNTQ010000239.1:0-2554 GCA_050945815.1 Christensenellales bacterium
GCTCTACCAGCTTTGCGAGCAAAAGGATGTCGCCATTACCGTCATGAAGACGCTAGGGGCCGGAAAGCTGCTGTCTCCGGAACATACGCCCTTCTCCCAGCCACTGACAGTAGCCCAGTGCATCCACTACGCCCTAACCCGCCCCGCTGTCGTCAGCACGCTCCTTGGCTGCAAGTCCCGCCGAGAAATTCAGGAAGCAGTCGCCTATCTTGAACTAGGGGAGCAAGAAAAGGATTACGCCCATGTACTAGGCAGCTTCCAGAACAACTTCAAAGGCCAATGCGTTTACTGCAGCCATTGCCAGCCCTGTCCTGTGGAAATCGACATTGCAGCCGTAAACAAATACCTCGATATTGCCAAGCTGGACGAAAGCAGCGTCCCCCCCAGCATCCGGCAGCACTATTCACATCTGCATGCACACGGCAGCGACTGCATCGCATGCGGCAATTGTGAAAGCCGCTGCCCCTTTTCCGTACCCATCATCGAAAACATGCATCAAGCGGCACAAGTCTTTGAAAAATAAAAGGATCCGGCCCAATATTTTACGAATTCCGCCAGAAATGTGCTCTTTTCCTTTGCTGAAACAGGGATTATCCGGGCGTTCTATGCTAAAAAATAAACCAGGCGTTCTGCGTTAAAATCCGCAGAGCGCCTGATTTTACAGCGTTTTTCCCATCCTCAACACCGGAAAAACCGTCAGAAGCTGATCCCTCAACTCCCCCCGGTCCTACCCGCAGCAATCAGCCTTACATTTCAAAGAAAGAGGGACGGCCGCAACCTCTCCCTCTTTCTTTGCCGCGATTCACTTGGTTTACAAAAGCGCTTTAGCCTTAAGCAATGGTAAGTCCTGCGCTGGCTATTCCGGTAACGACAGTCGCGATGTCAAGCCCCGCCGTAACATCCGCAGAAAACACCAGCATCAGGCGCGTTCCAGCGTCAACGGGAATATTCAAATTCGTTGCAATACCGCTGCTGGGTTGGCCGGCTGGCACGGTGCCGCTTAAGGGCGGTTCTAGTATCACGCTGGTTCCTGAAACTGGAGAGAAAATGTTGTCAGGCGTGGTCGACTGATACAGCTGCGCTGTTATCGACACCGTAGAGCCTGCCAAGGTCAATCCTAATGTGGTGCTGAAATAAGCCGCTATGGAGGTTATGGTTCCATCCCTCGGCATAGAAAAAGCAACGTTGAGCAAAGATGTCGTGTCAATTGTTCCTCCTAAAACATCTACGCCCGGGACAGAAGTCCCAAATCCAACAAGCGTTGTCGTGCCAAGCAGCCCACCTAGAACTGTAGTCATCACCGCCTCCGTACTGGAAGCGAAAGGTATCATAGCTCCAAGGCCAGTCGGGCCTTGCGCACCAGTCGGGCCTTGCGCACCAGTCGGGCCTTGCACACCAGTCGGGCCTTGCGCACCAGTCGGGCCCATCTCTCCCTGCGCGCCGGTCGGGGCCTGCGCACCGGTCGGACCTTGTATTCCCTGCACACCCTGCGCGCCGGTCGGACCTTGTATTCCCTGCACACCCTGCGCGCCGGTCGGGCCCATCTCTCCCTGCGCTCCGGTCGGGCCCATTGCTCCCTGCGCGCCGGCGGGACCCCGCATGCCTGCCGGCCCTCTGCATCCTTGCGGGCCCATCTCTCCCTGCGCGCCGGCGGGACCCCGCATGCCTGCCGGCCCTCTGCATCCTTGCGGGCCGGTTGCACCTCTGCATCCTTGCGGGCCCTGCGGGCCGGTCGCGCCGATACAACGGCAGCAATTACGGTTATAGCCTCCACATACATTGCACATATATCGGTTGTCTCTATAACAATTATTAAAATCGGACATATCACGACCTCTATTCATTATATAGTTATTCTTATTATATGATGTGTAGAGTCCTTTTGTTCAAAGCATATGTCCAGTTTGCTCCAATCTGTTTGTTTTACGATAAGTAAAAGGCCGGCTGAATTTGCTGTTTCCCACCATTTCGCCGTCCCTTGGTTCAAATATTCTAAACCCCTTTTCTATACAATTCACTTCACCCTCTGAAAAAACAATTTCCAGATTACATCAATCCTAGACACCCAAAAGCAGACAAGGGCATCTCCCCGATAACTCTGCTAAAGGTTATCCGTACGCCAGCCCAAAACAGTTTAAAAAAACAATCTCCTGTTCCGCGCCGCCTTCCCAGCCATGCTTAGCCCACTTTCAGCCGTTTTTCCTTTGTTTTTAAATCCGCAAGCAGGGATGAAACTTCAAACGAATTTTTATAGTGGTATGATTTATTGTTTAACATAACAGCCGTAAGTGTTATCAGCGGAAACCTTTCCACTATCCCGCGCCGGCTTATTGTAGTAACATAGCCATTTTGTATATCCGTTTCATGGTATAACGTTAAGACTTCTGATTCGAATCGCTCAATAATCTCTTTACAATATTCTTTGCTTCGATGGCCATCTAAAATAACGACAAAGTCATCGCCGCCTACATGGCCAATAAACTGACCGCCAGGTATGAGATCCCGCAAAATATCAGCCAACAGCTTGATAACCAAATCCCCTTTTTCGAACCCA
>JBMNTQ010000240.1:0-2520 GCA_050945815.1 Christensenellales bacterium
CCAGCTTTGGGGGCTTGCGAATAAAATTCTGATGAAGCTGTCAACCATCCAATAAATGCACAGGGATGCCGGGAAGATTTCGTCCCGACATCCTTGCCTCCTTACATATATCCAAATACAATGAAGTCAGAAAGGACGGATTAACGATGAAATTCATTCTGAAGATCCTGCTAGCCCCGCTTATGCTGATTTTATGGATAATTGAGTGCATATGCAAACTGGTACTCAAGCTTTCCTCTATAGTCTTTTTGCTTGTCTCCATCCTTTTTGTTATCGCTAGCATATATCACTTTGTGAATGGCTCCACACTGAACGGCTGCATTGGATTGGTGATTGCTTTTCTGATTTCGCCCTACGGATTGCCCAAACTGGCAGTCAAACTTCTTGCAGGGTTTATCGTCATGCGGATGCTGTTTAAGGAAAAAGTTTACGGATAGAAACAAAGTACAGATAATGAATTGGCGCAGGAAAGATCCTGCGTCTTTTCTTTTGGAGGGCTTATGGCAACAACACGAATCATTCCGATGCATCTGAATAAAGGTAAAACACTGGCACAATGTCTGGCGGATAGGACGGACTACGGCATGAACCCGGATAAGACGGAAGGTGGTGAGTTGATCTCTACCTTTGCCTGCGACCCGGATACCGTGGTTTCCGAATTTGCTTTGTCCAAGCGAGAGTACCGAGAGTTGACCGGACGTGTTCAGGAAAGCGATATTATAGCTTATCAGATACGGCAGTCTTTCAAGCCGGGAGAGCTTTCGCCCGAGGAGGCGAACCGTATCGGCTACGAATTTGCTGAGCGCTTCACCAAGGGGAATCACGCATTTATTGTTTGTACCCACATTGACAAAGCGCACATTCATAATCACATTTACTGGAATTCTACGACCCTTGACTGTACACGAAAGTTCAGCAACTTCATTGGAAGCTACCGGGCTGTCCGCAAGCTTTCCGATCTGATTTGTGCCGAACACCGTCTGTCTGTCATAGATAATCCGCAGAAACATGGTCTGAGCTATAACAGGTGGCTAGGCGGTCATGACAAACTATCCAATCGTGATCTGCTCCGCATGGCGATAGACACCGCCATTGAAAAGGAGCCACAGGACTTCGATGCGTTCCTAGCGCTTTTGAAATCCTCCGGCTATTCCGTTGCACGAAAAGGCAGATTGTTGCTCCGGCACGAAAATCAAAAACAGAGCATCCGACTGGAGTCTCTCGGTGAGGGGTATTCTGAACAGGAGCTTCGTTCAGTTCTTGCAGGAAGCAAAATGCACAAGCCTTTTGTCAAGAAGAAATACCCGAAACGCAAAGAGCGTACAACGCTGATTTCTGATATAGAGGTGAAGCTCAATTCCGGTAAAGGCTATTGGTACGATCAGACGATGAAAGTGGTGAAGCTCAAGCAGATGGCCAAAACGCTGGTGTATTTGGAGGAAAAAGGCTTTGCTGATTTTGATGTTCTTGCTAATGCTGCCGCCGATATCGAAGGAAGATTTTACGAATTGAAAGCAACGATCAAGGCAACAGAAACACGAATGTCAGAGGTGCAGGCCTTGCGGACGCATATCATTAACTACTCCAAGACGCGCGAGGTTTACACCGGATACCGCAAGGCAGGATATTCCAAAAAGTATCTCACGGAGCATGAGAGAGATATCCTTATTCACAAAGCGGCGAAGAAAGCCTTTGATGATTTTGGGCTTAAAAAGCTCCCTACGGTCAAAAGCCTGAGTGAAGAATTCGCAAAGCTGCTGAGTGAGAAAAAAGCAGCTTATGCTGACTACCACAAAACGCAGGAACAGATGCGAGAATTACTGATTCACAAGGCAAATGCCGCTTATCTGCTGGGTTTGGAAGAACACAAACGGCAGATCAACGAGCGACAGCGAGACGAAAAATAGCGATGGAACATTGCGTGGCCACAGATATAATCTGTGCTATAGGGGTATGGGGAAATCCCCATCAAGTAAAATCGGAGACTCGTCGAAGTCTCCGATTGATGTTTTTTGGCTCCAAAAGACCTTGCTTGCTGCTGAGAACACTTACTCTTTGTTAGGTGTTTCAGTTTAGGTATATAAGTTGAGAATCGCAAGATTAAATTGACATTTTAAAATCGCTGCTGTACACTATTTTTAACTAATAGGTAGCAATTCATTGAGATAGAAACAGAGCTAATGAGGTTTACGATGAACTACAATAAACTATGGAAACTACTTATTGACCGCAATATGCTAAAAAAAGACTTAAAGGAAAAGGCGGGTATATCTTCAAACGCAATAGCAAAGATGGGTAAAGGTGGAGATGTCTCAACCCATGTCTTAAGCAAGATCTGCGAAGCATTAGATTGCAATCTTGAGGATATTGTGGAACTGGATTCTCCAAACAAATAGCCTGTGCATGTGTTTGAGTCCATTTAATTGTACAGTTCATTTGATATGCTCTATTTAGTTTAATGAATTTTAGGAAGGAGGTAATGATAGTGTGGTGCAAAAGCTGTAATCTGGAAACAAATGA
>JBMNTQ010000241.1:0-2516 GCA_050945815.1 Christensenellales bacterium
GAAGAGATGCTGGCGAAGCTGGGGTTTGTGGCCGAATACGAAGGCCGCTCGGTTAACAGCCAGATTCTTGTTCTGATACGGGATAGCATTAAAGCCTTTGAAAGCGAACACGGCGAGATTGACGGCAGTATTCAGCCCGATGTCAATGTGAAGCCACCACGCAAGTAACATGGGCATTCAACTTTGGTTTATCCATCCGCAGCCACCTCCGCATAGGAGTAGATCAGATCATCGCGCTGGACGGAAACTTTATCTGCCGATCCGACCTGTTCGATATACCGCTTTACAATAACGTCGCAGTATTTTTCGTCGAGTTCAATTGTGAAGCAAATCCTGTCAGATTGCTCACAGGCAATGAGCGTAGAACCGCTGCCGCCGAAGGGGTCGAGCACGATGCAGTTTGTCAGGCTACTGTTCATAATGGGATAAGCAACAAGTGCAATCGGCTTCATGGTCGGATGGTCGGCGTTTTTCTTCGGCTTTTCAAATTCCCAGATGGTGGTCTGCTTGCGGTCGGTATACCAGTTGTGCTTGCCTTTTTTCTTCCAGCCGAACAGCACCGGTTCGTGCTGCCATTGGTATGGTGAGCGCCCAAGCACCAGCGACGGCTTTTTCCAGATGCAGCACCCGGAAAGTTGAAAGCCGGCGTCCGAGAATGCCTTGCGGAAGTTCAGCCCTTCGGTGTCGGCGTGGAACACATAAATGGAAGCGTCCTGTGCCATCGCCGCCTCGGTGTTCGTAAACGCCGCAAGCAGGAAGTCATAGAACGCTTCATTCCCCATGTTGTCGTTTTTGATTTTACCCGCCGAGCCTTCGTAGTTGACATTGTATGGCGGGTCGGTCACCACCAGATTTGCCAGCTTGCCGTCCATCAGAGCGGTAAAGGTGCCCGCTTGGATGGAATCACCGCAGACCAGCCTGTGCCGGCCGAGCAGCCACACATCACCAAGCTTTGCAACTGCTGGCTTTTGCAGTTCCGCATCCACATCGAAGTCGTCGTCTGTGATACCATCCTTAAGCGAATCCTTGAAAAGGTCATCAATTTCTGCGGGGTCGAAACCAGTGAGCGATACATCAAAGTCCACACCCTGTAAATCCGCGATGAGCAGAGCCAGTTTATCTTTGTCCCAGTCACCGGATACTTTGTTCATGGCAATATTTAGAGCTTTCTCGCTTATAACATCCATATCAACGATTACACACTCGACCTCGGTGTAACCTAAATGCTTCAGCACAGATAAACGCTGATGCCCGGAGATTACTGTATTGCCAGTTCGATGGTTCACTACTATCAATTCCACGTAACCGAAACTCTCGACGGAACGCTTGAGCTTCTCAAATTCATAGTCTCCAGGCCTCAGTTCTTTGCGAGGGTTATAAGCCGCCGGGTTCAGATCAGATAGTTTTCTGCTCTCAATAATCATATTCGGTGCAACCTTTCTTTCACAAGAAACTGTACGACTGGCCAGTCCGGTATGATTCTGCATACGCTTTTTGCTTGGTCTTCAACAATCTTGTGGCAGGAAGCACAAAGCGTAACGAGATTGTCGATTTTCGTACTACCACCCTGAGATAAGGGAATAATATGATGAACAGCCAAATTATCTCTTCGCCCACACCGATGACAGATACCATCTTTTCGGATCCGAGCACTCAAGGCATTCCAACGGCTATCATAGCGTCCATAGGTGCGTTTTGCTGCAGCATTATTTCTTAATGTCTGGAGCATTCTGTTTTTCGTTGTCTCATCATAATTCTTCCAATGCGCCAATGTAGCCGCTCCAATTTTCTCTTTCACTTGTGGTGAATGGTAGTTGTCGCCAAGCATTTGTTTGCGAAGCATTAGACCTTGACTGACCTTTTTTCGGAATGCGGAGTCTCGGTTCTTCTCGACGATGTCTTGTCGAGATTTTTGCCACTCATTTTGGCAAGCGGTAAAACAGAAAAAATGAGCCGGAACCTTACCTTTTGCATAGCGGCGAGAGCCAGCTCTGTTGCAAACCTCGCAAGAGAAATCAATTCGCATAGCTTTCCGCCGCCTTTCTCAGTTCTTTATAATGAACACTGCCGTCCTCCCACGGGAACAGGCAGGAATTGAAGTGCCCGTAGGTAGCCGTGTCCTCATAAATGGCATTGCTGTTGAAGAAGGTAGCAAAAGGCTTCAATAAGTAGGCAAAAAAATGCTTGGTGCACGATGACACGATTCTTGAACGATGACACGAAAGGCAGGTTGCAGAAAAACCTTTGGTGCATCATGACACGTGATGGTGCAAAAAGGCGGAAAAAACGCCTCTTAAAACATCACAGTTTCCGCGCTGAAATGCAAAAAAGCCCAGCAACGCTGGGCTTTTTCGCTTCTCGTCATTGTATCAATAACGACGTTTAGATTTGGCGGAGAAGGAGGGATTTGAACCCTCGCGGCAGTTGCCCACCCTACGCCCTTAGCAGGGGCGCCTCTTCGGCCACTTGAGTACTTCTCCATGCCCTATGTTTTCATGAAATGGCGAATTTAAAAT
>JBMNTQ010000242.1:0-2512 GCA_050945815.1 Christensenellales bacterium
TGAAAGGTATCTCTCTTTGTATCATTCGGCGTATCCCTTCTTGGATGATGTGTTGCTCATTTTCTTGGTAAAAACACACTTGTTTCTTTCCCATTATCCTGAATCAGCGCCATTGAGGGCAGTTTTGATATCGCATACACCTAAAAATAGTCGCCAGCCGCGCCTGCGAAGTTCAATCCGATTATAATATAGACGCTTAGAAAGAAATCAGAGGGATGAACCGTAAGCATCGCAATCAGGAAGGCTCCCCATAGTACAACCGGAGCCAAAGCAATGATGATAAAGTTTTTCTTATTAAAATAGGCCGCGCTGCCTGTGCATAAAAATGGGAAACGAACAAAATAAACTGGTTTGACCTTGGAGAACAATTTCATAAAGACGCCATGGGTCAATTCGTGTACGATCATATAAACAACGCCCATAAGTACTGTTGCTAGGATGCGTATTCCCGTACCCCAGTTGCTCTCTGTCGGGAAATTTAACCATTTTGCCAATCCGATCATACAAACTACGACCAAGATGAATGTTACTTGTATGCCTATATTTATTTTCTTATCTTTTTTCAAGTCCATTGTGCCATGTAACTGATAATTTGCCGGCAGGATGGGTGTATTCGGTACAATATTTTGTCTGCTCATTTCGTCCTCCTAATATTATGGGAAGTCTCTGTTTTACTTCCGTACAAATAAGTCCTTTTTTGTTAGCCCGTTAGCTTTGCCTTGCTGGCGCCAACCCATTTCCGCAGCGATTTTATAGGCGGATCTCGGTAAATTGGGTGAAATAAATAGATTGTCGGCTGCGGTCTTTATAAGAATGTGGTTGCAATGGAGGTTAGCGCCCCGAACAGATTCTTCACTGGCCCTTGACCGTCGGGAATCCCTGCAAGTATGGGCAGCATTCCGCCGCCGCCGATACCGACGCCCTGACCCCCATCAGGGGGATGACCTTTTGGATATCCAAATCTACCATGTGCTGGATAGTCATTTGCAGGCGCAGAGGACTTACGTTGTCCAGATGCATCCCCGCTGCCAGCGTATGAATCTTTTTTCTGGAAACAGTTTTGCAGCATAACGCAGGCAATTCACAACGCCCGGATGACTGCATCCAAGGAAAATGGAAAGGCCCTTTTCACCGTCAAAGACAAGCATTTTCTCGTCCTTAATAAAATCATGAGAGTAATCTGGCCCGTCTCCGCAATAAGAACCGTGGGGGACTTCCTCGAATGCCATGGCACTCGGTATTTCTCCGCATAGGTGTATGCCGGGCGCGATTTCCATGTTTTTCTTTGTAAAAACGAAGCGTTTTTTATATTTTCCTACTCTCCGCAAGACCACGGGATGCCGATTTCGCGGTAGGTTGTTCCACCCGGATTTAGAGCATATTTCTTTGCAAAAGCTGCTTCATGCACGTAGATCTTCGGAGAACGATCTGATTTGGGGAAGTAAGTCAGCCCCCCACAATGGTCGTAGTGCCCGTGACTAAGAACAATGCAGTCAGCCTTATTCAAATCCACACCCATCAAGGCGGCGTTATGGAGATATACGTCGGACTGGCCGGTATCAAACGAAATGTTGACATTTTCATATTCAATAAATAAGGATAACCCGTGCTCCGAAAGGAAACCTTGCTTTCTCGTTCTGTTATCCGTAAGAATATGCATTTTCATATAGAATAGTCACCTCACGATCAAGACAAATTATGGACCTATTCTCACAATCCATTTTAGATTAATTATGGGCATATGCCAACATATGTTCGGGTTTGTTTCAAGCTAAAAAGCTTAGGTACGCTATTAACAATAAAGCGGAGAGGGGGCGGCAAGCCATAATTGCCAAATAATTTGTAGATATTTTATCCGCTACAGGTATACTGGAGTGGGGTAATATCATGACCATAAGCTAAAACATACAGGCAAACCGACAATGCGTCGGCCTCACATAAGAAAAGGTCGTGCAGCCTTATGGGAGTTAGCCGGCAGGCAGGTCAACGGTTATTTGCTGATTTTAAACGCAACATCCTTGGGAAGCGCATACCCGCAAGCGACCTCCAAGCCTTTGATAATGGCAGCAGGCACAGGACATCCAACATGCTTGCAATGCTTTTCGGCCGCTTTATATACCCGCGAGGTGCCGAATTTTGAAAAGCATTCTTCAAGACAATCGATATCCATAAGTTCGTCTTGCATTTTTTGAACACTCGGACACTGTGAAGAAATGACGATACTTGCCGTATCCATCTCTGATGTCACCGTGATTGTTGTTTCTAGTCCACAGATTCCAGGATTGACTTTAACCTCTGCCATTTCTCTACTCCATTCATAGTCCATTTTATACGGGTTTCACGCCAAATAGTGCTCAACGCCTAGTTCAAATAGGTGTATTGTTACTTCCGATGTATTCCAGCACGCTGACTGGGCCGGAGAACTTTTCCGCGCCGCTATTCGTAACAGCCACAAGGGTTGGCGCTTGAAGAACCCCGTACTTTTCAACTAAATCCTGACACTCGCTTGCAT
>JBMNTQ010000243.1:0-2509 GCA_050945815.1 Christensenellales bacterium
TACCTTGCATACCATTCAGAATCTTATCGTGTCAGCCGCCATCTGTTTTAATACGTTCGACTAAAACAGGACTTTTAAAAGCTTGCTCATTTTTTACCCGTTCAATGTTTGTCAAACAAACTGTACTAAAAAACGAATTGTATAAAAACCCATACTCCACGCACACTTCTTCGGCTCGCCTGTTTCCAAAAGAGCAGCTTGTGGCAAAACTCCAACGATGCTTTTTCGTTACTCATACCGTGTCAACGTCGTTTGTATTGAAATGTGGTGTTATTGCAGCAAATAGCTTCCGCAAGCGATATACCTTACATTGTTTAACCCCACGAAAGCTTTCTTTGAGGCATGATTCTAATTCTTTAATAAAGAGTTCTACTTTCCTGCGTTTCTCACCGCTCAACGTCTTGCTGGAGTAAGCCGCTTCTTCATATATATAAAAAACGTCTTCTATTTTCTCAGCCGAAACAGCAAGAACCTCTCTCGATTCAACCATCAGTACATTTGCCAACCACACACCTCTGTCTTTCAACCCGAATGCTGCAAGTGCATCCATCACGCAGATAAACATAGCAACCACAGCTGTATTATTATCTTCGTGCAAGCATTTACTGGCCCTTTCCTGCACCCAAAGTTTGTTCTTCCGGAAATATCTTAGCAACAGCCAGCCAAGCACAGCTGCTACAATCACGATTATGATAGCAACCCATATAAGCGGGCTGCTGCCGGTTTCTTCCTTCCCGCCATCAATCTCCTCTAGGCTTTCCGTTTGCTCTTCAATTATTTCTTCATCCGTAGAAAATCCATCCCCTGTGCTACTGCTTGCCCCCGGAACCCCCTCTAACGAGTCCGCTTCCTCCATTAATCCAAAATATGGCGGTGTTACCTCTACAGGAATCCAGCCAACGCCCCTTTGATACACTTCTACCCAAGCATGAGCATGGGTTCCATTTAGTTTCAAAGTCGAATTCTCCGGAACATCCTTAACATCCTGAGGAGTCATGATGTACCCTTCCACATATCGTGCAGGAATACCACTTGCGCGAAACATCAGTGTTGCAGCCGTAGCATAGTGCAAAGAATATCCCTTTTTATCTAGGAAAAGAAAATCATAAGCAAAATCACCGCTCTTCGGCTGTGAAACCTCGGTTGAATAGGTTGTTTGCTCGGTCAAGTACTTAATAATAGCCTGTTTCACTTCAGCGTAGTTCGCGTCCTCTTTTTTAGGCAGAACATCCTGTAAGTATTCATCGGTCCAAGCCTCTACATCTTCAGGAAGTTCAGTATATTGATTATAAACAAATTGCGCATAATTGCTTTCAACTGCAAGAAACGATTCGATATAAAGCATACTTTTCTTCTCTTCGCCATATAGCCCGCGAATCATATCAGGATAACGCTTTACTAGGTTTGGAAGGGAATAATATTCGTATTCTCTTACGCCGCTAAAGCCGGTCCCCACAAGAGCCTTATCCCCAATTCCGTCAGAAGGCATCAGCCTACTATCGGTCACATAGACTTCATACGGCGCATAAATATTACGGCTGCTTGCACCAACATTTTTCACACGTATGCCAAAGGCCCGTTCCGATACTTCTTCTCCGGTAACAAGAGCGGAATCCACCAGCTGTTTTTGTCCGTAAAAGTCATCTTCATGCAGCCAATAGAAAAGATCTGCATGTTCGTATAGCTTCTCGGGTTCATCAGGACGCCATCCTCTGCCGTTATAACGTGCGCCCACATACCCCCTCATCCAAAGAGATGTAGGCGTTTCCATCGTTACCTCGATGGCCGTTTCGTTCGATGGATTAAAGTCCTTAATTTCCGTAAAATCTCCGTCTGGCATGCCAAGAGAATCGTTACTACCATACCTAAGTCTGTCCACCCTGCGAACAAATCCTTCACGCGCATTCAGCAACGGACTGCTATTATAAGAAGGGCTTGCCACAAACGCAACAACAAAAAGCACGCAGAATACGGCGGCCGCCACCATCACAGCCTTATGATATGACCGCGAAGCTCCTTTATAGAAGTCTTTTCGAGTCTCAAAGGCTTGCCCCAGCAGAATGAATTGTGTAAAAATCAGCACCACTAGCCAAATTATTCCCATCTCTATTTTAAACAGCACATTCGCACAAATAAGAGCTGCCGTGAGAATCAATGAAACAACAACATCCCGCGAATGGGCCATATAGCTACACAAAAGCCCTAGCAATACGCAAATCGGAGTGAAAAATAATGTTGCAGAAAGCGCATATCCGCCTATCTCTACTGAAACATCATAAATCGGATAAATACGGCCAAAAGTTCGCCCCATAATCTGGTTAATATGATTGACTGTAAGGCGTAGGCCATTTAGTATATCAGCTTGCAATACGAAACAAAAAACAACCAGCCAAAGCCCGGCAATAAGCAACCCCCGGCCCCTTATTTTATGCGACTCTAGGATAAGCGTAAAAACCATGCAACTGGCAACCCCTGCAAGAATCAATGCTTCCACGGCTACAGGTGGTAT